>JBMOOR010000277.1:42540-46371 GCA_049324555.1 Pseudomonadota bacterium | reverse complement strand
CGCGATCTCGTCAATACGCCCGCGGGCGACATGCTCCCGGACGCGCTTGAGGCGGAGGCGCGCAAGCTCGCCGCAGAGTTCGGCGCCGAGATCGCCGTCATTAAAGGCGATGATCTGCTCGCAAACGAGTTGAACATGATTCATGCGGTCGGCCGCGCTTCGGCGTCGGCGCCGCGTCTCATTGACATTCGTTGGGGACGCATGGACGCGCCGAAGCTGACGCTTGTCGGCAAGGGCGTCTGCTTTGATTCAGGCGGGCTCGACATCAAGGGCGCCGAGGGAATGGCGCTGATGAAAAAGGACATGGGCGGAGCGGCGAACGCGCTTGGTCTTGCGCGGCTCATCATGGAGGCCAAGCTCGATCTCCGCTTGCGGCTCCTCATTCCCGCTGTTGAAAACGCGATTTCCGGCAATGCGATGCGGCCCGGAGATATTTTAACGAGCCGCAAGGGGCTAACGGTTGAGATCGGCAACACCGATGCGGAAGGAAGACTGGTGCTCGCCGATGCGATGTCGCTCGGCGCGGGCGACAGTCCGCACTGCATGATTACGCTTGCGACGCTGACCGGCGCTGCGCGCGTCGCGCTTGGCCCGGAGCTGCCGCCATTCTATTGCGATGATGAGAGGTTCGTCAGCGCCGTGACGAGCGCATCGGCGACGGTCAATGATCCGGTGTGGCGCATGCCGCTCTGGAAGCCTTACGCCTCGATGCTGTCCTCGCCGATCGCCGATCTCAACAATTCGCCGGGCGGCTCGTTCGCGGGTTCGGTTACGGCGGCGCTGTTTCTGAAACGCTTTGCGCCGGAGACTGCGGTCTGGGCGCATTTCGACATCTACGCCTGGCGCGCCAAGGCGGCGCCGGGGCGGCCCGTCGGCGGCGAAGCGCAAGCGATTCGGGCGCTCTTTGAAACGCTCCGCGCCTATCGATTCGGTTGAAGCCATCTGCCTTTGAAGCGGCGTGTGCAAAAGTGTGTGCGGTTTTGCGCGGAAACGCTGAGTAAATTAAAGACTGGAGTTTCACGCCTTGGTCCCGAATCACGGCGTGAAGCCCCAGCTGCGCCTTGAACCGCTTGCCCTTGACGGACGAACGGTTGCAGGGTCGCAGGGCGCGGCGGGCGGCAAAGCGGCTCGTCGCCTGAACTCTAGGACGTTGACTGCACGATCATGGCTGCACCGGGAATCTTGACGACATGGCGGGACGTTTTCGCCGACGCGGTGCGCGGCGACGCGCCTGACCTGTCGATGCGGCAATGGGCGATCTTGCTGACCGTCTATCTTAATCCCGGCCCGCATACGGTGCGCGGCCTTTCTCGCGATCTCAACGTCCCCAAGCCTGCGATCAGCCGCGCTCTCGACGCCCTGTCCATCCTCGGCTACGTCCGTCGCGTGCGAGATGAAACAGATCGGCGCATCGTCCTCGTGCAGAAAACGCCGGAAGGCGCGATTTACGTCGATGAATTCGCGCGAATTGTCGAAGAACGCGCGCGCGAGCCGGTGATCGGCGCGGCGCTTTACGGCTGATGCAGCTTCGATCGCTGCGACGCATCGCTAGCGCAGCGCGCGCGTTCGCCCATTGCGGGAAAACGAAGACGAAAATACAGCGAAACCGACGCTTGAACGCGACGCGGCGCGCCCCATCTCGGTCAGGCCGAGGGCGGCGCAAGCCGCTCGCCGGCGCATTGACAAGTCCGGTCGTTCAGCCCTGCGGCGCAACAGCGCTGCGCGCTGAATTCTCAATCCGACGGCGAGTTCCGTTTCTCGCCGAAGGCGCCCGCGCGCCGATCGGGCGATGAGGCCGTCAGGCGATCCTGATTGTGCGGAGAATACGGACAAAACCTCTGCAACCCGCATGGATGCTGGAATCGTGGGGGCGCCCCGGCGACGAATGAACGGCGATGTGCGGACAAAATCCTGCAAGGGCGCGCCCGCGCTTACTGTGTCCCGCGCTAACGGGGAGAAACGCGCAGTGCGCTTTCGAGCGCCTTCATGAAATCGCGCCTCGGCATGCCAGGAGCGATGGCGGGCAGGAAGCGAATGGCGATTTCGCCGGGCTCCTTGATCCCGCTTGGATGCCGCCAGAATTCGCCGGAGTTGTGAACGACGGGCGCTGCGGGGGCGTCCGCGATAAGGTAGATCGCCGCGACGCCCGGCTGAAGCGGACCGAGCCCGCCGGGAGGGCCGCGTGTCCCTTCAGGGAAGACGACAATCTGATCGCCGCGAGCGATGTGGCGTTCAGTTTCCCGGCGCAACATCCTGATCGCTCTTGCGCCGCCGCTGCGATCGATGGAGACGCCCGTCCGGTGCGCCCACCATCCATAAATCGGAATGTTGAGCAGCTCTTTTTTGAAGACGATCGCCGGTCGCGGCAACAGCGCGAGAAGGGCTATCGTCTCCCACATCGACTGATGGTTGCCCGCAACGATCGCGGCGCCCGAGGGAATATTCTCCGCCCCGATAATTTGATGACGTATTCCGCAGATGAGGCGAAGCGCGCCGAGCACGCAGCGGGCCCAAAGCCTGGTCATGGCGCGCGCGGAGCGGCGATCGATCAGCGCGGGCAGAAAGGCAATTCCCATCGTCGCCGTCAGCAACGCCATGACGATGTCGAAGAAACGGGATCGCAGGCCGATCATTGCGTTCCCTTTTCGAGAGTTGAGCGTGATTGAGGCGTCAGGTGACAATCGTCTTTGCGCGGGCGAAAAGATATTTTGTGTACTCGCCGCCCATGCGCCTCCAGTCCGCGCCCGTCCGCGGGCGGCCGTCGGCGCCGATAAAGCCGGATGCGACCGCATACGGCGTAATCCTTACATCGGGGAGGCGGTCGCGCGCCTCAACAAGCGCCCGCGGCATATGATAGTCCGATGTCACTAGTATCAGCGACATGAAGCCATGCTGTCGCGTCCATGAGTCAAGCTCGCTGGCGTTGCCCTGCGTTGTCTGCGCTTCAAGGCCAAGATCGACGCAGCAGTCGAACAGTTCCGGATCGCCAGGCCAGAGTTCGGCCATGGTCGATCGCGTCACCGTCGGATTGACGCCGGAAATAAGCAGCCGCTTGCCGACGCCGTCATTGAGCAGCGCCATCGCGGAAGCGATCCGGTCATCGCCGCCGGTGAAGACGACAACTCCGTCTGCCGGCGCCGGAAGCTTGGTCGTCGGCCGCGGCAGTTCGGCGACGAAGATGAGAAGGCCGACGCCCCATGCGAGCGCGATAAATACAATGGCGGACAGCAAGCGCTGCACGAAAGCGTTCCCTCATCTTCCCCCAAAATTAACGATAGCCCGTTTGCGGCGACGCGGTCCAGACCAGCCTCGACGCGGCGCGTCAGTAGGTCTCCCGCAACGTCCGCAGGACTGTCAGCCGGGCGGCGACCGCGGTGACCAGGCAGATCGCGATCGGAACGGCAAGGAGCGGCGCGGCGATCCCCGGCCCGATCACGAGGCCCGGCAGCAACAATCCATCGGCGCCGCGCGCGCGTGTCGCAAGGGCGACAAGGCTGAGAAAAAACAGCGCTGTCGCAAGGCCGACGATCGACCCGCGAAGACCGATCAGGGTAAACCGCCGCTGGACTTCGTTGGCGATGAAACCGTCGGTCGCGCCGACGAGATGCAGCAGCGATACGACTTCGGCGTTAGCGGAAAGACCGGCTCTCGCGGCGAAAACCGAGATTGCCGAGGCGGCGCCCATAATCAGTGCAAAGACAGCGAACGCGAGCGCCTGACCTGAGCGGGCGGCGGCGGCGAGGCGATCGTTCCATCCGCCGTGATCGTCGAGCGAAAGACCCGGCGAGATCGCCGCAAGCTCCCGGGCTAGCGAATCCGCATTCCGGCGGC
>JBMOOR010000277.1:17696-42530 GCA_049324555.1 Pseudomonadota bacterium | reverse complement strand
GATCAGCGCCGGCACGTTGAGCGACGCGGTGTTTCCTTTGCCGAGCCATGGCTCAAGCAGTTTGCCGGCGTCCTCTGAAGAGATAACCTTGAAGTCGATGACGCCCGGCGCCGCCGACAGGATCTTGCTTGCGGCGGCAATGCGCGCCTCAATTTCGGCCGCGTCGACGCCCTTCACCTGCAAAGTCACGGACGACTTAAGCTCCGTCGTCCAATTGTGCGCCGCTGACGCGATTATGAGGAATGCCGCCAGAGCAAGACAAGCGAGCGAGGAAATGACGGCGATGACCGCTGTCAGCGGCGCGCCGCCAGCCTCCGGGAGCAGCGGCGAGCGGCTGAAGCGGCGAAACAGGAAGTTCGGCCCGCGCTTGTCGCGCCTGTCGGCGACAAGGCCCTCCGGCCGGCTCTCTTCGATCGCTCCATTGATGCCGGATACGCTGCTCATCACGGCCGTCCGCGGCTGCGCGCCGCCGCCGCTTCTTCCCGAAGACGGCCCGATTCGAGGCGCATTGTCTTCTTGCCGAGCGCGTCGACAAGTTGAAGGTCATGAGTTGCAACGATCACGGCGGCGCCGAGCTTATTGAGTTCGACAAAGAGTTTCATGATTTTTTCACCCATTTGCGGATCGACGTTGCCGGTCGGCTCGTCCGCAAGGATGAGGTCAGGTTTCGATACGAGCGCCCGCGCCAGCGCGACCCGCTGTTTTTCCCCGCCTGAAAGGGTCTGCGGCAGAGCGTCCATCCTTGAGCCGAGGCCGACCCAATTTAAGAGTTCTCTTACGTCTTCCCGGTATTGGTGTTGGTTAACGCCCGCAACTTTCATGGGCAAAGCGACATTTTCGAAGGCCGTGAGATGGTCGAGCAGGCGGAATTCCTGAAAGACGACGCCGATGCGTCGCCGCAAGGGCGGCAGCGCCTCGCGCGCAGCGTTTGTCACGTCCTCGCCGAACAGCGTCATTCGCCCGCGCGTCGGTCGGAGCGCGAGGTAAATCAGCTTCAGGAACGACGTCTTGCCGGCGCCGGAAGGGCCGGTGAGAAAGCGAAATTCGCCTTCCTGAAGGGCAAAGTTCACGTCTGCAAGGCTCTCCGCGCCGCCATCGTAAGCGAGCCCGACCTGTTCAAAGCTGACGATCACAATGTCCGGTCCGTTCCTTCTGCGCTGGCCCTCGGCGGCGACGCCGGAAAGCCAGGCCATGATTCTGTGCGCGTATGATAATCACTTGTCCGAATTGCGCCACGCGCTACGACGTAGATGACGATCGGTTCTCGCCGAGTGGCCGGTCCGTTCGCTGCGCCGAGTGCAACGAGAGCTGGTTCGTTCCGGCTCCGCAGCCGATTGAAGACCTGATCCCGCTGAAAAAGCAGTCCCGCGTTTACGCCGAAGAACCCGCGCGCGAAAGGACCGAGCCGGTACGGTCGAACAGGGATTGGCGGGACGACGCCTACGAGGAGAACGTCGAGGAGCCGCTTTTTGAAGCGACCCTGGGCCGCGACAACCGCAGGAACGAGCCGCCTTCGGGCTACGATGCGGAGCCGCAAGAACGGCGCTCCAATGTCGACGAGAATGAGTCCCGCAGGGAAAACGCTCGCAGCGCGGCTGAATCTGCGGCGCCCATTCGCGATAAAAAAGGCCGCTTCATCAAAGCCAAGAAAGCTGAGCCGGAGCAGGGTCCAGAGCCATCCTTTGCGCGTTCGCCCGCGAACGACGGCGATCGTCCGGTTCGCCGCGTCGGCGAAGACCGCCGGTTCGGCCGGGCGGGGGCCGCTGACGAGGCTGACGAGGGCGCTGATCGCAACTGGAGCGCCCGCGACGAACGGGCCGGGCGCGTCGACCACGATCAATCTCGCCGGGCGGAACTGCGCGCTGAGCGCAAAGACCGCGGCCCGGCGGCCGTCGACGCCGATTTTGAGGACGTTGACCGTCCGGATACGGAATTACACGCCGAAGTTCTCGGTCGAGGCTTTGGGCGGAAGGTTCGCGAGGAGCGTCGGCGAGAAACCGCAATTGCGCGCATTGAAGATTTGGAGCCATTGGCGGAGCGGCTCTTCAATGACGAATTTTTTGCAGCGCTCCGCGTGCAGCCCAAAGAGCTTGAGCGCGCCATCCGCAAGGCGCGCCGCCGCGCCGAAGCGCGGGAAAAGAACCGGCTGACGCCGCTTCGCGCGCTCGGCTGGTCCGCCTGGCTTGGCGCCATCGCCGCCTGCGCTTTCGTCGCTTACTCTTACCGAAACAATATCGTCGCCATGTTCCCGAACGCCGCCGACGCCTACAAGGCGGTTGGGATCGAGGCCAATCCTTACGGCCTCAAGATCGAAGGGGTCACCCATCGCGTCGCGATGTCGCCCGAAGGGCCGGTGATCGAAATCCTCGGCCGCCTGCGCAATGAAGAAAAAGCCGACGTCGCGCCGCCGATGCTGCAGGCGGAAGCGCTGGGGCCTGAAGGCGAAGTGCTCTCCCGCTGGACTTTCGCCGCTCGCGCCGCCACGGTCCGCACCGGCGAGTATGTCGATTTCTCCACTCGCGCCCCGGCTCCCGACGGCGTCAGCGAAGTGATCCTTTCATTCGCGCCCATCGAAGGCGTCAAAGTCTCGGTGGGCGAACTCCTCAAGGCGCCGTCGAATTGAGGCGCGGTTGCAAACGCCGCCGGACGCGCTAAACGGCGGCATGCGCATTCTCCATTCCGAAGAAGAAGTCCGCGCGCGCATTGATGCGCTCGCCGCCGATATCGCCGCCGCCATGCCGAAGGATTTCCTGATGGCGCCGGTGCTGACGGGCGCCTTCGTATTCGCCGCCGACCTCCTGCGCGCGTTGCATCGTTTGGGGTGCGACCCGCATGTCGATTTCGTGCAGCTTTCGAGTTACGGCGGCGCGCGCGCCTCGTCCGGCGTCGTGACGCTCCTCAAAGATTTTTCGGTTCCGCTCGAAGGCCGTTCTGTCCTCCTGATCGACGACGTGCTCGATACCGGGCGCAGTCTTCATTTTGCAAAGAACATGGTCCTTGACCGAGGGGCGAGAGAAGCAAGGATCGGCGTCCTCGTCCGCAAGGCGACAGGCCACAGCGCCGATATCGCCGCGGATTTCGTCGGCTTTGAGGCGAGAGGCGAAGATTTCATCGTCGGCTACGGCATGGACGATGGCGGCAGGACGCGGGGGCTGCCGTTCATCGGTGTTGTCGACTGATTGAATCTCCGCGCGGGATGCCGTTAGCGTCACGATTGACGGAGGCGGGCGCAGCGAAATCAATCCTGAACAGGCGCCCGACGGCTTAGATCGTCGTGCGTTGATTCGGAATCACGGCCGATGATCTGTGCTTTGACTTACGCCGTTTTTACGCAATTGAGACGCGAAGCGTCGAACGCACATGCTTTTTGCGCACGCCGTATTAATCTTCTTCCTTTTCGAGCTTGACCTGATGGCCCCAAAGGCGGTGGACGTGCCATAGCACGTCTTCTTTCGTCCTCGGGTCGAGTGTGCGGCCCGCGTGCACGTCATGGCGCAGCGTGATCATGCGGTCGCCTTCAAGGTCGGCGGAAACGACCTGGATGTTCGGCTCGTGCATGCCGAGATCGTATTGCCGGGCGAGCGTTTCGCGCACCTCGCGGAATCCTCGATCGTCATGGATCGCCTCGATCTCGAAATGGGATTCCTCGGCGTCGTCATGCAGCGCAAAGAGGCGGAAGTCGCGCATCACCTTCGGCGACAGGTACTGAAGAATGAAGCTTTCGTCGCGATAGTTCGCCCACGCATTCTTGAGAACATCGCGCCAGTCGCCTTTCCCGGCGATTTCGGGGAACCATTCGCGGTCCTCGTCCGCCGGCTCCGTTGAAATGCGCTTGATGTCCTCCATCATCGCAAAACCGAGCGCGTAAGGGTTTATCCCCGAATAGCGCGGATCGTCGAACAAGGGCTGGAAGATGACGGATGAGTGCGAGTGCAGGAACTCCATGATTGAGCCTTCATCGATGAGGCCCTTATCGTAGAGCGCGTGCATGATGTAGTGGTGGACGAAGGTCGCGCAGCCCTCGTTCATCACCTTCGTCTGCTTTTGCGGGTAGAAATACTGCGAGACGTTGCGGACGATCCTGACAAGCTCGCGCTGCCAGGGCTTCAACACCGGCGAGGCCTTCTCGATGAAATAGAGAAGGTTCTCCTCGGGAAGCTTGATATTGCGGACTTCAAGCTGACGCTCCTCGGCGTCGTCGTCGTCCTCTTCCATGTTCGGCAAGGTGCGCCAGATGTCGTTGAACGTCTTCTGCTCGTGTTCGGCGCGCGCGACTGCCCGGGCGAGCTTGTCGGCTTCGGAAAGGCGCGGCGGGCGCGAATAGCGGAAGACGCCCTGATCCATCAGCGCATGCGCGGAATCGAGCACTTTCTCGACTTCCTCAAGCCCGTATTCGTCCTCGCATTTCGCGATGTATTTCTTGGCGAAGTCGAGATAGGGGAGGATGCCTTCGGCGTCCGTCCACTGACGGAATAGATAGTTGTTCTTGAAGAAGTGATTGTGCCCGAACGCCGCGTGCGCCATCACGAGCGCCTGCATCGTCATCGTGTTTTCTTCCATGAGATAGGAGATGCAGGGATCTGCATTGATCACGATCTCATAGGCAAGGCCCTGATACCCCTTCTGATACATCATCTGGTCGCGCGCGAAGTGCTTGCCGAACGACCAATGTCGATACATCAGCGGCATGCCGTGCGACGAATAGGCGTCGAGCATCTGCTCGGATGAAATGATCTCGATCTGATTCGGATAGACGTCGAGTTTGAGATCATTGAGAGCAATGTCTTCAATGGCGTTGTAGGTCGCCTTGAGGCGATCGAACGACCATTCGCTGTCGGTGAAGAGAAGGCGGGTATTCGGAACGATCGCGCTCACGCCGCCTCCCGCGTGTTCTTCGCGAACAGCTCTCTGAAAACCGGGAAAATGTCCGACGGCTTGGCGATCCGTGTCTGCGCGAAGGTCTTCCATCGCGGCGCGAAGGTGCGATAGGCCCGCCAGAGTTCAGCGCCGGAATCCTTGTCGGAGAAGACCTCAAGCTCGCGCTCGTCGAGGATTTCGATATAGGCATAATACTGGCTGATCGGCATCACTTCTTCGTCGAGGATTTCAACGCAGCGCTTGGCGTCGCCCGATTGCGTATAGCCGTCGGAGGCCTGCGCGACGTAGATGTTCCACTCCGACGCCGCGTAGCGTTCGCGCTGGATTTCGAGCATTTTTTCAAGTGCGGTCGAAACGACCGTGCCGCCGGACTGGCGCGAATAGAAAAAAGTTTCCTCGTCGACCTCCTCGGCGTGATGCGTGTGGCGGATGAAGACGACGTCGACGCGCTCGTAGCGGCGCTTCAAGAAGAGATAGAGCAGCATGTAAAAGCGCTTGGCGAGGTCCTTTTCGCGCTCGCCCATCGAGCCTGAGACATCCATCAGGCAGAACATGACGGCGGCGGTCGTCGGCGTCGGCGTCGGCTCGAACGTATTGTAGCGAACATCGAGCGGATCGATATAGGGCGCCCAGCGGCGGCGCGCTTCCATCGCTTCGAGCTTTTCAAGCAGCGCCTTCTTTTCGGCGATCTCGGCTTCGTTCGGCTCCGAAATGCGTTCAAGTTCGAAGAGACGCTCTTTCAATTCATTCATCTCACGCGTTGACGGGCGTTTCAGGGCGAGCCGGCGTCCATACGCGTTACGCATGGTGCGGATGAGATTGAGATTGGTCGGCGAGCCGACGACCGAAATGCCGGCGCGGCGCCACGCCGTCGATTTCATTTCCTTCAGCGAGCGCTTGACGAGATTCGGAAGCTCCAAATCCTCAAAAAAAATGTCGAGGAATTCATCCTGCGTCAGCGTGAACTGGAAACTGTCTTCGCTCTCGCCCGAATCAGCGGCGTCCTTGCCGCCCTTGCCGCCCGCTTTCGGCGGCTTCTTGATCTTGTCGCCGACGCCGAATTCCTTGTTGCCGGGCGCAACCCAATCGCGCGACCCGGCCTCGGGGTCGAGGCGAAAGCGGGGCTCGCCCGTCGACTTCGACGGGATCGTGATCTTCTCGCCCTTGTCGAGGTCCTGGACGGAGCGGTCGCGCAGCGACTTGTTCACCGCTTCCTTGATCTGCACGCGCGCGCGGCGAAGGAAGCGCTGGCGATTGCCGAGCGATTTTCCCTTCGGGTTCTTGCGGCGATCGATGAAATGATTCATCTGAAACCTGAAACCTGAAGCCTGAAAGGCGAAGGGGCTCTGACTTCTGACTTCAGAATTCAGACTTCAGAAAGGCCCGCGTCAGCCGGCCTTATTCACCCGCATATACCACTCGACCAGGCGACGGACTTGGCGCGGCGTGTACCCGCGCTCTGTCATCCGGTCGACGAAATTCTCGTGCTTCTTCTCGGTGTCGCTGTCCTTCTTCGAATCGAAAGAGATGACGGGGAGAAGGTCTTCAACCTGGCTGAACATCCGCTTCTCAATGACGTTGCGGAGTTTTTCATAAGACGTCCACGCCGGGTTCTTGCCGGCGTTCGCGGCTCTGGCGCGCAGCGTGAATTTGACAACTTCGTTGCGGAAGTCTTTCGGGTTCGCGATGCCCGCCGGCTTTTCGATTTTTGAAAGCTCGGCGTCGAGCGTCTGGCGGTCGAGGAGCTGGCCGGTGTCGGCGTCCTTGAAGTCCTGATCCTCGATCCACGCGTCCGCATAGGAGATGTAGCGGTCGAAGAGGTTCTGGCCGTATTCGGAATAGCTTTCGAGATAGGCCTTCTGGATCTCCTTGCCGATGAAATCGGCATAGCGCTTCGACAAATCCTCCTTGATGAATTCGAGATATTTCTTCTCGACGTCGTCGGCGTGCTGTTCGCGCTTGATGGCGTTTTCGAGCACATACATGAGGTGCACGGGATCGGCGGCCACTTCATCGGTATCGAAGTTGAATGTTTCTGAAAGCACCTTGTAGGCGAAGCGTGTCGAAACGCCGTCCATGCCCTCGTCGATGCCGGCGGCGTCGCGATACTCCTGCATCGTCTTCGCCTTCGGGTCGGAATCCTTCAGCTTCTCGCCGTCATAGACGCGAAGCTTTGAATAAAGATTCGAATTCTCGTGTTCCTTCAATCGCGTCAGCACCGAAAAGCGCGCGAGCAGGTCGAGCGTTTCCGGCGCGCACGGCGCATCCGCAAGTTCGGAACTCGCCAGAAGTTTCTGGTAGATCTGCCGCTCTTCGCTGACGCGCAGGCAGTAGGGAACCTTGATGACGCTGATGCGGTCGAGGAAGGCCTCGTTGTTCTTGTTGTTGCGGAACTGGATCCATTCGCTCTCGTTCGAATGGGCGAGAATGACGCCGTTGAACGGGATCGGACCCAATGTCTCGGTGCCGATGTAATTGCCTTCCTGCGTCGCGGTCAAAAGCGGGTGGAGGACCTTGATTGGCGCCTTGAACATCTCGACGAATTCAAGAAGCCCCTGATTGGAGCGGCACAGACCGCCCGAATAGGAATAGGCGTCGGAATCAGACTGGCTGAAATGCTCAAGCTTCCTGATGTCGACTTTGCCTGTCAGCGCCGAAATGTCCTGGTTGTTTTCATCGCCCGGCTCGGTCTTTGCGATCGCGATCTGGCGGAGTTTTGAGGGGAACAGGCGCACGACTTCGAATTTCGAAATGTCGCCGCCGAATTCGTCGAGACGCTTGACCGCCCACGGGCTCATGACGCCGGTGAGGCGGCGTTTCTCGATCCCGTATTTGTCGGCGAGGAGCGATTTCAATTCCTCCGACTGAAAGAGACCGAGCGGGCTTTCAAAGACCGGCGAAATCTCCTTGCCGGCTTTAAGGACGTAGATCGGATTGACCTCCATGAGGTCTTTGAGGCGCTCTGCGAGGGAGGATTTGCCGCCGCCGACCGGACCGAGGAGGTAAATGATCTGACGTTTTTCTTCGAGGCCCTGAGCTGCGTGGCGGAAGTAGGAAACGATCCGTTCGATCGTGTCCTCCATGCCGTAGAAACCGTCGAACGCCTTGTAGCGGCGGATCGTGCGGTTGAAGAAGATCCGCGACAGCCGCGGGTCTTTCGATGTGTCGACGAGTTCGGGCTCGCCGATCGCCTTGACCATGCGTTCCGACGGCGACGCGTAGAGCATCTCATCGTCACGCGCGGCGAGCAGATAATCCCTGAGGCTCATCGCCTCCTGCTTCACGCGCGAATAGCTCTCGGAAAAAAGATCAAAGACGTCGAGTTTCTCAGTCATGTCGCCTACGCTCACTTCCCTGTTCCGGCGCCCCGCTGCAAGAACGCCTGCCGCCGCTGAAGAACCGGTCGCCGTCAAGGAGCGCCCGGAAATAAAAAAGGCGCGGATCGACCTGATCCCCGCCCCAAACCGCTCCCCGTCGTTCTCGCGCCGGGCGGCGGCCGTTTTTCAGGTTGGCCGACTTTCCCTTTTCGCTCAAAGCGCGTCCGGCGTCAGTCCTCCGCACATTTTCTATGTGGGACTGAACGCTCTCAGAACAAGCCGGTTCCCTTTCAGGAAGACCCGGCGGGCGGCCAAACGCGCTTGCCATGCTGCAACCCGGGAAAACTCGAACTTCAACCTTGAAATAACAGCGATATCCGCTCCGTCACTCGATCGGCGTCTTTGCGCCTCTTGGCCGGAAACCGGGCTCTGCGCCCTTGCGACCCGCGCGCCGGTCCGGCAGTCAGCGCGCAAGAAGGTTAATGCGGCGGCGCCTAATTTTCCCTTTACGAATCCCGCATCCGACGGGATTACGCCGCGGCGATTCGAACGAACAATGTAACGCGATTGCGGCGGGCATGCGACGAAGAACTGGCGGAATGCGTCGGTTTTTCACACCTGCGTCATTCGCGCCGCATTTCTCGCGCGCCAGAACGCGAGTCCGAAAAGTGCGCCCGATTTTCGGATAAAACGCGCGACAGATCAAAATCTGGCACTCTGCGCCCTCGACTGCCGCCAGATTTTCGCCGCTTTTGGTCGCAACTGTTTTAGCCGCGCGCGATTTTCGGCTCAACGAAGTTGTCGAACGTCTTCCAGAACTCATTCCTGATCTCGTCGCGCTCCATCAGGATCTCGTGAAGCGCGCCCTTGATTGTGACGCATTCGATCAGCGGCGATTTCTTCGCGAGCCATTGATGATCGCTTGCGCGGACAAGCTGGTCGTTCCCTGCGGAGACGATCAAGGTCGGCGTCTTGAGATTGGCGAAGCGCGCAGGCCGGTGAAGGTTGTCCATCGCTTCCGTCGCTGCGCGGATCCAGCCGTAAGTCGGCTCGCGAATTGTCGCATTGGGCGCCGCCGACTGAAGATCGCGGAAGCGCTGATGGCGGGCGCTATCAGTCGTGAGGACGTTGCCCTCAAACGCCATCGAGTGTTCCTTCACTCCCGCGATCGCGTAGCGCGAGAGGCCGATCCGCGTCGCCGCCTGCGCCATCAGGCGGACGCCGATTCGGCGGAGGAGCCCGTCGAACAGGCGCGTCATCGGCGAGCAGAGGACGGCGGCGCGATAGGTTTCATCGCCGTCCGCCAGCATCTGCAAAGCGGGCGTTCCGCCCATCGAATGAGCCAGCAGCACATAGGGACCGGGAAGCCGCTTCGTGACGATCTTCTCGGCGAAGAGGCGAAGATCCGAGCGGAAAACGCCGAAATCCTGGATGTGTCCTTTCTCGCGCACCGGGAGAAGGCGCTCCGATAATCCTTGGCCGCGCCAGTCCATTGTCGCGACGGCGAATCCGCGGCGTCGCAGATC
This sequence comes from Pseudomonadota bacterium, assembly GCA_049324555.1. Lineage (GTDB taxonomy): Bacteria > Pseudomonadota > Alphaproteobacteria > Caulobacterales > Parvularculaceae > Amphiplicatus. Next base: position 32,809 of record JBMOOR010000277.1, on the reverse strand, counting down.
GTCGATGACCTCGAAATATTTTTCGATGAATTCCGACCTTCCGCCCATCAGGACGATGGTTCCACGCGCGTTCGGCGCCGAAAAGAGCGCCGCGCGGAGCTTGCCGCCGTCAGCTCCCCGAAAGTCGATCGCCTCGCCGTCCTCGGGAACGGGGTTTGACGGAATGCGAATAAAATCGACTATCGGGGACCCTCCAGGACGAGACGCGCCATGACGCTCATGTCGCCGGCGATGCTGAGCCTTCCTGAAAGATAGGCGCTCTCAAGCGCGCGGCCGCCAGCGAAGGCGCGGAGCAAGGTCTCGCTGTTCGCCCGCCAGAGGCAATCAGGCGTCGGTTCGGCCCCGGTTGGGTGGATCGTTGCGGGTTCGCCGCGTCCGTCGACATCGAAAGGCGCGCCGTCCGTCGCGTCAATTCTGAGGACGGCGCCGAAGCCGCGCTGGAACGCGGCTGCCGCAGCCGCGAGCAGCGGAGCGTCGCCGCTCATTCGAGCGGCTTGATGAATTTGAGCGTCATCCGGTCGCTTTCGCCGATGGCGTCGTATTTCGCGCGGTCGAAGGCTGGGTCTTCCTGTCCGGGCGAGGCGGAAGAGCGGCGGACAGGCGGCAGCGTCCACACGCCGAAGGGGTGGTCTTTGGCGTCGGCGGGGTTGGCGTTGATCTCGGATGCGCCGGCGAATTCAAAGCCGGCTGCGGCGGCCAGCGCCTTCACTGTCGATTCCTTGACATAGCCGGTCGCGCTGTCGTCTTCGCCCGCGCCGTCATTCGCGCGGTGCTCGACAACGCCGAGAACGCCGCCCGGTTTCAGCGCCTTGTAGAAGGCCTTGAAGTTCTCTTCCGCTGCGTCGTTCGAAAGCCAGTTATGGACATTCCGGAATGTCAGCACGACATCGGCGGAGCCCTCCGGGGCGATATCGCCCGCGCCGAGAGCTGTAATGCGAATCTCGCCGAATTGCGCGGCGTCCGCGAAGTCGGATTTGAACCGCTCCACTGAGGCGGCCGCGCGCTCGCTCGAAGAGGGGTCAGCAAGGGCGGCGTAATAGACGCCGCCTGATTTTAAATACGGCGCAAGGATCTTTGTATACCAGCCGCCGCCCGGCCAGACTTCAACGACCGTCATCGACGGCGCGACGCCGAAAAACTGCAGCGTTTCTTTTGGATGCCGCCAACCGTCTCGCGCGCGTTCAGCTTCGGTGCGGACGCTGCTCGCGATCGCGGCGTCGAGAAGAGCACTGGCGTCAAGGGCGGGCGCTTCCGCGGCGGAAGGCGCCGTCTCCTTCCCTCGCTCGCCGCAACCGGCGAGAAGCAATGGCGCGGCAAGCAGTGCGCAAAGCATCTTCTTCATCGTGACTTTTTCCTTTGGGGTTTATCCCTGCGCGGCTTTTACCACGGATTCTTGCAGCTTGCGGACCCCTTGAACCTCGCTTTGGCGTTCATACTTAGGTGAGGTCGGAGGCCGTTGCGGCTCCGGCTGCGATGGTCGTCCGTATCGGGCGCCTGTCACGCGAAACCTTGCTTTTTTAAGGAGGAATGGAATGCGCAGTTACGACCTTACCCCGCTTTACAGGACGACTGTCGGCTTCGACCGGATGTTCGATCTCCTCGACAATCTCGGCAAGTCCGAAGCGGGCGGTTATCCGCCCTACAATATCGAGCGCGTCGATGAAGACCGCTACCGCGTAACGCTTGCGGTCGCCGGGTTCTCCGATCGCGATCTCGAGATCGAACTGCATGAGAACACTTTGAAGATCACCGGCGCCCGTCCCGAGACGGACGAGACGCGCACTTATCTTCACCAGGGCATCGCCGGCCGTTCGTTTGAGCGCCGTTTCCAGCTCGCCGATCATGTGAAGATCGACGGCGCGAGCCTTGTGAACGGGCTGCTCAATATCGATCTTCGCCGGGAAATTCCCGAAGCGATGAAGCCTCGCAAGATCGAGATCAATTCGAACGGCGCGAAAGTCGAAGTGCTGAAAGCCTCAAACGCGGCCTAACGAGACAAGGACATCGTCTCCCCCCGACGATGTGACCGGAAGCGCCCGCCCACCCCCTCCCGGGCGGGCGGTTCCATTATCAGCCGCCGATCAACTTTCTCGCCTTGTCGAAGATTTCCGCATTGGCGGCGAGGATCGAGCCAGCGTGCATCGGCCTTTGTCCGCCATCGATCTCGGCGACAATTCCTCCGGCCTCGCGGACAAGAACGATCCCGGCGCCCACATCCCAGAGGTTGAGATCGCGCTCCCAATACGCGTCGAAGCGCCCAGCTGCGACAAAGGCGAGATCGAGCGCCGCAGATCCATAGCGCCTGACGCCCGCCGTCTCTGCGAGCACGGCGTCGACCTCCTTCAGCGACCGCTCGCGGCCAGGTCTTCCCTTAAACGGCAGTCCCGTCGCAAAAAGGCACTCATCAAGCGCTTTCCTCGACGACACGCGAAGACGCCGGTCGTTGAGCCATGCGCCTTCGCCCTTCTCCGCCCAAAAGAGTTCGTTCGTCGCCGGGTTGAAAACGACGCCGGCATAGGGCTGGCGATCCCTTTCGAGGCAGATCGAGATCGCAAACTGCGCCAGCTCGTGCAGGAAATTGGTCGTCCCGTCGAGAGGATCGACGACCCAGCGGTTCGAATTGTCCGCGCCCTCAACCTCGCCGCGTTCCTCCATGACGAAGCCGTATTTCGGGCGGCCCTTGCTCAGTTCTTCAAACAGGATCTGCTCGGCCCTGAGGTCGGCGGCGGAAACGAAGTCGGCGGCGCCTTTTTTCGACGTGTGCAGGCCGTCAAGCTCGCCGAAATCGCGCGCAAGGCCCCGCGCCGCCTTGCGGGCGGCGTTGATCATAACGGTCATCAGGGCGGACATGTGCGGCATTTTTGGGGTCCCGGGGCGCGCGAAAGCGGCGCACCTTAGCGGCGAGCGGCCTGAGCGCAAGGGGCGCTTTGAACCGATTATTCGCTCTTTGGCGCGAGGATTCGGTTCAGCCTATTGAGGGCCGGCATTAAAGGAGCCGCCTTGAACAGCCCGCTGTTATCGCCATCCGCAGGCGGCGCATCGCTCGCTGCGCGCGTCGCCCGCAGCGCCGGCTGGATCGTCGGCGGACGCCTCGTCATGGGGCTCTTCGGCTTCCTCAACACGATCATCCTCGCGCGGCTTCTCGCGCCGGAGGATTTCGGCGTCGTCGCGATCGGCCTTACTGCGATGCAGATCCTGACGAATCTTTCGGATATCGGGGTCAGTCAGGCGGTGATCCGTTTTCGCGACGCCGATCGCGACGATCTCGATACGCTGTTCACCCTGTCCGCCATTCGCGGCGTTCTGATCGCCGCCGCGCTCTGCATAACAGCGCCCTTCGCCGCATCGTTCTACGCCGATCCGCGCGTCCTGTATGTTCTCGTCGGCGTCAGCGCCTTTCCACTTGTCACCGGATTCATCAATCCGCGCTTTTATGAATTCGAGCGCTTGCTAGACTATTCGAAAGAGTTCTTCGCCGCCGTCGCCAACAAGCTTGCGGGCGTCGCCGTCTCGATTGCAATCGCCGTCGCCTTCCGCAGCTATTGGGCGATCATCCTCGGGCTTGCGACCAACGGCCTCGTGCAGCTCGCCTTTTCTTATGTGATGCGTCCCTACCGGCCGAGACTGTCGCTCGCATCGTTCCGGCGCATCATCGGTTTTTCTGGTTGGCTGACCGGCGTCGGCCTGATGGCCGCGCTCAACAACAAGCTCGATCCCCTGATCCTTGCCCGCTTGCTCGGGGTGACCGGCGCCGGCCACTATTTCATGGGCCTGCAGCTTGCGGAATTGCCGACGCGGGAGATCGCGTTTCCAGCCACCCGCGCGATCTATCCGGGACTGTCGGAACTGCAGGAGGACCGAGGTCGCGCCAATCTCGCTTTTCTGAAAGGCGTCGAGGCGATGGCGGCGATCGCCATGCCGGCGGCGATCGGCTTCGCCCTCGTCGCACGCGACGTTGTCCCGTTGCTCCTCGGCGACAAGTGGCTTGCGGCCGTTCCCGTCGTCGAAATCGTCACACCGATCATGGGCGTGCAGATGCCGCTGCTCGCAACGCAGTATTTTGCGATGGCGCTCGGTTCGACGCGGCTCGTCTTTTTCCGCGAACTCATCTTCTTTCTGATCAGGACGCCCGTTTTCGTTTGGGCGGCGATCAATCATGGCCTGATCGGCGCCGCATCGGCTGTCGCCGCATGCGGCGTCATCCATATCCTTCTCAATCTCGCCCTTTATTCCCGCACCAGCGGCGATCACTGGACGCGGCCTGTCCGCCGGGCGCGGCGGTCGGCAGGAGCGGCGTTTGCGATGGCCGCGGCGCTTCTCGCGCTCCGCGCGACGGGGCTTGTCGAGAACTGGGCGCCGCTCGGCCGCGTCGCGTTCGAAGTCCTGGCCGGCGCCCTGATCTATTTGCTGGCCCATGCGGGTCTGTGGCGGATCGAAGGATTTCCGGACGGCGTCGAGCGCCTCATCGGCGATCTCGCCGCGCCGATGGCGCGCAGAATTGCCCGTCGCGTGCGATAGAACGGATCCGCTGCGCTCTCCGGTTCCGGCGCCGCGCGTCGTCGGCTAAGAGAAAGAGGCGCCGCCGAGGGAGCCCTACTACGATGCCGCCGTCTTCCTATCCGACAACCGAGCAGATCGCTGCGAGCGCTTTCAGGCTGCTGATCGAAAATCCGCTCTACAAGGTTGGAACAGCGACCATTCGCGGCAATGAGTATCGCGTCTTCGAGAATGCGCCGGCGAACCTCGTCGGCGTCTTCCTGCAGGGCGCGACGCACGGCGGGAAGGAATTCCTTTATTACGAAGGCGAGATTTGGACCTTCGAAAGGATGTGGGCCGAGGCGCGGCGTTTCGCCAACGCGCTGTCGGCCGGGCTCGGGGTCGGGAAGGGCGATCGCGTCGCCATCGCCATGCGCAACTATCCCGAATGGTGCTCGGCGTACATGGGCGCCATCATGGCCGGCGCCGTCGTCGTCCCACTGAACGCCTGGTGGAAGACGGAGGAACTGCGATATGCGGTGAAGGACAGCGGCGCCATGATCGTCATCGTCGACGACAAGCGCTGCGACTACGTCCGTCCGTTCAAGGATGAACTCGGGCTGAAGCTCATTGCCGTCCGGGCGGAGATTGACGGCGCGGATTATCTTTACGGCGATCTGCTCGCGCGGAGCCGCGGCGATCTGCCGGAGATCGCGATCGATCCTGAAGACGATTATGCGATTTACTATACGTCCGGCTCGACGGGGAACCCGAAAGGCGTCGTCCTCACTCATCGCGGCGCGATCACGACCATCATGTCATGGGCGTTCATCGCCGCCGCGATCAAGGACGCTCGCGGCGGCGCATCGCCGTTTGGCGACAATCCAGGCATCCTGCTTGGAATTCCATTGTTTCACGTGACCGGAAGCCACGCGATCTTCCTGATGTCATGGATCGTCGGCAGGCGGATGGCCGTCATGTATCGCTGGGACCCGAAGCATGCGGTCGAACTCATCAACCAGCATCGCCTGACGAATTTCGTCGGCGTTCCAAGTCAGTCCTATGAATTGATCGAAGCGGCGGGCGCAACGCCGATGCCGACGCTCATCGACATCGGCTCAGGTGGGGCGAAGCGCCCTCCCGAGCAGGTGAAACAGCTCAAGGCGAAATTCGCGAACGCGAATCCATCGTCCGGTTACGGACTGACGGAGACGAATGCGCTCGGCTGCGTCATCTCGCTCGACGATTACCAGAAGCGCCCCGATTCGACCGGACGCGCCGTGCCGCCTCTCACCGACATCAAGATCGTTGGCGACAATGGCGACTGCAAGCCGGGCGAGGTCGGCGAAGTCTGGATCCGGACGGCGGCGAATTTCCGCTGCTATCTCAATTTGCCGGACGACACGGCGAAAGCGCTCACCGCCGACGGATGGTTCAGGACGGGCGATCTCGGGCGTCTCGACGAGGAAGGGTTTCTCTATATCGTCGATCGCATCAAGGACCTCATCATCCGGGGCGGGGAGAACATCTCCTGTCTCGAAGTTGAGGCGCGCGCCTATCAGCATCCTTCCGTCGCGCAAACCATCGCTTTTTCCGTTCCCGACGAATCGCTGGGCGAGCGCGTCGGTCTCGTCGTTTATCTGAAGGAGGGTGAACGCTTCGACCCTCAGGAACTGCGCGATTTCATGGCCCACGAAATGGCGGCGTTCAAACTGCCCGAACGGATATGGCTCTCGCCGCAGCCGCTGCCGAAGCTTGGCACGGAAAAATTCGACAAGCGGACGATCCGCCGCATCGCCCTCCAGCATCCGCCGATCTGGTCGGCGTGAACGCCGTCACTGCCTAAAAATGTTGCGCTGCGGCGCGCTGAGGCGTTTGATCCCGCTAAACAGATTGGGAGCGTTGGATGAGCGATCTTGAGGCTTTCCAGAAAGAGACGAGGGGCTGGCTCGACGCCAATTGCCCGAAAGAAATGCGCGACGGCGCCGCTGGCGAAGAGAACATCTGCTGGGGCGGACGGAACTGGAAGTTCAGATCGGACGCGCAAAAAATCTGGCTCGATCGCATGGCGGCCAAGGGCTGGACGGTGCCGGCGTGGCCCAAGGAATATGGCGGCGGCGGGCTCTTGAAGGACGAGGTCAAAATCCTCAAGGACGAGATGCGCAGGATGAAGATGCGCTCGCCGCTTGAAAGCTTTGGCATCTGGATGCTCGGACCTGCGCTCCTCAAATATGGAACACATGAACAAAAGGCGATGTTCCTTCCGCCGATCGCGCGCGGCGAAATCCGCTGGTGCCAGGGCTATTCGGAGCCGAACGCCGGCTCCGATCTCGCCTCGCTACAGACCAAATGCGAGGACAAAGGCGATCATTGGCTCGTCAACGGCCAAAAAATCTGGACGTCCTACGCCGACGAGTCGGACTGGATCTTCGTCCTCGTGCGGACGGATCCCAAGGCTGCAAAGCATGACGGCATATCGTTCATCCTTATCGACATGGCGACGAAGGGCGTGTCGACGAAGCCGATCAAACTGATCTCGGGCAAGTCGCCCTTCTGCGAGACTTTTTTCGACGACGTCAAGGTCCCGAAGGAGCATGGGGCGGGGGTCAACGCCATCGTCGGGACGATCAATCGCGGATGGGACGTCGCCAAATATCTCCTGACCCATGAGCGCGAAATGATCGGCGCCGGCGGCGGCGGCCTCATGGGTGGACGCGGCATCGGCGAAGTGGCGGCGCAGCAGGTCGGCCTCGACGACAAGGGCCGTCTCGCCGATTCGATGCTGCGCGCGAAAGTCGCGCAGGCCGAGATCGACGGCTGGGCGTTCCTCCTGACGATGGAGCGATTGAAGGACGAGGCTAAGGCCGGGCAGGGCATGGGCGCCAAATCGTCCATGCTCAAATACTACGGCACTGAATTCAACAAGCGCCGGTTCGAGCTTTTCATGGATGCGGCTGGTTCCGAGGGGCTTGAGTGGGAAGGCGAGCGTTCCGAGGACGGAAAGCTGGCGAAAAGCTGGCTTCGCACCAAAGCGAACTCGATCGAAGGCGGCACGTCGGAAGTGCAGCTCAACATCATAGCAAAGCGCATTCTCGAACTGCCGGACGCATAACCAGATTTGCCTTCACCCTGAGGAGCGCTGAAGGCGCGTCACGAAGGGCGAAGGAGGAAAAAACAATCCTTCGTGACGCCATGCTTCGCATGGCTCCTCAGGATGAAGAGAAGAGAGATACGACATGCCCCTCGTCCTCACCGAAGAACAGGAAATGCTGAAGGAATCCGCGCGCGGATTCCTTGACGAAAAAGCGCCCGTCGCCGCGCTCCGCAAGCTGCGCGACGAGCGGTCGGAGGAAGGCTTCTCGCGCGCGCTTTGGAAAGAAATGGCGGAAATGGGATGGGCCGGCATCCTCGTCGATGAGGCGCATGGCGGCTCCGGCTTCGGCTTTGTCGGCGCCGGCGTCCTCGCGGAGGAAATGGGCCGCACGCTGACGGCCTCGCCGTTTCTTTCGACCTCGATCCTCGCCGCGACCGCACTCAACAAGTTCGCGAACGAAGCGGCGAAGAGCGAATATCTCCCGAAGATCGCCGGCGGAAACATCTTGATGGCGCTCGCTGTCGATGAAGGCCGAAAGCACGGCCCCGCAAATACCGCGATGAAGGCGGAAAAATCCGGCAACGGATTTAAGCTCTCCGGCTCAAAGACCTTCGTCGCCGACGGTCATGTCGCCGACAGGATCATCGTCGCTGCGAGGACTGCCGGCGCGGCTGGAGAAGAAGCGGGGATTTCTCTTTTTCTCGTTGATGCGAAGGCGAAGGGCGTCTCGCGCGAACGCACCATAATGGTCGACAGCCGCAACGCCGCGCGTGTCAATTTCGATAATGTCGCCGTCACCGGTGAGGACGTCATCGGCGACATTGACAATGGCTACATGGCGCTGGAGGGCGTTCTGTCAGCAGGCCGCGTGGGCCTTGCCGCCGAGCTTTCCGGTTCTGCGCAGCAGGCGTTCGAGATGACAACGCAATACCTCAAGGAGCGCACGCAGTTCGGAAAGGTCATCGGCTCGTTCCAGGCGCTGCAGCATCGCGCCGCGCATCTTTATTGCGAGATCGAGCTTGTGAAGTCCGTGACCTTGAAAGCGCTGCAGGACCTCGACAGCGCCTTCGGCATGGCTTCCGTCACTTGCGCCCTCGCCAAGGCGAAAGCGGGCGAGGTCGCCAGGCTCGCGAGCCAGGAGGCGGTGCAAATGCATGGCGGCATCGGCATGACCGACGAATTCGACATCGGTCTTTACATGAAACGCATCCGCGTCGCTCAGGAAATGTTCGGCGACAGCGCCTATCACGCCGACCGCATCGCTCGGCTCCGCGGCTATTGAAGAGGGGACCCATGAAATCGGTAAAAAAAGAAGAGCTCAAGGGCTATATCGGCAAGGAAACCGGCGTCTCCGACTGGTCGATGATCGATCAGAACCGGATCAACATTTTCGCCGACGTGACCGAAGATCACCAGTTCATCCATGTCGATCCGAAAGCGGCTGCAAAGACGCCGTTCGGCGGCACGGTGGCGCACGGGTTTTTGACGCTTTCGATGCTCTCGCATCTCGCGAAGAATTCGCTTCTTGTGCTCGAGGGCGTCAAGATGGGCGTCAACTATGGCTTCGACAAAGTTCGTTTCATGGCGCCCGTCAAATCCGGCAAGCGCGTTCGGGGCCATTTCACCTTGATGAGCGCGGAAGAAAAAGCGCCCGGCCAGTGGCAGTTCAAATATGCGGTGAAGGTCGAGATTGAGGGCGAAGAGAAACCGGCGCTGATGGCCGAATGGCTGTCGATGCAGTTTGTGTGAGGCGCTCGGCTTTCGGGGGACGGCAGGATGGAAGCAATGAGAAGGCTCTTGAGAGGTCTCGCGGCTGCTTTCGCTCTATTTGCCCCCGCAAGGGCGATGCAAGGTCTCGACGTGCCGGAGTCGCCGACTTTTGACGATCGGTTGCCGAAGAAAGAAGAGAGGGGTGAGCCAAACGAGCTGACCTTCGAGAAGACTTTGTCGATCGAGCGTGAAAAGTCGAACCTCATCATCTGCAGCGAGGGCGCGGCCTCGGGCGAAGACCTTGGGAATGCGCTCGCCGCCTGCGACGCAGCCGTTGCGGAGGCGCCGGAGAATGGCGACGCCTATTATTATCGCGGCTTCGTTTTGTTCCATCTTGAAAAGGTTTCGGCTGCGGAAGCTGACTTCACCTCTGCAATTGAGTTCGGATCGGGCCGCACGGCCGAGAGCTATTACCAGCGGGGCGTTTGCAAGGAGCGGCAGCGGAAGCTTCGTGAAGCTTCTGCGGATTTCAAGAAGGCCGCCGAATTGAAGCCGGATTGGTCTGCGGCGCGCCGCAAGGTCGAAGAATATCATTGGGCGTACGAGTGAGCGGAGGAGAAACATGTCCGAACATGTCGCCGAAATAAGCTGGAAACGCGAGACCGAGAGCTTCGCCTATGATCATTACAATCGCGCGCATGACTGGCGCTTTGACGCCGGCGTGACGGTGCCTGCCTCGGCGGCGCCCGGCTACAAAGGCGAAGCTGACCGCGTCGATCCGGAGGAGGCGTTCGTCGCCACGCTTTCAAGCTGCCATATGCTGACCTTCCTCGCGATCGCTGCGAAAAAGAAGCTCGTTGTCGACGCCTATGAGGATCGCGCGGTCGGTCATATGGACAAGAACGCTGAAGGAAAGCTCGCGATTACGAGCGTTGATCTTCACCCGTATGTGATTTTCGCGCCGGGTGTTGCGGTTGATGCGGCGACTTTGAAGAAAATGCATCACGACGCGCATGAGCATTGCTTCATCGCCAATTCGGTGAAGACGCTCGTAATTGTTCACGCGAAGTAGGGAGTTTTTCTTGACCATTCGGTTCGATGGAAAAGTCGCGATTGTCACCGGCGCGGGCAACGGCCTCGGAAGGAGCCATGCGCTGGCGCTCGCGGCGCGCGGCGCGAAAGTCGTCGTCAACGATCTCGGCGGCGCGCGCGACGGCACTGGCTCTTCGCTTTCGGCGGCGGAAATGGTGGTCAAGGAAATCGAAGCGAAGGGCGGCGCGGCGATCGCCAACGGCGCCAATGTGACGAAGGACACCGAAGTCGCCGCGATGATCGACGCGGCGATGAAGAAATGGGGCCGCGTCGACATCCTCGTCAATAACGCCGGCATCTTGCGCGACAAGACCTTCGCCAAGATGGAGATGGACGATTTCCGCCTCGTCATCGACGTGCATCTTGTCGGCACGGCGAATTGCACCAAGGCCGTCTGGGAAATCATGCGCCAACAGCAATACGGCCGCATCGTCTGCACGGCCTCGCCTTCGGGGCTCTACGGCATATTCGGCCAGGCGAATTACGGCGCGGCGAAGGCCGGCATGATCGGCTTTATGAACGCGCTGCATTTGGAAGGCGGCAAGTACAATATCCGCGTCAATCTCTTGTCGCCCTCGGCGCGGACGCGGATGACAGAGGATATCGGCATTCCGCCAGAGATCCTCGATCAGATGACGCCCGAAGCGATCACGGCTGCGCTGCTCTTCCTTGTGAGCGACGACGCACCCTCTCGCGCGATTGTGTCTTGCGCAGCGGGCGGCTATGCGCGCGCCTATGTCGCCGAAACGGAAGGCGTTTATCTGCCGCCCGCCGAGCAGACGCCGGAAAATATCGCCGCGAACTGGGAGAAGATCTCCGACGTCACAACCGTGCGCTACTACGACAACAGCGCAGGGCCCAATTTGAATTTCATCGGCAAGGCGAAAGCCTTCGCTGCAAAATAAGGAAACAGCCATGCGCGAAGCCGTCATCGTCTCAACCGCCCGCACGCCGATCGGCAAGGCCTATCGAGGCGCCTTCAATGCGACGACCGCGCCGACGCTTGGCGCGCATGCAATCAGACATGCGGCCGAGCGGGCGACGGTCGATCTTGAAGAGATCGAAGACGTCATCATGGGCTGCGCCATCCAGCAGGGAACAGCGTTCCAGAACGTCGCGCGCCAGTCGGCGCTCCGCGCCGGGTTTCCGATCGGCGTATCGGGGATGTCTGTCGACCGCCAATGCGCCTCCGGCATGATGGCGATCGCGACGGCGGCAAAACAGGTGATTGTCGACAATATGCAGGTCGCGATCGGCGGCGGCGTTGAATCGATCTCGACCAACCAGACGAAAGACATGTTCGTCCGGCCCGATAAATGGCTCCTCGAAAACATGCCGGCGACCTACATGCAGATGATCGAGACGGCGGAAATCGTCGGCGAGCGCTACAAGATAAGCCGCGACGCCGAAGACGCCTACGCGCTGCAGTCGCAGCAGCGGACGCATGCCGCGCAGCTCGCCGGCAAGTTCAATGACGAGATCGCGCCGCTTCCTTCCGTCATGACAATGACGAACAAGGAAACAGGCGCCGTCACCGAGCACGCCGTGACGATCGAAAAGGACGAAGGCAATCGCCCGGAAACGACGATCGAGGCGCTAAAAGGCCTCCCGCCTGTATTCAAGGGCGGCCAGAAAGTGACCGAAGGAAAGCACGTCACCGCGGGCAACGCCTCGCAATTGTCGGACGGCGCCTCCGCAGCGGTCGTCATGGAGGCGAAGGAAGCCTCAAGGCGCGGGCTTTCGCCGCTCGGAATTTATCGCGGCGTCGCCGTCGCCGGAACGCACCCGGACGAAATGGGCATTGGCCCGGTATACGCCGTGCCGAAACTCCTTCAGAAATTCGGTCTCAAGATCAGCGACATCGGGCTCTGGGAACTGAACGAGGCCTTCGCGGTGCAGGTCCTTTATTGCCGCGACAAGCTCGGCATTCCGGACGAACTCCTGAATGTCGACGGCGGCGCGATCTCGATCGGACATCCCTACGGCATGTCGGGTGCGCGCATGGTCGGGCATGCGCTCATCGAAGGCAAACGCCGCAAGGCGAAATATGTCGTCTGCACAATGTGCGTCGGTGGCGGCATGGGCGCGGCCGGGCTTTTTGAAGTCGCGTAGCAGGCGCGCTCAACCGAACAGTTGCCGCGACGAATCGAATCCTCCCTGCGGCGAGATGCCTTTAGGCTCGCGCTTCGCGAGCCTCGGAGGTTAAGTTGAAGACAATAATCGCGATCGCAGCGGCGGCGTCCGTCGCAGCGACGCCTTCCACTGCGTCAAGCCCGAAGAAGCCGAAGCTGATCGTCCAAATCACGCTCGATCAGGTGCGGGCGGACGTTTTTGAGAAAGCAACCCCAGCTTTTTCGGGCGGCCTCTCCCGTCTTGTGTCAGAGGGATACTGGGTGAAACGTGGTGTCGTCGATCACGCGATCACCGTCTCCCTTCCGGGACACGCCGCGCTCTCGACCGGCGCATATCCTTCAACGCACGGGCTTACGGCGAATGAGTGGTGGGTCGAAAGGGACGGTCGCTGGACCTGGGCGGACGCCGGCTCAGACCCGAACGAAAAGATCGCCGGCGCAGCGGAACGCAGCGCTCCTTCCGCGCGGAGTCTTCTCGCGCCGACCATCGGCGAGGCGGTGAAGGCCGCAAATGTCGAAGCAAAGGCGGTGTCGCTTTCGACCGGAAACTCGGTCGCAGTCGCATATGGCGGCCACCGATCGGACGCCGCATACTGGTTCGACTCGGGGAGCGGCGTATTCGTCACGTCGACCTATTACCGCGCTGCGCCGCACGATTGGGTCGCCGCGTTCAACGCAAGCGACCTCCCTGCCTTCAGGAAGAAGGAATGGGCGCTGGCGGTGATGCCGGAGCACGCTGCGCTCGCCAGCCCGGATGCATCGTCTGTCGAAAATGAAGGCAAATACGCGACTTTTCCGCATCGTTTCGAAACGGAACGAGCGGCGGATCAAGATGAAGAGGAGGCGTTCAACTCCTGGTTCGCCGGCACGCCATTGAAGGATGGTGCGCTCATCGCGCTCGCCGAGAAGGCGGTCGAGGCCGAGCGGCTCGGCGCTGACGCAGTTCCCGACTATTTGAGCATTGCATTCGATTCGACCGATTCCGTCGGCCATGCTTTCGGTCAGAGGAGCCTTGAATATCTCGACGCGCTCATGCGCATTGATGCGTCCCTCGGACGGTTCTTCGACTTTCTCGACCGAGCGGTCGGAAAGGAGAATTACATCGTCGCGCTCAGCGCCGATCACGGCGTCGCAGATTTCCCCGAGACCGCCGGAAAGCGGCGCATTGCGACAGCGGAGATAGAACAGGCGCTCGACAGGGTCGAAGAAGTCGCAGCTTCGGAAATCGGCCCGAAGAGCGTTCTAGCGAACCGCATTGCGCGCACGCTTGAGACGTTCGACTTTATTGCGGCGGCCTATACGTTGGAGGATCTGGCGCGGATTTCGAAAGATCCATACGTCTATCTTTATCGGCGTTCGTTCCGTCCGGACTTCACGCCGGACTTCCCGCTCTGGACGGAAAGAGAATCTCGTCCCCATCATCCGGCCCGTTACGGCGTCGTCGTGCGGTTCATCGAGGGCGCAACATTCGACGCCGCTCCCGCCGTGCATGGATCCCCTTACGACTATGACCGGCTCGTCCCGATTCTTTTTTATGGAGCGGGCGTCAAGGCGGGGAAGAGCGGTGAGCGCGTTGCGACTGTCGACGTCGCCCCGACGCTATTGGAGCTTGCCGGCCTTCCACCGCTGCCGAACGCCGACGGCGTCAGCCGCGCGACGCAGATCGCCAAGCGTCGCTGAGTTGCGGGCGGCGTGCGCGGCTGGTAAGCGGCGCGCATGGCGCACGATCCAACAGCCATATATCGTCTGATCGCCGAAGTGCCGAAAGGCGAGGTTGCGAGCTACGGCATGATCGCGAGCCTTGTTCCGGGCGTCGGACCGCGGCAGGTCGCGCGCGCGATGCGAACCGCGCCGAAGGGCCTCGCCTGGTATCGCATCATCACGTCATCGGGCGCGATGGCCGATCACAGCGGCGCCGAGGAGCAGCGTCGCCGGCTCAAGAAAGAAGGCGTCGCATTCAAAAAGAACGGCGCTGTCGACTGGTCGGTCCACCGCTGGAAGGGCCCATCGCAAAAATGGATCGACAAGAGCGGTGCGGACATTCATGACGTGATGGAGACGATCGCAAGCTGGAGTTCGAGATGAGCGACGCGCTGAACATCGCATTCGTGCTCTTCCCCAATCTCACGCAGCTCGACTTCACTGGGCCCTTGCAGGTCCTCTCGCGCGTGCCCGGCGCTCGTGTTCACCTCGTCGCAAAGTCGCTCGCGCCGGTCGCGACCGACGCGGTGCTGACGCTCAATCCGACAACGACGTTCAAGGAATGTCCCCCGGTCGATGTGCTCGTCATTCCCGGCGGCTTCGGCGTCGATGATGCGATGAACGATGCCGAATTGATGGCGTTCGTGAAACGCGAAGGCGCGCGCGCCAAATATGCGACTAGCGTTTGCACTGGCGCGTTCATTCTGGGCGCTGCCGGTTTGCTGCGCGGAAAGAAAGCGACGACGCATTGGGCTTATCACGATGAACTGGCGAAAGTCGGCGCTGTTCCCGTTAGGGCGCGCGTCGTCCGCGACGGGAACGTCTTCACCGGCGGCGGCGTCACGGCGGGTATCGATTTCGCCTTCACGCTTGCTGCGGAGCTCGCAGGCGAAGCCGCGGCGAAAGCG
>JBMOOR010000277.1:0-17686 GCA_049324555.1 Pseudomonadota bacterium | reverse complement strand
CGCCCTTCGACGCCGGCTCCCCGGAGAAGGCCGATCCCGATACAATAACCGCACAGCAGCGCCGCTACGCCGCGCGCCTTGACGCCTTCCGCCGAGCGCTCGCGAAGGCGACGCCTTAACGATCGGTTAAGATTGAACTCGGCCGCATTTCGGCCCAGAAATCCATGATTCTGAAAGCTCCAAGCGATGAATAAGCAGGGTCGGCAAAGGAGGGTCTGATGCAGCCAGCAGCGATGAACCGTTTCGTCCTTGTACTGATCGCGGCGCTATTTTCGGTCGCGGGAAGCGCCGAAGCCGGGTCAAAAGCCAAGATCGATCGCCGCGTCGATAACGCGCTCGCAGAATTCCGCGAAGACATTGGCGGCGCCGATGCGGTTCTCGCCAAGGCCGTCGGCGTTCTCGTTTTTCCGTCTGTGAAGAAGGCGGGCATCGGGATTGGCGGGGAATATGGCGAAGGCGCGCTCCGGATCGGCGGCCGGACGGTCGCCTATTACAACACCGCGGCGGCTTCGATCGGCTTTCAACTCGGCGCCCAAGCGCGTCGCCAGATTATCGTCTTTCTCGAGCAGAAGGCGCTCGACAAGTTTCGCGCGAGCGAAGGCTGGGAGATCGGCGTCGACGCCTCAGTCGCGGTCGTCACGCTCGGCGCCGGCGGCGCGATCGACACGACAACCTTGGATCAACCGATCGTCGCTTTCGTCTTCGACAACAAGGGACTGATGTACAATCTTTCGCTTGAAGGCTCGAAGATCAGCCGGATTCATAACGATTGAAACGGAACCTTCTCGATCGCCGCAATTTGCGCGCGCTTTTGGCCCTCTTTGAGAAATGAGCCGGTGAAACTGTTTTTCGCAAGCGTGCGGATGTCCTCGGCGGAAAGATTGAGCGCGTCGATGACAGCCGTGAAATTCGCCATCGCATACCCGCCGAAATAGGCGGGGTCGTCCGAATTGACGGTCGCCCGAAGGCCGAGGTCCAGCATTCGCTTCAACGGATGCGCGCGCATATCCTTGACGACGCACAGCTTCAAATTCGACAGCGGGCAGACGGTCAGCGCCATTTGCGCCTTGCGCAGCCGCTCCACCAGCGCTTCATCCTCAAGCGAGCGGTTGCCGTGATCGAGTCGGTCGATCTTCAATAAATCAAGCGAATCGCGCACATAAGCGGGCGGGCCTTCCTCGCCCGCGTGCGCGCAGAGCTTCAATCCGCGCTCCCTCGCCGCCGCGAAAACGCGGACGAATTTTTCGGGCGGGTGGCCAACCTCGGACGAATCGAGCCCAACTCCTTCGATGCGGTCGAGCCATGGCTCGGCCTCTTTCAGGGTCGCAAAGGCCTCCTCTTCCGGCAGGTGCCGCAGGAAGCACATGATGAGTTTTGAGGTCATGCCGAAATTTGCGCGGCTCATTTCAAGCGCCGTCAGGATGCCGCTGATCGCTGTGTCGAAGGGAACGCCCCGCACCGTGTGCCCCTGCGGGTCGAAGAATATTTCCGCATGACGCACATTGTCCGCGCGCGCCCGATTGAGATACGCCATCGTCAGATCGAAAAAATCCTCCTCGGTCCGAAGGACATTCATTCCCTGATAATAGATGTCGAGAAAATCCTGGAGGTTTGAGAATTCATAGGCGGCGCGGACTTCCTCAACCGATCTGAAGGGGATCGCGATGCTGTTTCGCCGCGCCAGCGCGACCAGCATTTCAGGCTCAAGACTGCCTTCGATATGAAGATGGAGTTCAGCCTTCGGCAGACGCCGGGCGAAGTCGATGAGTGACGTGTTGCTCATGATCGCTTTCTGAAGAAGCCGATGATCGCGGCGAACGCCGCGATCGCGAGCGCTGCAAGTCCAAGGAACATCGAGCCGAAGCCGCTCGCCATTTTGACGCTTGTCGCCGCCTGCTGAATAAGGATTGCGCCTTCGCCAGGCGCGACCAGTTTCGCCGCGAAGGCGGCGACGAGCGAATTCTCGATGATTTCGCATACGACGTAGAGCGGCGGCAGGGCGAGGAGATATCGCAAGGCCGACTTGTCGAGGCGCACGGCTTTCAGCGCGAGCGCGATGGCGATCGACGTCACGAACAGATTGCCGATCGCGTAAGGGATATCGAGCGCCTGCCAGAGAATGTAATCGCCGGTCGCATCGGCGGCGGCAAGCGCGTCGAGCGAACGCTGCGGCTCGATCGGCGGAAAACCCGGCTGGGATTCCGGAACCTCGCCGCCCGCCGCTGCGAGCGCGCGCGTCCAAGGGCTGTTCATATTGAACGCCCACCAATTATAGGCGAACCATAGGGCGAACCAGATCGCAAACCCACTCCACCGTGCTTTCTTGATCCGGGAATTTATCCAGCCATTCATGTTTATCGCCTCTTCCGCTCTCCCGCGTCGCTGACGCAATTAACGACCGCCGCTTCTCAGCGTAGCTCCGTTGTCATTGGGACCGGAAGTCCGGGTCAGAACACCGCCCGCTCAGCGAGCGTCAGTCCGTCGACATCGACGAACTGCGCAGCTCCGCCGGATTTGCGAATTTTGAACGCCGCTTTCATGAAGGATTGATAGCGCGGCGCCTCGATCGTATCGACCGCGATGAATTGCGCATGCATTTCATCGCGCGTCACGGTCAACGCTATATAGCCGTGGTCTTCGCCTGAAATGTAGCGCACGTCGGGATTCTCATTCCCGGTGAGGAGCGCGTATTCCTCGCCTTTGCCGCCGAGAAACGACTTCCGGTAGGGCGACGGCGAGGTGAGCGAATGAACGCCGAGCTCAACGCCCATATGAGCGCCGTCCTTCGCTTTGAGATCGTTCGCCCACCATGTGTGCGTATCGCCGGTGACGACAACAAGACCGTCGGCCCCGGCGAATCTCACTGTCTCATAAAAGCGCTCGCGCGCGGCGGGATACCCATCCCAGGCGTCGAGATTGGTAGGCAGGCCCAGCGTTGAAAACATGATGAAGGAGCGCGCCTGATCCCACTGGCTTTCGAGTTCGACAATATCGGCTTCCGTGAGGTGCGGCGCGAGATTGGGCGCCGTCACTTTCGCCATGATCACCTGATTGGCGATCAGTCGCCATGGCTGCCCGGCGGCGACTGACTCCTGAAGCGATTTCTTCACGAAATCGAGCTGCTCGACGCCCATCATTTCGCGGTCGGGCGCCCAAAGCGTGTTGTCGCGGAAATTCGCCACTGCCTCAGGTGATGTGAGCGTTGGAACGATCTCATTGTATTCGAAGGGTTTGGCTCGCGCCATCAGCCTCGTTTCGAGTGCGGCGACCGTGAGAAGATCGCCGAAGGAAAAAGCGCGGAAGATCGCTTCCCGCGGGCGCCCCGCATCCGGATCGCGAATCGGCATCCATTCATAATAAGCCTGCATCGCGGCGCGTTTTCGCGCGGCCCAATCGCCTTCGGCATCGGGCGAATGGTTTTCCGCGCCGCCCGCCCATGAATCGTTTGCGGTTTCGTGGTCGTCCCAGATCGCGATGAAGGGGTGCGCGGCGTGCGCCGCCTGGCTGGCGGGATCGGCCTTGTACTGAGCATGCCGACGGCGGTAATCGGCGAGCGTCCGGATTTCGTGCGGCGGCTCATGCCCGCGGCCAAGGGCAGCGCCGGTTTCTCCCCCGTAACCGTCGCGACCATACTCATAAATATAATCGCCAAGATGAATGACGGCGTCGAGATCGTCACGGCGGGCGATAAGGTCGTAGACGTTGAAATAGCCGAACGGATAATTGGAGCAGGAGACGACCGCGAAGCGCGCGGCATCGAGCGCGCCCGTCGGCAGCGTCTTTGTCCGGCCGACTGGCGAGCGGGCGTCGCCGACGCTGAAGCGATAGAAATAATGCGCTCCCGGGACAAGCGATGTCGCAACCGCCTTGACGGTGAAATCGCTTTCGAAGCGCGCCTCCGCGTCGCCAGACGCGACGGTGTTTGAAAATTCCGCATCCTGAGCGATTTCCCAGCGAACCGGCATTGCGTCGACGCCCGACGGGGAAACGCGCGTCCACAGGACAACGCTGTCGGGGCGCGGATCGCCGCTCGCAACGCCATAGGCGAACAGGGCGCCGGAAGAACCTATCGCCGCTTCGATGGATTGTCCCGGCTTTGGTCCCGTGCAAGCGGCGGCGCCCCCGAAGAGCGCGGTCCCGAGGGCGGCGCGGCGCGTTATGGTCGGCATGGAATTCCTTTCATCGCGGCGATCGAACGTTTCGGCGCATCGCGTGCTGCATGGCGGCCTTCAATCTGGCGCAAATTGGTCTAGGTTGGCGACAGTTTCATACACTTGAGGGTGAAAAGCGACATGCGAACGAGAACCCACATGGCGACGGCGCTCGCAGCCATTCTGGCGGCGGCCGGTTGCGGCGGAAGGGGCGACAAGCCGGCGGATGCCGCGAGGCCCGATGGCGATGAGGCCGCAAAGAAAGCCGTCGCCGAGACGGCGAGCCGGGGCCCTTGGGCGTCCGATCCCTATCCCTCGACCTATGCGCCCTATCCTTCGGCGACGACGGTTATTCGCGGCGCAACGATCCTCACCGGAACGGGGTCGCGCATCGATAATGGAACGCTCGTCATGGAAGGCGGAAAGATCGCCGCCATCGGCGGCGCCGATCTCGCAGCGCCCGAGGGTGCGGCCGTCATCGACGCAAAGGGCAAGTGGGTGACGCCCGGCATCATCGACGTTCACTCGCATCTCGGCGACTATCCCTCGCCGCAGACGGATTCGACATCCGACGGCAATGAGGCTACGGCGCCGAACACGGCGCAGGTCTGGGCGGAACATTCCGTCTGGCCGCAGGATGCAGGCTTTGCGCGCGCGCTCGCTGGCGGCGTCACCGCGCTGCAGGTTCTGCCCGGTTCAGCCAATCTCTTCGGCGGGCGTTCTGCGATCTTGAAGAATGTTCCTTCACGGACGGTCCAGGGGATGAAGTTTCCGGGTGCGCCCTACGGCCTCAAGATGGCGTGCGGCGAGAACCCCAAGCGCGTCTATGGCGACAAAGGCGGCCCCTCGACGCGCATGGCGAATTTCGCGGGCTACCGCACGGCGTGGATCGAGGCCGCCGATTACAAGAAGAAGTGGGAGAAATACTGGGAGGAAAAAGACGCGTGGGACAAGAAGAACGGCGGCAAGAAGAAACCCGCCAAGAAGGGCGAGAATAACGGCGAGGAGCCCGAAGCGCCGACGCGCGATCTGAAGCTTGAAACGCTGGCGATGGCCTTGAATGGCGACATCACCGTCAACATGCACTGCTATCGCGGCGACGAGATGGCGCAAGTGATCGATATGGCGAAGGAATTCGGCTACAAGGTGACGACGTTCCATCACGCAGTCGAGGCTTACAAGGTCGCCGACCTCCTCGCCGCGAACGGCATTTGCGCCGCCGTCTGGGCGGACTGGTGGGGCTTCAAGCTCGAAGCCTATGACGGGGTCCGCGAAAACGCCGCGCTTGTCGACGCGCAGCCGAACGGTTGCACGATCATTCACTCCGACGACGAATACGGCATTCAGCGCCTCAATCAGGAGGCGGGCAAGGCGATGGCCGACGGAAACAGGATGGGCTTCAAGATCACGCCGGAGCACGCGGTCGAGTGGATGACGCTCAATCCGGCGAAGGCGCTCCGGATCGCCGACAAGACCGGCTCGCTCGAGACGGGCAAGATGGCGGACGTCGTCATCTGGAGCGCCGATCCGTTCTCGGTTTACGCGAAGACGGAGAAAGTCTTCGTCGACGGCGCGCTCCTTTACGACGCGAGCGATCCCAAGCGCTCGCCGCGCACGGATTTCGAAATCGGCCAGAACGGCCAGGGCTTCACCGGCGGATCGGGGCAGTGAAAATGAGGACGACGGCAATCAAATATCTCGCATCATCGCTCGCCGCCCTCGCGGCTTCTTTCTCGTTTGCGGCGGCCCAGACGATCGCGATCCAGAACGCGCGCGTCTACACGATGGCCGGCGAAAACGCCGGCCGCATCGACAATGGCGACGTCATCATTCGTGACGGCGTCATCGCTGCGATCGGACAGGATCTGACCGCGCCCGAAGGGGCGACGGTCATCAACGCTGGGGGGCGCATCGTGACGCCCGGCCTCTTCGCGCCGTGGTCGCAGATCGGCCTGGTCGAATTGAGCCTCGACGGGGAGGCGAATGACTCCTCGACCGATCCCGAGACCGGCGGCGACTTTCCGCTCTCGGCCGCTCTCGACGCGGCGGACGCCTTCAATCCCATGTCGTCCGTCATCGCGGTCAATCGCGCCGGCGGCGTGACGCGCGCCGTGTCGGCGCCCGAGCCGGGAGCGAAAATGTTCGGCGGCCTCGGTGCCGTTGTCGATCTTTCGGGGCGAGCCGATTCCGTCTTCCGCGCGCAGGCGCTGCAGTCGGTCGCAATGGGCGCGGCCGGCATCGGCTACAACGGCGGCACGCGGCTTGGAAACTGGGCGGCGCTTCGGGACGCGCTCGACGAAGCGAAGGCTTACGCCGCGAACCCCGGCGCTTATCTCATGCGGCCGCGCCAGGGCGGGCTCGCGATCGGCGATTTGAAGGCCTTGGGTCCGGTCGCGCGGGGCGCGCAGCCGCTCGTCGTCGCCGTCAACAGCGCGGCGGACATCCGCACGCTGATCAAATTGAAAGCGCAGTACGGCGTCAATGCGATCATTCTCGGCGGGATGGAAGCCCATCTCGTCGCGAAGGAGATCGCGGCGGCGGGAATCCCCGTCATTCTCAATCCGATGCGGAACCTTCCCTCGCAGTTCGAGGATCTTTCCGCGACGCTCGCGAACGCAGCAAAGCTGAATGCGGCCGGCGTCGTCATCGCCTTCTATGATCCCCCGTCAGGCACGCACAATTTGCGCCTCCTGCCGCAGCTTGCGGGCAATGCGGTCGCAAACGGTCTTCCCTATGAGGCCGCGCTTGAAGCGCTGACGATCAATCCGGCGCGCATTTACGGCGCCGCCGATCGCCTCGGCTCGCTCGAAATCGGCAAGGTCGGCGATGTCGTCGTGTGGGACGGCGATCCGCTTGAAACCTCGACCCGGCCGATTGCGGTTTTGATCGACGGGCGCGTCACGTCGTTGAAAAATCGCCAGACCATGCTCCGTGATCGCTATAAGGATCTGTCGCGCGGCGAGCTTCCGCTCGCCTATCGCGGGGCGCAGTAAGAATTTCCGGCGATCGGCATTCGGCACAACCGGCAATCGTGATCCGCGAGCCGCGGTTGCCGGTTCCCGGTTGCCGGTTGCCGGTTTAGACTGTCGCCATGACCAATCGCCTCAAAATCGCCATCTGCCAGATCGCGCCTATTGTCGGCGATATCGCCGGGAACAAGACGAAGATTCTTGCAGCGCGCGCTGAAGCTGCGAAAGCGGGCGCCGATCTCGCCATCTTCTGCGAGCTCGTCGTCTGCGGCTATCCGCCGGAAGATCTTGTCGCCAAGCCCGCCTTCCAGCGCGCCTGCAAGGCGGCTGTTGAAGACCTTGCGATCGCAACGGGCGACGGCGGGCCCGCCATGATCGTCGGCGCGCCATGGAAAGAGATGGGGAAAGAAGGCGCGGCTCTTTATAACGCAGCGCTCCTTCTCGCCGGCGGCGACATCAAGGCGGTGCGCCGCAAGGTCAGGCTCCCAAATTACGGCGTCTTTGACGAGCCGCGGCGTTTCACCCCGGGACCGGAATTCCCTCAGCCCACGGAGTTCAAAGGCGCAAAGCTTGGCCTCATGATCTGCGAGGACATGTGGCTTCCGGGCGCGGGCGAGGCGCTTGCGGAAGCTGGCGCTGATTTCTTCATCGTCCCGCATGGCTCGCCGTTTCGCGTAACCTCGCTCGATGAGCGGGAAGCGGCCGCAGGGGAGCGCGCGAGGGCGACCGGCAAGCCGTTGATGTTCGTCAACCAGCTTGCGGGACAGGATGAGGTCGTGTTCGAGGGCGCCGCCTTCATCATGGACCGCGCCGGCGAGATCATTCACCGCGCGCCGCAATTCGAGCCCGGCGTCTTCCTTTCCGAGTGGGAGGATCGCGGAAACGGCTGGGAGTGCGTTGCGGGGCCGAGCGCGGAATGGGTGAGGGGCGAGGAAATGATCTACCGCGCCGTGGTTCTCGGCGTGCGCGATTATGTTGAAAAGAATCGCTTCTCCGGCGTTGTGATCGGACTTTCTGGCGGTGTCGATTCGGCGCTCACCGCCGCAATTGCGGTCGATGCGCTTGGGGCCGATCGCGTCCGCTGCCTGATGATGCCCTCGCGCTATACCGCGCAGCATTCGCTCGATGACGCGGAAGAATGCGCGAAGCGCCTTGGCGTTTCCTATGAGACGATCGGCATCGAGCCGGCGGTTGAAGCGTTCGGCGCCATGCTTGCGCCTGTTTTCGCCGGGCGGGAAAGCGATGTTGCGGAAGAAAACATTCAGTCGCGCATCCGCGGCGTCGTCCTCATGGCGCTCTCGAACAAGTTCGGGCCGATGGTGCTGACGACGGGAAACAAATCCGAAATGTCGGTCGGTTACGCGACGCTCTACGGCGACATGAACGGCGGCTACAATCCGCTGAAGGACATCTACAAGACCGACGTCTATCGCCTGTGTCGATGGCGCAATGCGAACAGCGCAGCGGGACTTAAGGGGCCAAAAGGCGAAGTGATCCCTGAACGGATCATCGCCAAGGCGCCTTCGGCGGAACTCCGCGCCGGCCAGACGGATCAGGATTCGCTTCCCCCTTACGACATTCTCGACGGGATTCTTGAACGTCTCGTCGAGCGTGAGATGGCCGTGCGGGACATCGTCGCCGACGGCTACGACGAAGCGACGGTGCGGCGTGTCGAGCACATGCTCTATGTCGCTGAATACAAGCGCCGTCAGGCGCCGCCGGGCCCCAAGGTGACGAAAGTCAATTTCGGCCGCGACCGGCGCTATCCGATCACCAACGGCTGGCGGGATCGCGGCTGACGAAGGTCAGCCGCCAGCGCGTGCGAGCGTCACTTTTGCGCCCGGTCGGCGGCCCAATACGCCCGATATCCAGACGCTGATCTGGATCAGCGCGTCGAGGTCGACGCCGGTCTCGAAACCTGAATGATGCAGCGAATAGACGACGTCCTCCGAAGCGACATTGCCGGAAGCGCCTTTCGCATAGGGACATCCGCCAAGGCCTGAAACCGACGAATCGAAGACGCGAACGCCTTCCTCGATCGAGGCCCAGATATTTGACAGCGCCTGACCGTAAGTGTCGTGATAGTGCCCGGCGAGCGCGCCGACTGGAACCTCGTCAGCGACGGCGCGGATCATCGCGCGCGCCTCGTCGTGCGTTCCGACCCCGATCGTATCGCCGAGCGAAATCTCATAGCAGCCCATCTCGAAGAGGGCTTTTGAAACCTTCACCACGTTGGCGAGCGGGATCTTTCCTTCATAGGGACAGCCGAGAACGCAGGAGACATAGCCTCTGACGCGGACGCCCTCCGCCTTCGCGACATCGACGACGGGCTTGAATCGCTCAAGGCTTTCGGCGATCGAGCAGTTGATGTTCTTTTGCGAAAAGCTTTCGGACGCTGCGCCGAAAACGGCGACCGCATCGGCTCTGCCTGCGCGCGCGCCCTCATAGCCTTTGAGGTTCGGCGTCAGCACCGGATAGGAAACGCCGGGGAGCCGGTTGATGCGCGCCAGCACTTCGTCTGACGCCGCCATTTGCGGCACCCATTTGGGGCTGACGAATGCGCCCGCCTCGACCGTCTTGTTTCCGGCCGCGGCGAGGCGTTCGATCAATTCGATTTTTGTCTCAATGCTGACGATCTTCCTCTCGTTCTGCAGCCCGTCGCGCGGGCCGACTTCGACAATGGCGATGCGCTCCAGCAAGACTCGTCCTTCCTCACTTGCCGACGAAGTGCGCCGCATGGATGACCGCGGCGAAGGCCTTCATCGCATCTGGCGCAAGGTCGCCGAGCGCCCCGACCTTCTTCGCGTTCGTCATATCGTACATAACATTATCCCTGGATGAGCCGGCCGTTTTTACGCCGTCTCCTCAAACTCCGCCAGCAGTTCGCCGTCCTTCACCTGATCGCCGGGCTTGAAACGGAACGCCTTGAGGACGCCGTCATGGGGCGCCTTGATCGCGTGCTCCATCTTCATCGCTTCCATCACCATGAGGACGGCGCCGGCCGCGACGCGCTCGCCGGGCTTGGCTTTCAACAGCGTGATGACGCCCGGCATCGGCGCGTTCAAAGAGCCCGCCGTCGAGTGTCCGGCGAGAGCGCCTGAAAGAACATCCGGGTGCTGAATATCCCAGTGATCGGCGCCGATGAAAATGCGTTTTCCGACGCCATGGTCGATGACGCACGCCGCGAAGGCCTCACCGTTGATGGTGAGGCGAAGGCCGTTCGCGGAGGGAACGGCGGTGAACGTGAAGCGGCGTATGTTCCCCTCTCCCGCGGAGCGGGAGAGGGGAGAAGAACCGTCCGCCGCCATCCGGCGTTTCGCCGCCGCTGCGTTGAGATCAATCTCCACATCAAAAGCCTCGCCGTTCCGCGTGACGCGCGCAATTGCGGGCTCCCCTTCATGTGTGATCCATGCGACCGATTTCGCGAGCTTGTTGAGGCGAAAGCCGGCGAGCGATTCCCAGGGACCGCTTCCCGCTTTTGATGTGACTTCGACATGGCGCTGCATCAGCGCCGCCGCGATCGCGCGCTCATCGATCGGAGCGTGGGCGAAAAGCGATTGCTGATGCTCGTCGATATAGCGCGTTGACACGTCGCCTGCGATGAAGTCGGGATCGGAGGCGAGGCGATGGAGGAAGCGCGCATTGGTCTCGATGCCGCCGACGCGAATCTCGGCGAGCGCGAGCTTGAGACGCGCCAGCGCTTCCTCGCGCGTGTCGCCGTGACGAATAATCTTGGCGATCATCGGGTCGTAGAAGGGCGTAATCGTCTGCCCTTCCTCGACGCCGGAATCGGCGCGCTCCTCGCGCGGCAGGCGCAATGTCGTCAGGGCGCCGATCGACGGCGCGAAATTGTTGTCGGGGTTTTCGGCGTAAAGCCGCGCCTCGAACGCCCAGCCCTGTTCGCGGATTTGCGTCTGTTTCAGCGGCAAGTCTTCGCCCGCCGCGACGCGCAATTGCCACTCGACAAGATCGACGCCGGTCAATTCCTCGGTAACGGGGTGCTCGACCTGAAGGCGCGTGTTCATCTCCATGAACCAGACGCCATCTTTTCCATCGTAGAGACACTCGACCGTCCCGGCGCCGCGATAGTTAACGGCCTTGCCGGCGTTGACGCCGATTGCGTGCAGGCGCTTCCTGACTTCAGCCGGAAGTCGCGGGGCGGGCGCTTCCTCGATGATCTTCTGGTGGCGGCGCTGCACCGAGCAGTCGCGCTCGAAGAAGTGGACGACCTCGCCCCTTCCGTCGCCGACGATCTGCACTTCGAGATGCCGCGCACGCGGTATGTATTTTTCAGCGAGCACGCGATCGTCGCCGAAGGCGTTTTTTCCCTCGCGCTGCGCGGACGCAAGCTGCTCGTCGAGATCGGACTCGCGCTCAACGATCTTCATACCCTTGCCGCCGCCGCCCGCCGTCGCTTTCAAGAGGACGGGATAGCCGATACGCGCGCACTCGCGGCGGAACGTCTCATAGGATTGATCGGCGCCCTGATAGCCGGGCGTCGTCGGCACGCCCGCCTTTTCCATCAGGTCCTTCGCCGCCGACTTTGATCCCATGGCGCGGATCGTCGCCGCCGTCGGGCCGATGAAAACGATGCCCGCCTCGTCAAGCGCGTCGGCGAATTTCGCGTTTTCGGAGAGAAAACCGTAGCCCGGATGAATCGCTTCAGCGCCCATGCGTTTCGCCGCATCGATGATGCGCTCGATCCTGAGGTAGCTTTCGGCGGGCGCCGGGCCGCCGATGTGAACGGCCTCGTCGCACGCTTTCACATGCGGGGCGCCCGCGTCAGCATCGGAATAGACGGCGACGGTGGCGATTCCCATCCGCCGCGCAGTTTTCGCGACGCGGACGGCGATCTCGCCGCGGTTGGCGATGAGGATTTTTTTGAACATGGTCAATTCGAGTTCCTCAAGAGGCCCCCTCAGTCACGCTGCGCGTGACAGCTCCCCCGCAGGCGGGGGAGCAGAGGAAGAAAGCGCGCTCTTTCCTCCCCCGTTTACGAGGGAGGTGTCGCCCCCGGGTCCGGCCGTAGGCCGGCCCGAGGATAAACTCCGCGGCGAAGGGGCGCGCCTCGGCGCTGCTCATTCCTTCACCCAATTTGCTTTCCGCTTTTCGAGAAACGCCGCGACGCCTTCCTTGCCTTCGGGCGTTGCTCTGACGCGCGCGATGAGACCGGCGGTCTCCCCCATCACGGCGTCGTCGATCGGACGGCCCGCAACGAGGCGGATCAAGGCCTTTGCTTCCTTTTGCGCGGCGGGGCCGCAGGCGAGAAGATTCTTGACGACGCCGTCCAGCGTCGCCTCCATCTGCGCACGCATACAGACCATGTGCGCAAGGCCGATCTCTTTGGCCTTCGTCGCGTCGAAACGCTCGCCAGTAAGGAAAAAGCGCCGCGCCTGCCGGGCGCCGATCGCGCTAAGGACGAACGGCGAAATGACAGCGGGGATGATGCCGAGTCTGACTTCTGAGAGCGCGAAGAAGGCGTCATCCGAGGCGATGACGATGTCGCAGGCGGACGCAAGCCCGACGCCGCCGCCCATGCATGCGCCCTGCACGAGCGCGATGACCGGCTTTTCGCAGGCGTAGATCGAATGGAGCATCGAAGCGAGCCGGCGCGCGTCGCCCATGTTCTCGCCAGCGGAAAATTCCGACGCGCGCTTCATCCAGGAAAGATCGGCGCCAGCCGAAAACGCGTCGCCCGCGCCCTGCAAGACGACGACGCGGACATTGGCGTCTTGCGACACCGCCTTCAACGCATCGGCGATCTCGACGATCAGCGTTTCGTTGAAGGCGTTCTTCACCTCCGGACGATTGAGCGTTACGCGCGCAAGCCCGCGAGCGTCGGTCGAAACGGTGAGGTGCTGGTAGGTCATCTTGTTCTTTCCATTTCTCGTCTTTTTGAAAGATAATCCGAGGCGGCCTGCAACACTGACATGTTACTGATAATTTCAGCCGTGTAGCTTTTGGCTACGACCTCAAAGGTTGAGTCGTGAAAAGTCAGAATGAAATGCCGGAGACTCGAGAACTGAGAATCTTTGTGGTGTGGATGAACAGAATTGCGTTGTCTGAGTTCGTTAATCCATGCAGAATTAGTCACCTCAAAACTCGAATAAGGTTCTAGTCCAAGCCGAAAAAGTGGATGGCCACAGATCGCCTCGTCATTTGGTGGACCGAATTTGTGCGCGTATGGCATCAGGAAGCTGGCAACGGCGACGGTCTCGGATTGAGTTTCAGGCCCCACAATATGTACCGTCGATCCATCCCATTCAGACTCAATGCGCTCAACATAATAGAGCACCGCAAGATTGTGTTCTTCCGCGATCACAATGGGAATCGGAGCGCCAACGGATGATTGAGGTACGCTCGCCAATCGAGTCAATTCTTGGTTTCTAAGAAACACAGCTCTGGTTTCCACACTTTGTCGTTTACGCTGCTCTCTTACATCCTAAACACGCCAAACTTCGTCGCTTCAACCGGCGCATTCAAGCTCGCCGAAATGCAGAGCCCCAGAACATCGCGCGTCTGCGCCGGGTCGATGATCCCGTCGTCCCAGAGCCTGGCGGAGGAATAATAGGGTGAGCCCTGCGCGTCGTAATCGGCTCTGATCTTGTTCTTGAATTCCTCTTCGGCCTCGGCGCTCCATTCCTCGCCCTTGCGCAACCCTTCGCGGCGGACGGTCGCAAGGACGCTCGCCGCCTGTTCCCCGCCCATGACGGAGATGCGCGCGTTCGGCCACATGAAGAGGAAGCGGGGGGAATAGGCTCGCCCGCACATGCCGTAATTGCCGGCGCCGTAGGAGCCGCCGACGACGACGGTGAATTTCGGCACGCGGGCGGTCGCGACGGCGGTGACGAGCTTTGCGCCATCCTTGGCGATGCCGCCCGCCTCCGCCGATTTTCCGACCATGAAGCCCGTGATGTTCTGTAAGAAGACGAGCGGAATTTTCCGCTGGCAGCAAAGTTCGATGAAATGCGCGCCTTTCTGCGCGCTCGGCGAAAAGAGAATGCCATTATTGGCGAGGATGCCGATGGGAAATCCGTGGATATGCGCGAAACCCGTGACAAGCGTTGAGCCGAACAGCGGCTTGAACTCATCGAAGACGGACGCGTCGACGATGCGCGCAATCAGTTCGCGCGCGTCATAAGGCTTTCGGATATCGCGTTCGACAACACCGTAGATTTCCTTCGGGTCATAGGCGGGCGGGGCGGGGTCGGCGCAAACGAGCGAGCTCTGCTTCACCCAGTTCAATCGCGAAACGATCTGGCGCGCCAATCCCAGCGCGTGATCGTCGTCCTCGGCGAGATAGTCGGCGACGCCTGATTCGCGCGTGTGGACGTCGCCGCCGCCGAGCTCTTCCGCCGACACGATTTCGCCGGTCGCTGCTTTGACGAGGGGAGGGCCGCCGAGAAAGATCGTTCCCTGACGGCGGACGATAATCGCCTCGTCCGACATCGCCGGCACATAGGCGCCGCCGGCTGTGCAGGACCCGTGCACGACGGCGATCTGCGGGATTCCCGCCGCCGACATCGTCGCCTGATTATAAAAGATGCGGCCGAAATCGTCCTTGTCCGGAAAGACTTCATCCTGCATGGGGAGGAACGCGCCGCCTGATTCAACGAGATAGACGCAAGGGAGGCGATTTTCCGCCGCGATCTCCTGCGCGCGCAAATGCTTCTTCACCGTCATCGGGTGATAGGTTCCCCCCTTTACGGTGGGATCGTTGGCGACGATCATGCATTCAACCCCGGCGATGCGCGCGATGCCGGTGATGACGCCGGCGGCGTTGACGTCGCCCGAATACATCTCCCATGCAGCGAACGCGCCAAGCTCGAGAAACGGCGCGCCGGGATCGACAAGCCGCTCGATCCGTTCGCGCGCGAGCAGCTTGCCGCGTTCCTTGTGGCGGTCGGCGTAACGTGGGCCCCCGCCTTGCGCGACCTTCGCCGTGTTGGCCTTGAGGTCCGCGACGAGCTTTTCCATCGCTTCCGCGTTGGCGGCGAACGCTTCCGATTGCGTGTCGATCTGAGAGTGAATGCGGGGCATTCCGGCTCCGTTATTCAGCGCGCGTCGGCGGGCTTAATCGGCAATGACAATAGATAAAGCGCCGGCGAGACAAGAAGCTCGATCCACATCAGGATGATGAAGAGCATGTCCGGCACCCCCATTGTCGCCATCGACAGTGCGCGCCCGGAACCACCGGCAAAGAAGATTGCAAGCAACAGGCGTGCTGTTCCAACGGAAGTGGGAAGCGCGCGTGCGGCGCGAATGGCGATGACCCCATAGGCAATCCACAGGACCGAGTAGAAACGAAGCTCATTGTCGGCATTGGGTTCGGCCAACAGATAATATGCGTCGCCGTCCAAGCCGAGCATCGGCGCAAAGATCTCCGCCACAACCGCTTGTGGGCCAAGCAAGAAAATGGCCGACCCGATCGCGACGGCCGCGCCGCCAAGGCAGAAAAACCCAATTGCAAAAAGACGATGCGCGATCATGGCCGCGGCCCTCCCAGCCTTTCTCCCCACCTGCCAAGGCTTCAATAATCCTGTTGTCCGACAATAGCAATATGTGATAATGACCGTTGAAAGGCCGTTAAGACCGGCCGTCAGGAAGGAGGCCCCATGGCCCGCAACATTCCGCTTCTGAATTTCGGCCTTCCCGAAGAGGTCGAGGAAATGCGCGAGATGATCGCCCGCTGGGTCGTGGACCGGCTCGCTCCCCGCGCCGCCGAAATCGACGCGAAGAATGAATTCCCGCGCGACCTCTGGCCGGAGCTTGGGGCGCTCGGGCTTCTCGGCATTACGGCGGATGAGGAGTTCGGCGGCTCCGGTCTCGGCTATGTCGCGCATGTCGTCGCGATGGAGGAAATTTCGCGCGGGAGCGGCTCGGTCGGCCTTTCCTACGGCGCGCATTCCAACCTCTGCGTCAACCAGATCAATTTGAACGCATCGAGGGAGCAGAAGGCGCGCTATCTGCCGAAACTGATTTCCGGCGAATTTTTGGGCGCGCTCGCGATGTCCGAGCCCGGCGCCGGCTCCGATGTCGTCGGCATGAAGCTCCGCGCCGAGAAAAAAGGCGACCGCTACGTTTTGAACGGCAGCAAGATGTGGATCACCAATGGTCCGACGGCGGACGTAATCGCGGTCTATGCGAAAACGGCGCCCGAGAAGGGCTCGCGTGGGATTTCGACCTTCATCATCGAAAAAGGCTTCAAAGGCTTTTCGACGGCGCAAAAGCTCGACAAGCTCGGCATGCGCGGCTCCGACACCGGCGAGCTCGTATTCGAGGATTGCGAAGTGCCGGCGGAAAACCTGATGGGTTCTGAAGGAGACGGCGTCCGCATCCTGATGAGCGGGCTTGATTACGAGCGCACCGTGCTTGCGGGCGGCTGCCTTGGTCTGATGCAGGCGGCGATGGATGTCGTCATGCCCTACATTCACGACCGCAAGCAATTCGGAAAATCGATCGGCGAATTCCAGCTTGTTCAGGGCAAGATCGCCGACATGTATACGACGATGAACGCCTGCAAGGCCTATGTCTACGCCGTCGCCAGCGCCTCAGACCGCAAGGAGACGACGCGTCAGGACGCGGCGGGCTGCATTCTTTATGCGGCGGAAAAGGCGACGCAGGTCGCGCTTGACGCGATCCAGCTTCTGGGCGGCAACGGCTACGTCAACGAGTTTCCGACGGGCCGGATCCTGCGCGACGCCAAGCTTTACGAAATAGGCGCCGGAACGTCCGAAGTCCGCCGCATGCTGATCGGCCGCCAGCTTTTCGAAGCGAGCGCGTGAATGGACGGAAGCTTTCAGCCGATCGAACGCGCGCCCGCCTATACGAAGGTCTTTCGCGCGATCGAGGAACGGATCAGCGACGGATCCTTAAAAGACGGCGCGCATTTGCCGACGGAAGCCACGCTCTGCGCGCAGTTCGGCGTCACGCGTTCGACCGTGCGCGAAGGTCTTCGCCTCCTCGAACAGACCGGCCTCATCGTGCGCGGTCCGGCGAAGAAATTCTTCATCCGGCGACCCGCCGCCTCCGACATCGCGGCGGCGGCGAGCCGGAGTTTCGCGCTCGGCGGAGTTACGTTCTCCGAAGTCTTCGACGCGCTTGCGACGATGTATCCGGAAGCCGCGCGCCTTGCGGCGAAACGCCTGTCGAAGGAGAAAATCGCCGCGTTGAAAAACGTCCGTGCGACGCTTGAGGCTGCGCCCGACCGGGATCACGAAGCGACCGTCGAGGGCGCGGTCGAATTCTTTCAGGCGATCGCCAAGGGCCTCGATAACCGTGTCATGCTGGCGATGTTACAGTCTCTGAACCTCATGATCGGCGAAAGCCTTCGCCACGTCATCGCCCGCGCGCCGAAGGCGAAAGACCGCATATTGAATGCGCAGAAGAAGCTGGTCGAAGCATTCGACGCGCGCGACGCAGACCTCGCCGCCGACTGGATGACGAAACACATCGCCGATCTGAAACGCGGCTACGAGGTCGCGAAAGTCGATATGGACGAGGCGATTTTGTAGCGTTCCGCCTTCCGCTCCCCCGTTCACGGGGGAGCTGTCACGCGCAGCGTGA
>JBMOOR010000276.1:0-6036 GCA_049324555.1 Pseudomonadota bacterium | reverse complement strand
CTCGAAGTCGAGCGATGACGGGCCGAAATCTTTCCAGACGACAAAGGGTTCGGGATAGCGCACGACGAGCGGATGGGCGTTGGCGCATTTCAAAAGCAACTCGCGCACGTGGTCGGGATCGACGTCATAACTGACGCCGACCGGCACGCTGATGCGCCCGAGACTGCTCTTGTGCGTCCAGTTGGTGACGGTCGACGCGACAAGTTCGGAATTCGGAATGATGATTGAGGCGCGATCGAATGTCTCGAGCTCGGTCGAGCGGACGCTGATCTTCTTGACGATCCCCTCGCCCGACGCGGTGACGATCCAGTCGCCCGCCTTAATCGGACGCTCGAAGAGGAGGATAAGGCCCGACACGAAGTTGTTGACGATCGATTGCAGGCCGAAGCCGATGCCGACCGATAGTGCGCCGGCGATCAGCGCGAGATTGGAGAAATCGACGCCGACGACGCCGAGGCCGACAATGGCGGCGATCACGAGCCCCGCATAACCGAACAGCGTCGTCAACGAATTCTGGATGCCGATATCGACGCGCGAATGGGCGAGCGGCCCGCGCTGGAGAGCGCCCTGCAGGACGCGCGTCAGCAGGAGAATTCCGACAAACGCCGCAAGCGCCAGAAAAATGTCCGACAGCGAAATGAAAACGCCGCCGATCCGGAAGCCGGCGAGCGCATGCAGGAAGAGGTCGCGCACCGAGGCCCAGTCGACGCCGGCGAGCGCGAGCAACACTGGCGCGACGAACATCAGGAGGACGAAATCGATCCCTGCGCCGATCCAGAAAAGAAGCGTCCGGTTTTCGTCGCGGTCCCCGGTCTTGCGCCGGCCCGTTTTAAGCCGGTGATCGGCCCAGGCGGCCGCTTCCTTGAGCGCCGCGCGCAGGAACCACGCAACCGCGAGCAACAGCGCAAGGTAGTAAAGGCGCGTTGAGGCGAAGTCAGCGAGATTGATGTAGCCGGCGAGAACCGACGCGATGATGAGGGCTCCGAGCAGACGCCCCGCGAAGCGGACGGACGGCCACGGCCCTGCGCTGCTCGCGGCGGCCTCGCCTTCTTTCGCCGGCTCCCCGGCCGCGCTCGCCCACAGCTTCTTTTCGCAGAGCGCCAAGAGAAGTCCGCCGACGATCGCGGAGGAAACGCCGGTGACGGCATATTGGAGCGCATCGCTCGCGCCGGCTGCGCGCGCAATCTCAACGAACACCGATTTGGCGCCGACGACGAACACAATCGAAAGAAGCAGCGCGGACGCGCGCTTTCCTTTCGCCGCTTCGACGGGCGCAAGTCGCCAGGCGGGCGCTGTCGGCGCAAAAAGTCCGCTCGCGAACCCGTCGACAAGGAGATAGGCGATGAGCGCAATCCATATCGCCCGCGCGACGGGGGCGCCGTCCATTCCGAGAAGTCCGGTCGCGCGCGCGGTGGCGATGATGATGAAGCCGCCGATAAGGCCCGGAATGAGCCGCGTCAGCATTTCAATGCCGGCGACCGCGACACGGCGCGCGGGCGTCGGCTCGTGGCTGACGATGCGCGCGGTGAATACCCGCCGCATCCGGTCGCGAACGGGCCCGAACATCAGGTACGAGGCAAGAAACGCCGCCGCGAGCCCGCCAAGGCCAAGAACGCCGCCGCCCGTTTGCGCGCCCGCCCCTCCCCATTTCGCGAAATAGCGCGCGATGGAGGCGGAAAGCGCGCCGGTCTCCACGGCGGCTTGCGCCCAGAGCGCGGGAACGAAAATGGGCGCCTCCCGCCGGACGACATTGCGATAAAGATCGCGCAGACGCCGCTTTGAAAGTTCGCCGAGCGTTGCAACGCCTGAATCAATCGTTGCGAGAATGCGCGTGCGCTGTCCGCGCAGGAAGGAGATCCGGCTGTTGATGTCGCGCCGTTCGGCGGCGAGCATCGGCGCCTCGGCGGGTTCGCCCTCCTTCGGTTCTGGCCCGAGAAGCGCGAGGCTGTCTTCGGCGCGCTTCAGCGCCTCCGCAACGGGCGCCAAGCGCGCGCGCGAGCCGGCGATGATGCCGCGCACATCGCGCTCGAATTCGAGCGGATCGTCGACGCCCTCATCGGCGAGGTCGGAGGAAAGCCTTGCAAGACCGCCGGCGGCGGCGGCGATTTCCTTTTCGCGCGCCCGGTCGGCGGCGTCCTGCGCAACGGCCGCGCTCGACCATAAGCAGAAGAACAAGAGGATTACTGCAAGCGTCCTCACAGCCAGCCTCGCGACCGGAAAAAGCCGATCATGGCGGCGCCGATCGACACGGTGGCTGCAACGACAATCCAGAACGCGAGCGGGCTGTCAGCGCCCGGAATGCCCGCAACATTGACGCCGAGAAGGCCGGCGATGAAATTGAGCGGTAGAAAGACCGCGGCGGCCGTCGACAGGATCAGCATGTTGCGATTCATCTCGTCGGATCGCTCGCCCATGATCTGCTCGTTGAGGATCATCGCGCGCTCGCGGGCGGAGTCGATCTCTTCCGTCATGCGCGTCACGACGTCGGCCGTCTCTCGCAAAGCCATGCGCGTGCGGCTGTCAAAGAGCTTGATGTCGCTCGTCGCCAGCGCTCCGATCGCATCGCGCTGCGGCGCGATGTAGCGGCGAAGCTGAACAGCCATGCGGCGCGCTTCGCCGAGCCGCTTGCGGACATTGCGGCCCCCGTCCTCGAGCACGAGGTCCTCAAGCTCATCGATCGAGTCAGCGATTTCCTCGACATAGGGCTCGATTGCGTTCGTCATCTTCGAGGCGAGGAGCGCGACGAACTCGCCCGGCGTCTTCGGTCCGAAATTCGGCTTTTCGATGATCTCGCGAACATCGGCGATCGCCTTGACGAGCCGGCGGCGCGAGGTGACGACGTGTTTTGCGTCCGCCCAGATGCGCAGAGCGACCATATCTTCGGGCTCGGCCCCCGGATTGTGATTGACGCCGCGAAGATTGACGGCGAGGCCGCCGTCGAACTGGATCATCCGCGGCCGGGTTTCGCCGGCGAGGAGCGCGTCGGCGGCGGCGGCCGGAATAAATTCCTGCGCCCTGACCCATAGAGCCGCATCGGCGGACACGGTGTGAAGGTGAACCCAGATCCAGTCGAATTCGCCGGCGCGCGCGCCCGACTTCACCTCGTCCCAGGAAAGAGGCGTCCCAACTGTTTTCTTGACGCCGTAGGCGCAGACGAGCGCCGGGCATTCGGGCGAGGGTTCATCGCCGTCGCAGGGCGACGCGGCGGCGCTGTTCTCTTCGATCGTCGTCAAAGAATCTTCTGCCCCGTTTTCGCCCAGTCGGCGAGGAACGCCTCAAGGCCCTTGTCCGTCAGCGGATGATTTGCAAGCGCCCTGATGACCGCCGGCGGCGCCGTTGCGACGTCGGCGCCGGCGAGCGCCGATTCCCGCATATGCTGCGGCGAGCGGATCGAGGCGGCGAGGATTTCGGTGCGGAATCCGTAATTGTCATAGATGACGCGGATGTCGCGGATGAGCTGCATTCCGTCCTCGCCGATATCGTCAAGCCGGCCGATGAAGGGCGACACATAGGTTGCGCCCGCTTTCGCGGCGATCAGCGCCTGGTTCGCCGAAAAGCAGAGCGTCACGTTCGTCTTGATCCCCTCGCCCGTCAGCGTCTTGCAGGCGGCGATCCCCTTCAAGGTGAGCGGCAGTTTGACGACGACGTTCTTCGCGATCCTTGCAAGCGATCGGCCCTCGACGATCATCTGCTCGGTCTCCAGCGCCGTCACTTCGGCGCTGACGGGACCCGGCACAAGCGCGCAGACTTCGGCGATCATCTCGCGAAAATCGCGGCCCGACTTCGCAACGAGGCTCGGATTGGTGGTGACGCCGTCAACGAGGCCGGTCGGGATGAGGGCCTTGATCTCGGAGACTTCAGCGGTGTCGACGAAAAATTTCATGGAGATTTCCGATTGATGGAGCTTGGGCGGTCATGGAATGACTCGCCCCTCTATCCTAGTCGCCTGGCCGCCCGCCATTCAAATCGCAGGACGCCTCGCATCGGTCGCGCTTCCCATCCGTTTCCCATGCTGCAGCGCATCAGCGCGGCTAAAGCACATTTCATTGAAACTCGCGGTTTTCATTCGTATTTCTCGATCCTGTGAGGCGTCAGGGGCTTGTCTCGCCGCGCCCAGGCTGAAATATGCTCAGCCGGCCGGCGGGCCCCCTTGGGACGCCGGCCTTTTTCAATTCCGCCCACCCGGACGCTCGCGGTAGAATGAGCGCTCGGCGGCAGGGACAGCGAGCCTTTCATGACGAAACCGACTGAGGAAATATCGATTGTCGTCCGCTTCGCCGGGGATTCGGGCGACGGCATTCAGCTCCTCGGCGCGCAGTTCGCCGACTCGACAGCGATCGCGGGTTCGGACTTTTCAACCTTCCCGGATTTCCCGGCCGAGATCCGGGCGCCGGTCGGAACAACCTTTGGCGTCTCGGCCTTCCAGATCAATCTCGGCTCGCGCCGCATCGCGACCGCGGGCGACGCGCCGGACGTCCTCATCGCCTTTAACCCGGCTGCGCTCAAGGTGAACCTGCCGCTGCTGCCGAAGGGCGCCGTCATCATCCTCAACACCGACGAATTCAACGAGCGCAATTTCCTCAAAGCGAACATCAAACAGGATCAGCGCACGACCGGCGAGCTGGAGGGTTTTCGCGTCATCGAAATCCCGATCAAGACGCAAACGCTTGAGGCGACAAAGCCCTCGGGCCTTAACAAACGCGACGCCGAACAATGCAAGAATTTCTGGGGACTTGGCTGCGTCCTCTGGATGTTCGGCCGCGACCGCGCGCCGATGGAAGCCTGGATCAGAAAGAAATTCGCGAGCGAGCCGGACGTTCTCGCCGGCAACCTGATGGCGCTTGCTGCAGGCAATGCCTATGCGGAGACGGCGGAGCTTTCGGCTGAGATTCCGCAATACCGCGTCGGCCCGGCGCCGATGGCGACGGGCGATTATCGCTCGATCACCGGCGCGGAAGCCTTGGCGCTCGGCATCGCCGCCGCGGGCGAACTTGCAGACAAGCCGATCCTTTTCGCTTCCTATCCGATCACGCCCGCCTCGCCGCTTCTCCATTATCTCTCGCGCTTGGGAGAGCTTGGCGTTTCGACGTTTCAGGCGGAAGACGAGATCGCCGCCTGCTGCGCCGCAATCGGCGCATCTTACGGCGGCGCAATCGGCTTCACCTCGTCATCGGGCCCCGGCATTGCGCTCAAGACCGAAGCGATCGGCCTTGCCATTGCGACGGAACTCCCGCTCGTCATCGTCAATTCGCAGCGCGGCGGCCCATCGACGGGCCTTCCGACAAAGACGGAGCAGTCGGACCTTTATCAGGCGATCTACGGGCGCAACGCCGATGCGCCGGTTCCCGTGATCGCCGCGTCGGGTCCGGATGATTGCTTTGAAGTCGCGATCGAGGCGACGCGCGTTGCGCTCCGCCACATGACGCCGGTGTTCCTTTTGACTGACGGCTATATCCAGAACGCGGCGGGTCCCTGGCTCATCCCCGACATGGCGCAGTTCGACAAGATTTCCTCAAACCCGCCGCCGGCCGTTCCGGGAGGCGATGATCCGGTCGAGATCAAGCGCGCGATCTGGAACCGCAATCCGGAAACATTGGGCCGCCCGTGGATTTATCCCGGCATGGAGGGGCTCGCCTATCGCGTCGGCGGCATTGAGAAGGATTTGAAGACCGGCGACATTTCCTATGACGCCGCGAACCACCAGAAGATGACAGACCTGCGCTTTGCGAAAGTCGCGTCCGTCGCGAAATTCATTCCGGCGCAGGAAGTCGAACAAGGCCCTTCATCGGGTTCGCTCGTCGTCGTCGGCTGGGGCTCAACGCACGGGCCGATCTGGCGCGCAGTCGAAGCGGCGCGGAAAGACGGGATCGACGTCGCGCAAATTCACATCCGCTGGCTAAATCCGTTCCCGGAGAATTTGGGCGAGCTGCTGCGCTCTTACGATCGCGTGCTCGCGCCTGAGATGAACATGGGCCAGCTCGCGACGGTCCTGCGCGATCGTTTCGAGGTTCCGGTTGAATCACTGACGAAAGTCAC
>JBMOOR010000275.1:5081-6057 GCA_049324555.1 Pseudomonadota bacterium | reverse complement strand
CGACGCCGCAAGCGAGAGCCTCAAGGAAATCGCCGCGCTGATCGAAGAAACGGCGCGCGCTGCTGCAAACGCGTCGACGGCGCAGGCTGACGCCCACGAAGCGCTCGATCCGTTGCGCCTTGAAGAAGCGAAGGCCGCCGCAGCGCTTCACCGTCTCACCGTCGCGCGCGAAAATCTCGATGACGAAGCGGCGCGCGCGCAGTCGGAAATTCGCCGGCTTGCGGCTGAAATTCACCAGCTCTCCGCCGATCTCGGGCGCGAAAAGGCGCTGAAAACCGACGCCGACGACGCGGTCGACACGCTCAACCGCGAGGAGCATGGCCTCCGCCAGCGCGAGAGCGCGGAGAAAGACCGTATTGAAAAGGCGAAGACACGACTTGAGGCGGCGAACGAGGCCGTGCGCGCCGCCGAGCGGATCTTTGAAGAAAAGAGCGGCGAGGCCGCCGAGGTTGACGCGCGCCGGCGCGCGATCTCAGCCGCGATTGAAACCGCGGAACGGCGCCTGCAAAAGGCCTTATCGCAGATCGCGCAGCTCAATCAGGAAAAGAGCCGGATCGCCCCAACGCCGGAACAGGCCGAGGCGCTCGATGCCGCCAACGCGCGCTTCATCGCGTCCGAAGAGGCCGCGCGCGCCGCCGAAGCCGCCTTCCATCGCGCCGAAGACGAACGCGCCGCCGCCGAGACGCATGAGCAGGCCGTGCGACAGCCGCGCCACAAGGCCGAGCAGAGCCTTTCCGAAATCCGCGCCGAATGCGAGGCGCTGCGCCGCGTGCTCAGCACACAGACTGACGGCGACTGGCCGACGCTGATCGCGGCGGTCGATGTTGAGCCAGGGTTTGAGAACGCGCTTGCCGCCGCGCTCGGCGACGATCTCTTCGCCGCGCTCGACAGTCAGGCGCCTGCATACTGGAGCGGCCGCGAGGGCGCCGCGATGGCGACCAACCTTCCCGCCGGCGTTATTCCGCTTGCGACCCAT
>JBMOOR010000275.1:0-5071 GCA_049324555.1 Pseudomonadota bacterium | reverse complement strand
CCGGCGCTCGCCCTGCGTCTTGCGATGGTTGGCGTCGTCGAGCCGCAAGACGGGGCGCATCTCGCCTCGATGCTGAGACCTGGCCAGCGTCTCGTCTCGCGCAAGGGCGATCTCTGGCGCTGGGACGGGTTCATTTCGCGCGCGGAAGCCAAGACCGCCGCGGCGATCAGGCTTGAGCAGCGAAACCGCCTCAATCAGCTCGAAAAGGACATGATCGGCGCCGAGGAGCGTGCAGCGGCTGCCGTCGAGGCGCATCAGTCGGCGCAACAGGAATTTTCCCGCCGCCAGTCGATCGAGCGCGACGCGCGTGCGCTCTTCACGGATGCTCGGCGCTCGCTCGACATTTCACGCTCAAGGCTCGCCGAGCTTGAGCGTGAGCACGAGCGCGCGACGACGCGGCTCGCCTCGATCGCCGAAGCGATGGCGATCGCCGAGGGCGACAGGGTCGAAACCGTCAGCGATCTCGCGGCGCAACGCGAAGAAAAGTCCAGCCTCCCCGACGCAGCGCTGATCGCCGAGGGCGTCGGCGCCGCGCGCGAGGCCTCGGCCAAAGCGCGCGCCGAAGCGACCGAAGCGCGCGCAGCGCACAACGACCTTTCGCGCGAGGCGGACATGCGCGCGCGCCGCATCGATGAAATCGCGCGCGAGCGCAGCGTGTGGTCGACGAGGAGCGAGACCGCCGCGTCGCGCATGGCCGAGATCGACGAACGCCTCGCGGCCGCCGTCTCAGCGAATGAAATCGCACTGACGGCGCCGGCGGCGATCGAGGAAAAGCGCGGGGCCCTACTCGACCAGATCGCAAACGCCGAACGCGCGCGCGCGGCCGCGGGCGACGCGCTCGCTATCGCACTTTCGCACGCGAGCGAGGCCGACCGCACGGCGAAAGTCGCGGACGCCGCCGCATCGGAAGCGCGCGAGCAGCGCGCGCGGCTTGAAGCGCAGGCGGAAGGCGCACTCGCCCGCGTCGAGGAAGCCGCAAGCGTCGCACACGAAACCTGCAACGCAGCGCCCGAAGAACTTCCCGCGATCGCCGAATTCAAGGACGGCGCCGAACTCCCGGCGCGCGCCGATATCGACGCCAAACTCGATCGATACAAGCGCGAGCGCGAAAACCTCGGCGGGGTGAACTTGCGCGCCGACGAGGAAATGCTGGAGGTCTCGGCCCGCCTTGAGGAACTGACAACCGAGCGCGAAGACTGCGAAGGCGCGATCAGGAAGCTCCGCGCCGCCATCGGCGGCCTCAACCGCGAGGCGCGCGAGCGGCTCAACGCCGCGTTCGAGACCGTCAATCGCAATTTCTCGATGCTCTTTACACGCCTCTTCAACGGCGGTCAGGCGGAACTGCGTCTCATCGATTCAGAAGACGTGCTCGAAGCGGGCCTTGAGATATACGCCTCGCCGCCGGGCAAGAAGCTCGCCTCGATGTCGCTGATGTCGGGCGGCGAACAGGCTTTGACGGCGACCGCCCTCATCTTCGCGGTATTCATGGCGAACCCCGCGCCTGTCTGCGTCCTCGACGAAGTCGACGCGCCCTTGGACGACGCGAACACCGAGCGCTTCTGCCGCCTGCTCGAAGAGATGGCGAAGGAGACGCAGACGCGCTTCCTCGTCATCACGCACTCTGCGCTCACAATGTCGCGCATGGACCGCCTCTTCGGCGTCACCATGGTTGAGCGCGGCGTCTCGCAGCTCGTCTCGGTCGATCTCCACAGGGCCGAGCAGTTGGCGGCGGCGGAATGACAGGCTGATCCTTCGAGACGCCTCGCTTCACGAGGCTCCTCAGGATGAGGTTATGGTGCGGTTTAACAATTCTTCCTCATCCTGAAGAGCGATGCTAAGCATCGCGTCTCGAAGGACGAGACGACACCCGTCTTCACGCCTCCGACGTCTTCCACCAGCGCGTCAGCAGAACGCGGAACAGCCAGAAAAACATGATGGCGATAATTGAAAACGCCGGGAGGAACAGGATGATCACCGGGCGTATTTCACGGATGAATTCGGGAAACAGGTGAAGCTGGCCCGGAAAGAACGACCCGGCGGCGATGAAGAAGCCGAGCAGCATGCGCCAGAGATGGCGTGCGATGCGCTGCCTTCCCGCGAGGCCGCCTCGCAGAATGACGCTTAAATCCAATGAGGCCGCGAGGGTCGTGACCGTGGCGAAAATATAACCCGGAACGCCGCCCAAAATCGCTGTGCCGTCGGCGACCGCCATCGAAGTGGTTGCGAAGGCCGCCACACCGCTGGCCGCCGCAATGGCGAAAGCCGCCTTTTCAAACAATCCGATCTCGTTGTCTCGCCGCTTCGCGGCCACCCAAGCGGTCGAAACAAGATAAATCGTGATGGCGCCGGCGACCACGTCCCCAATATCCTGCGGCTGTGCATGATAGCCGAGCCACGCCGCGCTTGATGCGCCTGTCAGCATGGCGATGAAGAAGACCGAACCCGCCGCGCGATGGACGGGCGAACCCTTGCGGACAGAAAGCGCGATGGCGCCCGCCAGCACCGCAAGCGCGCCTCCCGAAATGTGAGCGATCAGAACCGGCGTGATTTCCGAACGAAGCATGAATAAGCCTCCCGCTGCGCGTCGTCTGTTCCGGAGAGCATGCGCCGCCGACGCGC
The DNA here is from genome assembly GCA_049324555.1 of Pseudomonadota bacterium. Lineage (GTDB taxonomy): Bacteria > Pseudomonadota > Alphaproteobacteria > Caulobacterales > Parvularculaceae > Amphiplicatus. Next base: position 2,452 of record JBMOOR010000275.1, on the reverse strand, counting down.
CGCGCGCCGCTGTCATTTCGCCGGACCGGTTCGCGGGTGCGGCGGAACGATTGAGGCTTTGCCCGAAGCGCCGCGCCGCGGCGCGATGCATAAGCTTGTTTTTCTTTCGTCTCTTTCGCTTCATCGCAGAGCGTGAACGCATTGCCGCAAAATTTGTGGCGATTATGTGCGGCGCCTGCTTTTATCCGGCCCAAGCAAATCAGGGGATTCCCATGCGACCGATTCTGACTTTGACGGCGAGCGCTGCTGCGATCGCGCTTTCGGCCTGCGCGACCGCTCCGGAGGGGCCGAAATGGCCGGCCGCCGATCTTGCCGCCGCGGCGGCGTCGGTCAATGTCGATCCTGCGTCAAACATCTTCCTTGCCGACTGGACGGGGCCCTTTGGCGGCGTCCCCGCTTTCGACAAGATGGACCTTGCGCAACTAAAGCCCGCGCTCGAAGCCGGCATGGCGATGAACCTCGCCGAAGTCGATGCGATTGCAAACAATCCGGAGACGCCGACATTCGAAAACACGATCCTCGCGCTTGAGGATTCGGGCCGCGCGCTTGGCGACGTGTTCGCTTATTACGGCATACTGAGCAACAATATGTCGTCGCCGGAATTCCGCGCGATTCAGGAAGAGATGGCGCCGCGCCTCGCAGAATTCGGCTCCAAAATCACTCAGAACGAAAAGCTCTTCGCCCGCGTCGCGGCGGTCTACGAGTCCCCTCGCGTCAAGAAGCTGCGGCCCGACCAGCAGCGGCTCGTCAAGCTCGTTTACGACAGCTTCGCGCGCGACGGCGCGACGTTAGAGGGCGAGGCGAAGAAACGCTATGCGGAAATCGACAAGCGCCTCGCCGAACTCTACACGAAATTCGGCAACAACGTCCTCCATGACGAAGAAACCTACGTCACTTACCTGACGAAGAATGAGCTCGGCGGCCTGCCGGACTCGTTCGTCAAGGCGGCGGCCGCAGCCGCCGAAGCGCGCGGCCAAAAGGGAAAATACGCGATCACCAACACGCGCTCGTCGATGGACCCGTTCCTCACCTATTCGACGGAGCGCGCTCTCCGCGAAAAGGTCTGGCGGACCTATTACGACCGCGGCGATAATGGCGACGAATTCGACAACAACGCGATCATCGCCGAAATATTGAAGCTGCGCGACGAACGCGTCGGCCTTCTCGGTTACGACAATTACGCGGCGTGGCGGCTCGAAGACAGGATGGCGAAGACGCCTGAACGCGCGAACGCGCTTCTTGAGGGCGTGTGGCGCGCCGCCGTCGCGCGCGTCAGAGAGGAAGTCGCCGACATGCAGGCGGTCGCTGACGGCGAAAACGCCGATATCAGAATCGAGCCCTGGGATTATCGTTTCTATGCGGAGAAAGTCCGCAAGGCGAAATACGATTTGAACTCGGACGAGGTGAAGCAGTATCTCGAACTCGGGCGCTTGCGCGAAGCGATGTTCTTCGTCGCGGGCGAGCTCTTCAACTTCAATTTCACGCCAGTTGCGGAGGGCTCGATCCCGGCCTTTCACGAAGACGTCAAAGTATGGGAAGTGACCGACCGAACGACCGGCGCGCATATCGGCCTGTGGTATCTTGATCCCTTTGCGCGTCCTGGCAAACGCTCGGGCGCCTGGGCGACCAGTTATCGCGGACACGAGACGTTCAACGGAAAGCGCACCGTCCTCGCCTCGAACAATTCGAATTTCGTCAAGGGACCGCCGGGCGAGCCCGTGCTCATTTCATGGGACGACGCGGAAACCTATTTCCACGAATTCGGCCATGCGCTGCATTCCTTATCGTCGAACGTCGCTTACCCGACCTTGAACGGCGGCGTTCGCGACTACACCGAATTCCAGTCGCAATTGCTTGAGCGCTGGCTGGCGACGGATGCGGTGATCTCACGCTTTCTCGTTCACTACAAAACTGGCGAGCCGATGCCGAAGGCGCTCGTCGACAAGATCAAGGCGGCGGACGATTTCAACGAAGGATTCGAGACAACGGAATACCTTGCTTCCGCCCTCGTCGACATGCGCTTTCATATGGTCGATCCCGCGAACATCGATCCTGACAAATTTGAGCGCGAAACTCTCGCCGAACTCGGCATGCCGAGCGAGATCGTCATGCGACATCGTTCCCCCCATTTCGGGCACATCTTCTCCGGCGAGGGCTATTCGGCCGGCTATTACGGCTACATGTGGGCGGACGTCTTGACCGCCGATGCGGCGGAAGCATTCGAGGCCGCGCCCGGCGGCTTTTACGACAAAGCGCTCGCGAAAAAGCTCGTCGACAATCTCTTTGCGCCGAGAAACGCGGCCGATCCGGCCGACGCCTATCGCGCCTTCCGCGGGCGCGACGCGAAGGTCGAGGCGCTGATGCGCGATCGCGGTTTTCCGGTGACGAAACCCGATTAAGCGGTCGCGACGGCGCTGTCGCCGCGTTCCGCTTCTTCCTTGAGCCGGGAAAG
>JBMOOR010000274.1:1392-6057 GCA_049324555.1 Pseudomonadota bacterium | reverse complement strand
TCCTAATGACCCTTCGCTTTCAATGCGGCGCGGGTGCGATCCGCAATTCGTCTCGATGCGGCCATGATCGCATCCTCGGCGAGCGCGGCATAGCCTTCAACCGTATGCGGATAAAACCGGAGGCGCTGGTTCGGTCTTTCCGTTTCGGTCCACACGCGCGTCCATGAGGCGGCCTTTCCGAGAAACTCGAACGACGAAAGCCCCCGATTGGCGGCGCACCGGATCGATTCAAGCATCAGGAGGTTTCCGGGCGAACAGGCGGCGAAACGCTCGTCATAGCCGATCTTGAACAGCCAGAATGCGTCGTCGCACTCGACGCCGATCTGGACAGCGGCGATCTCTCCGGCAATCTTCATCAGGCTGACGCGCAAGATCCCGCTCTCCGCGGCGAGCCTTGCATAGCGGCGGAAAAACGCTTCCTGCGCCGCATCGAAGGCGAGCGCAGTTTTCGAGCGCGCCTTCCAGCTCTTCGCTTCAACGGCAATCGCCGCATCGAGCAGCGCCTGCGTTTCATCCGGTTGCGGCGAGAGAATTTCGTATGTCGTCTCTCCAATCTCGGCGGCCTTTCGCGCCATCCGGCGCAGATCGGATCGCCGGCCCGAACTGAAGCGTTGTTCAGGCGATCTCCAGCGCTCATCGAGCGCAATATAGGGCGAAGCGGCGACGGGCGCCGCGAGCAGCACGCCAAAGCGCGGCGCATTCCGGGCGAGCGCGACAGCGAAGTCGGAGTCCGCTGGAAAGTGGCCGAAGCGAAGCGGCTTGCCATGCGACAGGACTTTCTCAGCGAGCGCCGTCGCCGATTGCGCATCGGAATAGAGGACATCGATCGGCTCCCAGAGTTCCTCGGCGCCGGCGAGGAAAAGCCGCTGCGGAAAGACGCCGCGCCGCGCAAAAACCGCCGCCGCGCGCGGAGGATCGCCGTCCGAGACGATGACGTCCATTCGCCCGCCGCGGTAGAAGGCATCGAAACAGGCCTCATTCCAGATTGCGTGCTGCATCGGCGTGCGTCGCACCGGGCGAATCCGGTCCCACGCCTCCTGAAAACCCGCGTGCGCCGGGAAAATATCTGACGCCGTTTCCCGCAATGCTCGTCCCCCAACTGCGGAGGCTGCGCGCCCGCCTCTCCCAAGAGGTCGGCCCGGGGCGCAACAACGCGCAGTCACTTTCTCAATTCGACGCCTCGATGTCGACCTTTGATTTCGCCGCAGTGCGCAGTTACATAGAATTTGAGGTCGGGATCGCCCGCAACCGGGCGGGGGATCGTTGGGGAGCAATTTTGAAGAGGCCGAAGATCGCGATTGTCGCGGCGACGGACGCCGGTTACCTGCCGGCCGCCTGCTGCCAGCTTGCGTCGGCGGCGGCGCATCTCCCTTCCCCGGACACAGCTGAGCTGCATCTCATCTGCTGCGATGTGAGCCTCGACGATGTCGAAGAAGCGAAGCGATTTTTCGCGGCTCGCGGCGTCGGCGTTGCGATTTCCGTTCCTGAGCGCATCGCCGATGAAATCCGGCCGATTGGCAACCGCTGGCCGCGCGCGGCTTATCTGCGTCTTTATTTCGATCGGATTTTCGGCGCCGACTACGACCGGCTCATCTATTTCGATTCCGACACGCGCGTTTGCACGTCGCTTGCCCCGCTCCTCGCCGTCAACCTCGATGGAATGCCTGCAGCCGCCGTCCACGACTTTATCTATTATGTCACCGGCAATATCCGCCGGCGGCGGCGCGATCTCTTCCTTGGCGACGACGCGCCGTATCTCCAGTCCGGCGTCATGGTCTTCGACTGGCCGGCGACGCTTGAGGACGGCGCACTCCAACGCGCGCGCGAGTTCCTCGAGAAATATCCGGAACGCTGTCAGGAAGCGCCCGATCAGGACGCGCTCAACGCGGTCCTCAAGGGCAAATGGGTCCCGCTCGATCCGCGCTGGAACCTGCATGAGCTTTATCTGATGTTCGGCGGGCGCCATAAACCCTATATTGAGCACTACACCTCGACAAAGCCGTGGTCCCGCCGACGTCCGGCCGCTTGGCGGGACGCGGCTAAATGGTATCAGCGGGAACTGGCCGCAACCGCATGGGCGGATTTCATTCCGCCGCAATCGCTCGCAGACCGGATCGCCGCTGATCTCTCGTTCCTTAAATTCCGATATGCGTCGCGCATTCGCGACGGCCTCGCGCGTTATGCGCCGTTCGCGCTGACGGCGTTCGGGGTCAGCGCTGTCCGCAGCGATGACGAAGAACTGCCATGGGCTCCGAAGAGCCGCGCGGATGTCGAGGCGATGACCGATGCGCTGATCGAGGAGGCGGCGAAGCGCCGGCCCCCTGTCCGCCCGCCGGAAAGCGTTCTTGCGCGGTGACGCCGATCAGTCAGAGCCACAGGGTCGTGCGGATATAGGATGGCCGCACCAGCACGATAACAAGAAAATAGGCCGCCGCGCCTGCGGTCACTTCGACCGCGAGGCGCGCAGCAAGCGCGAGGCTCGAAAGCGGCAGAAACGCACGCGCTGCAAGCACGGCGCCGACGAGGGCGATAAGCGCGGTGTAAATCGGCGCGGCGCGTTTCACTGTTCCCCACCATGGCGCCTCGGCGTGACGCGCCTGCAGCCAGATCGACGTCGCCATGATGACCGCGCAGCCGCCGAGCCGGGCCCAGGCGGCCCCTTCCATGCCGAACGGCGTGAAGGCGAAGAGAGCGACGATCGCAATGATCGCATTCATAAGCGAGACCGGCGGCAGCGCCTTGATCTTGCCCGCAACGGTCAGCAAGGGTTCATTCGCAATGCTCGGCGTCAGCAGCAGGGCGGAAACGGCGAGAATGGACGCGACCGGCGCTGCGGGAACCCAGGCTTCGCCCAGCATGACAGCGATCACATTCGGCGAGACAACAGCAAGGCCGACAAAGATCGGCGCGGCGATCAGCATGAGCATCGGCAGAAAGACTCCGCCTTCCCGCGATAGTTCCTCGCGCACGCGCGCCGGCGTTTCCGCGTGGTCGGCCGCCTTGCGGAAGACGACCCACGCAATGAGACGCAGCGGCTCGAACACAAGCTCGGAAAACGCCGACACAACGCGCTCCGCTGCGCGGAAATATCCGACGCTGGCGACGCCAAGAAAGGCGCCGACGATGAATGTCGAAGCATTATTCGACGCATAGGCGATAACGCGCGTCGCAAGGATTTCCCGCGATATCTCGACGATCTCCGCGGCGAAGCCGCCCGATAAGGTCAACCTGAGCGGCCATCGCGCAAAAAAGACAACGAGCGCGAGATTGATCGCCTGCGTTGCGAGTTTCGCCGCCGCAAGCGCGAGGACGCCCCAGTCAGCGTATAGAAGCGCAACGCCGGCTGCGAGCCCTGCGAGTTCCGATACGATACCGGCGAGAGAAAGCGCCGGCACTCCGCCGCCGCGCACAAGGATTGCGCCATAGGCGCTCGCGATCGGCGCAAGAAATATGCACACGGAGAATATAAGCGACAACCAGGCGATATCGAGCGCATGAAAGACGACGACCGCGCCCCCTGCGATCGCGATGGCGAACGCGGCGAGAAAATATCCTGAGAGAATCGAATATGTGATCGCCTGATTGACCGCTTTCGCGCTTCCGCCCCAGCCGAGGATGAATTCACGCCAGCCCGCCGAAGCGACGATGAAGAGCAGCGTTGAACTCGCCCCGACCAGCGCGAAGAGGCCGAACTCCCTTGGCGTCAGGACACGCGCAGCGACAATGAAAATCGCAAGCTGCGCTCCTTGCGCGACGATCCGCGACGCGAGCGTCGCGCCGCCCGCGCTTGCAACGCCCCTGCCCGATCGCCGGCTGTCTTTCGCTGCCGGAGTTTCGTTCACCTCGTTCCCGCTCCCAACACTTGACGAGGGCGCGTGTCGCGCCGGATCGACCTTGCCGCCGCGCCATTCCGTGAAGGACGTTCTGGCGAGTGCGCGATCATTATTTTAATTCAGTCGCCTTTGCGAGAATATTCCGTTAGGAGAACAAGCGCGCAAGGTTGATTTCCGAAACAATGCTGGCACAACGCGGTTCCCTGGTCGCGAACTTATTTCCGGAAGCGGATCTGACGCTCATAGCGCATGGACCATTCCCCAGCCAAGCGAAGTCGGCGGCGACATGACACGTGTTGCGGTAGTCATCGCGAGCCTTGGCCGACGCGATATCCTCGCGGCCCTCGTTGATCGCCTGCGCGGTCAAACGCGGCCGCCGGAGGCGATCTGCATCGCTGTGTCGAAACAGGAGGACGCGCGCGCCTACAGCGAGGCGGAGGGGATCGAAGTGCTGGTCTCGCCGATTGGATCATGCGCGCAGCGAAATAGAGGCATCGAGCGCGTTCTTCCGGACGCGGACATCATCGCCTTTCTCGACGACGATTTCGTTCCCGCCTCCAACTATTTTGAACGGCTTGTCGAGTTCTTCGCTGAACGCCCTGCCGCCGCCGGCGTGACCGGCGTCGTTGTCGCGGATGGCGTCACGGGCCCCGGTCTTTCAATGGATGAAGCGATCGCCGCCATCGCGGCCCAAGCACCCGTCTCGCCCGAAAATCCCGAAATGCTCGAAGAGCGCGTCAGCCTTTACGGCTGCAACATGGCGTTCCGGCGCGAGGCGATCGAGAATGTCAGATTCGATGAACGCCTCCCCCTCTACGGCTGGCTTGAAGAT
>JBMOOR010000274.1:0-1382 GCA_049324555.1 Pseudomonadota bacterium | reverse complement strand
CGCGCGCGCCTTTGGGGGGCATTATTCTGCACGAGCCGGCTCGTCGGAGCGCATCTTGGCGTCAAGGGCGGGCGAACGTCAGGCGTCAGGTTCGGTTATTCGCAGATCATGAATCCGGTTTACCTGCGCCTTAAGGGAACGATGGGGCTTCACCACGCCTTTGATAATCTGTACCGGAATTTTCTCAGCAACCACGCGAGGCTGTTCGCGCCCGAGCCCTATATCGACCGTCGCGGCCGCGTCAAAGGCAACTGGATGGCGATCGCCGATATTCTCCGCGGGCGCATTACGCCCGAGCGAATCTCGCGGTTGTGACGGGCGCGCTCTGAAAGAGCCCGTCATAAAGTCGAAGATGCGCGTCGAGCCATTCGTCGGGCGAAGCGCCGATCGCCGAGGCCTTTCTTATCGCCGCCCGGCTCATTTTTTCGATGAGCGCATCATCGCTCATCCAGCGCTTCAGCATCGCTGCAAACAAGTCGGCATTAAACACGTCAACGACGTCGCCAATCTCAAGTCGGCGAATGTCTCCGCCTATGAGGCAGGACTTCGAGGCGATGACGGGCACGCCGACGCTCAGCGCCTCTGCGCCGGCAAGGCCGAAGGGTTCGGTGCATCGGCTCGGCATGACAAGGAATCTTGCCGATTTCAGCGCGCCGGCGAGTTCGCCCGTTGACAGCCATCCCGTGAACATGGCTTCAGGATTGGCCTTCCGGATGGCGCCTTCGGCCGGACCTTCGCCGATGACGCGCAGCGGCGTCCCCGATGCGAGGGCCGCAGCGGCTAACAGTTCAACGCCCTTTTCATGCTCGAGCCGGCCGACATAAAGCGCCTCGGCGTTCTTCTCGGCTGGAGCGCGCTCAGGCAGCAATCTGACTGCAGGGTTTGAAAGGACGCGAATTCGCTCCTCCGGAATGCCGCCCCGCACCAGATAATCGACGGCGCCCTTCTGGATGGCGATCACCGTAAACGGGAACTTGTCGATATCGAGGATTGAATTCAGCGCCGCCTGACGCGCGACGCGCCATGTCTTCTGGAGATAGTTCCGCTTGTCGCAGTTCGTGGCGATGCAGCTCCCCGACATCGGGCGCAGCTCACATTGACGCGACTCCGGATAGATCATGAAGTTGCCGTTCGGACATACGAGAAAGAAGTCATGCGCGGTGATGAAGACGCGCTCAGCGACCGGCTTCAGCGCGGCGAATATTGACGGCGACAGGATCTGCGCCCAGCTATGCACATGATAGACCGTATCAGGACGATCGTTCGACCGGATAAGCCGGCGAAGCGCGCGCCCTGACGCCTGGCAGTAGATTCCATTGACGAAGCCCTCGCGCTGCGAATCGAGGAGCCGCCGTCCGCCGACCGCGACGACATCGACGCCC
>JBMOOR010000273.1:0-6090 GCA_049324555.1 Pseudomonadota bacterium | reverse complement strand
TTTCGCCTGACGCAGGGAACGCTGATCCGCGCAGCGATCGACATGCTTCCGAACGATGCGCGGGAGATACTTGGCCTCGACCGGTCTTTCGGGTTGCGCCCGTTTGAGAAACTCGTTGTCCGCCGCATGGCGAAGCGCGGGGATCGCTGGGTCCTGCCATCGAGTCCCGCCGCCCAGGCTTCGGTGCGGATGGGGAGGCCGGCGGACTGGCTGTATCGCCGGCGCGGCTAGATACTCTCGGCGCAACTTCACAGATTGCCCTTCTGTAATGTTCGCCTATAAAGACGGGAGCGCTGCGTTTCTGGGGGATTGACGCGGTTTTCGGGCCCATCGCCCGACGGCGTCGGCCGCCCTCAGACCGGCGGCGCCAGGATGAAATTTTGTTTCATCCGTAGGCAGATGTGTCATTACGCTATGGGGTGAAGGTGGGGAGTATGCCGCGCGTTACGCTTGCGATGCCGGTCTATAACGGCGAAAATTTCATCGAAGAGGCGATCGATTCAATCCTCGCCCAGGATTTTCGCGATTTTGAACTGATCATCACCGACAACGCCTCGACCGACAGGACGGAAGCGATCTGCCGCAAGGCGGCCATGAGCGATCCGCGCGTGCGATATCATCGCCATCCGAAAAACCTCGGCGCAGCGCCAAACTACAATAGCGGCTATGAACTGGCGACTGGCGAGTATCTCAAATGGTGCGCGCATGACGACCGCATCAGCCGCAATTACCTTGCCGAGTGTGTGCGTCTCCTCGACAGCGATTCCGAAATCGCGCTCGCTTTCGGCAGGACGCAATGCATCGACGGACGCGGCGCGGAAATACCGACAGTCGGACAGGAACTGCCGGATCTATCCGGTCTCGACGCCGCGGCGCGTTTTGCGAAGGTGATCCGCTTTTCAGGAACGTGCTTTGAAATCTTTGGCCTGTTTCGCATGGATGTGCTGCGGCGGACGTCGCTCCATCGTCTCTACTACGGGTCCGACCGGGCGCTGCTCGCCGAGACTGCGCTTCTCGGCAAATTCGAGAAAGCGACAGACGCGACCTTCTATAATCGCGAACATCAGAGCCGCTCGATCAACATCGACGACAAACGCGCGCGGCGCCAATGGCAATTCGCCGATGGCCGCAATCGTCCTTCATTCGAACACTGGTCGTTGATGCTGCATCTTTTCGCGATCGCGCGCCGGCATCCCGATGCGGCGCCGAGGCTACGGACGCTCGCTGAAGTCGCCCTTTATGCAAGCCGGCCGCTGCAACTCTCGCGATACGCGCTTGAGATCGTCGGCGCCGTCTCGCCGCCCGCGCAACGATGGCTGCGCCGGCGCGCGTTTCGGCTGGCGAACGTGTCGTAGTTTTTCGCACACACGTTTTCGCCCAAAAGGCGAAAATGTGAACCTTCGGTAACGCAGTTGTAGCCTTCCTGCTGGTTTTGACTTAGTGTTTCAGATCGTGTGGGAGTTCGCCAAAAAGTAGAAAATCCGGACGCCGATGCAGCCTGCGTTTGCGCTGGCGATGTGGGTCGGCTTTTCCATCTTGCGGCGAATTGCATGGGGGAATGAATGAAGGTCGCAATACTGGCCGGCGGTTACGGAACGCGGCTCGCGGAAGAGACCGAAATCCGTCCGAAACCGATGGTGGAGATCGGCGCAATGCCGATCCTTTGGCACATCATGATGCACTATTACGGCTACGGGCATCGGGATTTTGTCATCGCGCTCGGTTACAAAGGCGAATACATCAAGCGCTGGTTCCAGGATTACGCGACATTCGGCGGCAGCGTGACTGTCGATGTCGGCACCGGCCAGTTTTTCAGACATCGCAGCGAAACGCCGGACTGGCGCGTTGATCTGGTCGACACGGGCCTTCATTCTGGCACGGGCGGGCGCATACGCCGCCTTGCGGACTGGATGGGCGCGGGCCCGTTCATGCTGACATGGGGCGACGGCGTTTCCGACGTCGATCTCGACGCGCTCCTCAAGTTTCACAGATCGCACGGAAAACTCGCGACGATGACGGCGGTTCGCCCGCCCGCCCGCTACGGCCACATCGAGTTCGAGGGCGATCGCGTAAAAGAGTTTTCCGAAAAGCCCCAGACTGGCGAAGGCTGGATCAACGGCGCATTTTTCGTTCTCGAGCGCGGCGTTTTCGACTACGTCGACAGCGACGACATGATGTTCGAGCATGAGCCGATGCGCCGGCTCGCCGCGGACGGCGAGCTGATGGCGTATCGGCACCATTCCTTCTGGCAGTGCATGGACACGCTCCGCGAGAAGCACATCCTCAACAAATTGTGGGAAAGCGGCGAGGCTCCCTGGAAGACATGGACGAAACCGCAGGACATTGCGCCGCGCGGCGCGTCGATACACGCCCTGCAGCGCGGGGCGTGAGATGAAAGTCATTCTGACCGGCGACCGCGGGTATATCGGCGCCGTCCTTGCGCCCATGCTGCTCGAACGCGGACATGACGTTGTCGGCATCGACAGCGATCTCTTCGAAGCCTGCACCTATGCCGGAAGGCTCGCCGATTACCCCTCGCTTCGCAAGGATTCGCGCGACATCGCCGCCGCCGACATCAAGGGCGCCGACGCAGTTATCCATCTTGCCGGCCTATCAAACGATCCGCTCGGGGACTATCGTCCGGAACTCACCGCCGACATCAATCTCTCGGCGTCGATGCGTCTTGCTGAACTCGCCAAAGGCGCAGGCGTCTCCCGCTTCATTTTCGCGTCGTCCTGCAGCAATTACGGCGCCGCGGGCGACGAATTCCTCGACGAGAATGCTGCGTTCAATCCGGTGACGCCCTATGGGGAATCGAAAGTCGGCGTTGAGCGCGCGGTGTCGCGGCTCGCCGACGATGAATTCAGCCCCGCATTTCTCCGCGCTTCCACCGCCTACGGATTTTCGCCGCGTATCCGGTTCGACCTAGTCATCAACAATCTGACCGCCTGGGCGTTCACGACAGGCAAAGTGCGCCTGAAGAGCGACGGCAAGCCGTGGCGCCCGGTCGTTCATGTCGAAGATATCGCTCGCGCCTATATCGCCGCGATCGAGGCGGACATAGGCGCAATCCACAACAAGGCGTTCAATGTCGGCGTCACTTCGGAAAATTATCGCATCCGCGACCTCGCTGAAATCGTGCGCGACGAAGTGCCGGGATCGGAAGTGACCTTCGCGAGCGACGCGGCGCCCGACAAGCGTAACTATCGCGTCGATTGCAACCTGATCGCCCGCTCGCTGCCCGGATTCAAGCCGCAATGGACCGCGCGCCGGGGCGTGCGCCAGCTTTACGAAAAATTCCGCGAGCACAAGCTGACCCTCGATCAGTTCGAGGGCGAGGCGTTCAACCGGATCGCTCATGTGAAAAAACTCGTGCGGGACGGCGTCCTCGGCGACGATCTTCGCCGGGTCCGCGCGCTGGAGAGGGCGTGACATGGCGACCGCGGAACGCTTGCGCTTTTCGCCGGCGCGCTCGACGCGCGAAACGCGGTGCCGATCATGCGGGGCGGAAGCGCTCGTTTCGTTTCTCGACCTCGGGATGATGCCGTTCGCGGACCGGCTATTGGAAAGGACGGAGTTTGAGGCGATCGAGCCTGCCGCCGCGCTCGAAGTCGCATTGTGCGAGGAATGTTCGCTCGTGCAGATACTCGACACGGTTCACCCGGAGGATCTCTTCGACCGGGCCTATCCGTATTATTCGTCCTTCTCCCAATATCTGCTTGATCATTCGCGGCGCAACGTCCTTGATCTCATCGAGCGAAGAGGCCTTTCGGACGGAAGCTTCGTCGTCGAGCTTGCAAGCAACGACGGCTATCTCCTGAAGAACTACGCTGAACGAGGCGTCCGCGCGCTCGGCGTCGATCCGGCGCCGGGACCCGTTGCAGCCGCCCGCAAGATCGGCGTCCCGACGATCGAAGCGTTCTTCACCGAGATGCTTGCGGACGAGATCGTCGGCGAGCATGGGCGGGCGGATGTCGTTCATGGAAACAACGTGCTCGCTCATGTCGCCGACACCAACGGATTCGTATCGGGCGTCAGAAAACTTGTGCGCGACGACGGCGTCGTCGTCATCGAGGCGCCCTATGTCCGCGATCTTATCGAACATGCTGAGTTCGACACGATCTATCACGAGCACCTGTGCTATTTCTCTGCGACTTCGGCCGACAAGCTGTTCCGCCGGCACGGGCTCTTTCTCAACGACGTCCGGCGACTGCCGATCCATGGCGGATCGCTCCGCTATTATTTCGAACCGGCGGAAAAAGTCGGAGACGCCGTGAAGGGCCTCATCGAGGAAGAGCAAGAACTCGGCATCGACGGCGCGGACTTTTACCGGGATTTCTCAAAGCGCGTTGAAAGGCTCAAGTCCTCGCTTCAGAGGCTTCTTGCGCAGCTTAAGGCTGACGGAGCGCGGATCGCGGCCTATGGCGCCGCGGCGAAGGGCGCGACCTTGATCAACTATGTCGGGATCGGGCCGGAAATCATCGACTTCGTCGTCGATCGCAACATTCACAAGCACGGCAAATTCATGCCGGGCGAGCGCCTGCCGATCAGGCCCGTTGAGGCGCTGCTTGAGGAAATGCCGGATTACGCCTTGCTGCTCGCATGGAACTTCGCCGATGAAATTCTCTCCCAGCAGGCGGCCTATCGCGAGCGCGGCGGCAAATTCATCATCCCCGTGCCTGACCCGATTGTCGTTTGAGAGAGCTTGCAGATGCCGGATGAGCCGACAGTCGTCGCCGGAGCGAGCGCCGCCGTCATGGGCGCGAGAGGTTGTCCGTGCTGCGGTCAGACGAGCCTTCGGGCGATCCTCGACATCGACGATGTGCCGACGAACAGCTGCATTCTGCTCAATAGCCGCGAAGAGGCGATGAACTATCCGGTCGGCGACATGCGTCTCGTCGCGTGCAACGGATGCGGTTTTGTCTTCAACCGGGCGTTCGATCTTTCGCTCACGGAGTATTCCGGGCGTTACGAAGAGACCCAATCCTATTCGGAGACATTCAACCGGTTTCACCGCACGCTAGCGGAAAGGTTGATCGCCAAATACGACCTTGCGGGCGGCGAGGTCCTCGAAGTCGGCTGCGGCAAGGGTGAGTTCCTGGCGCTGCTTGCGGAAATCGGCGGCGTTCGCGGCGTCGGCGTCGATCCTGGCGTTCACCCCGAGCGGATTGCGCCGGAGCTTGCCGGCAAGCTCCGGTTCATTCCTGAAATGTTCGCGCCGCGCCATATCGACCGCGATTTCGATCTCGTCGGTTGCAAGATGACGCTCGAACACATTCCCAATCCGTTCGAGTTCGTATCGACGATCCGGCGCGGCATCGGCGAGAGGCGCGATTGCGTCGTCTTTTTTCAGGTTCCGGAAGCTATGCGCATTCTCGAAACGCATGCGTTCGAGGACGTCTATTACGAGCATTGCGCCTATTACACCGCAGGCTCGCTGTCGCGGCTTTTCCGGCGCGCCGGGTTCGACATTCTCGACGCCGAGATCGAGTATGGCGGTCAGTATCTGACAATCGAGGCGAAGCCCGCGGGCGGCCCCGGCGCGGGCGGCGTTGACGATGATGAAGACCGTAGAAAATTTGCAGCCGTTGTCGATGGTTTTGCGCGCGGCTGCGCGGAGACTGTTGCAGTTTGGCGCGCGCGCCTCGACGAGGCGCACGCGGAGGGCGAAACCGTCATCCTTTGGGGATCGGGATCAAAGGCGGTCGCGTTTCTGACGGCGGTTGACCCCGATCGCCGCATCCGGTTTGTGACGGACATCAATCCGCACCGGCACGGCAGCTTCATGCCGAAATCCGCGCAGCCGATCGTTCCGCCGCGCGCGCTTGCGCAAATCCGTCCCGACCTCGTGATTGCAATGAACCGGATCTATGTCGACGAAATTCGCAAGAGCCTCGGTGAAATCGGCGTCGAGCCGGAACTCGCGGCTCTTTGATATCGGATCCATGAAAAATGCCGGAGGGCGCCAGCCGCATCGTTTTAATCAATGACTTCTCCGTTGCGAGGGGAGGGGCGACCAAACTGTCGCTCGATCTTGCGCAAGGACTTCGCGCCCGCGGACGCGAAGTCGGTTATTTCGCCGGCGATAAC
>JBMOOR010000272.1:0-6138 GCA_049324555.1 Pseudomonadota bacterium | reverse complement strand
AAATGGCTGCATGTCATCGGTGCGACCGTGCTCCTCGGCGCGGGCGCCGGCATCGCCTTTTTCATGGCTATGGCGCACAGGACGCGCGACGCTAAAACGATCGCCGATGTCGCGGCGATCGTCGTTCTCGCCGATTACGTCTTCACGCTCTCCGCCGTGATCGTTCAGCCGGTTACGGGCGCCTTGCTCGCCCTTGTCGCCGGATACCGGCTGACCGAAGGATGGATCATCGCTTCGCTCGCGCTTTACCTCTTCACGGGCGCGTTCTGGGTTCCCGTTGTCTTCATGCAAAAACGCATGCGCGATCTCGCCCGCGCTGCGGCGCAAGGCGGATCGCCTTTGCCGGACGACTATTTCCGTCTCTATCGCCGATGGTTCGCCTTCGGATTCCCGGCCTTCTTCGCGGTGCTCGCTATCTTCTGGCTGATGATCGCGCGGCCGATGATCAGCCTTTGATCGCCGCGCAGGCGACGCGGTCTCCGGCGCCGCCGATCGGCTGTGTCGAATGATCGTCCGCATTCGCATGGATGATGACGGCGAAGCCGTCGTCATCCATCAGCGGGAATGGGCCGTTCGTCGCCGCGCCCTGTTCCGACGGATAGAGATTGAGCCCGGCGCGGAAAAATTCCGCGGTCGCGCGGCTGTCAGCTCCCGCGTAGATGTTCGGAAGATCACCGCGCTCCGATCCCGCCGGATTGACGAGGCCGTGCTCGTGATTTTCTGGATCGACATGCGCGCCCGACGCCTTGAAGCCGCCCGCGCCATCCGAGCAATCGGCGATCATGTGAAGATGAATGCCGTGCCAGCCCGGCGCGAGGCCCTTCACATCGACGCGAAGGAGAACGCCGCCGATCGCATCGGCAAGGACGACGTGGCCTATGTCGTCGCCTGCGGGGCTCTTGAAATTCGCGGCGGCGTCGACCCACTCGCTCGGCGCAAGTTCGGCGAGGAGCGCGTCATCGGCGCTTTTCTTTCCGCAGGCGGAGATAAGCGTTGCGCTGACTAGGAGAAGGGTAGCGGTAGGGCGCGGCATGATTGTCTCCCGTGGCGAGTGCGCGCGACCATAGCGCCGTCGCAGGCGTTTGTCGCCGGCGTCCCTATCGCCGGCCCGTTCGTCGCGACTGTTGCGGCGCCGGGGGAAATGTCGCTTCGCCTGTTGCGAAGAAGGTCGCCATGGTCGCGGTCGCGTCGAAATCCTCTGAGACGGCGCCGCCAAGTTTTTTCTGGAAGCGCTTGCGCTCGGCGCCCGGCCAGGAGTGCCCGCCGCCTTCGATCTCGACATAGGCGAGCGGGGCGTCGCAGCCGCGATAAAGCTCATAGCTTGCTCGCGTTCCGTCGCGCACGGGGTCAGGCGCCTTCTTGCGTTCGCCGGCGCCGTCGCAGTCGTTGTTGTCGGCGAAGAAGGCGAGCGACTGCGGGATCGATAATGCCTCGCCGCGATCACGGCCGCGACCGACGCCCTCGGCGACGCGTCCGCCATCATAAGGTATGAGTTGGTCTTCAGTTCCATGGATGAAAATCGTTGCGAGCGGCTCTCCCGCCTTGCAGTCGAAACCCGCTGGCATGGCGGAGGCGACGACGCCGATCCCCGCGACAAGGTCCGGGCGATCGCACGCCATGCGGATCGACATCATGCCGCCATTCGAGATGCCGGCGAAATAGATGCGATCGCCATCAATCGCCCTCCGCCGGGCGAGGTCCTCGGCGAGCGCCCAGAGAAAGCCGACATCGTCAACGGTCTTGACCGGTGTTCCGTCCGCAAGGGTCCTGCCGTCGTTCCACTGCCGGCCAGTCGCGTCGGGGAAAACGATGACCCAGCCTTTGGGGAGCGGCGCCGTCAGCGAATCGCGGAGCTGCGCCCCGCT
This sequence comes from Pseudomonadota bacterium, assembly GCA_049324555.1. GTDB lineage: Bacteria > Pseudomonadota > Alphaproteobacteria > Caulobacterales > Parvularculaceae > Amphiplicatus. The sequence goes on along the minus strand of JBMOOR010000272.1, from coordinate 4,273 downwards.
TCCATATCCGCCGTGAAGGAGAAAGAGCGCCGGGGCCGGGTCCCCCGCGTCCGCCGGCTTTTCGATGAGATAACGACGCGAAAGCCCGTCGAATTCGAATGTTTCCGCTTGCGCGGCGGAACCGAAGACGAGGGCGCAGAGAATGGCGGGGACGGGGCGCATATGAGCTCCTGACGGTTGCTTTCTTTAAACGCGCAATACGTTGATTTCCGTCGCTTCTTTTCTTTCCCCCGATGGCGCAACCGGGACGCCGGCCGCTTGCGGCGGGGCCCTGTGAAATGCTAGTCAGGAATCGCATTTTAGTCCCTGATTCCTGAAGGATTTTCGTGACAGCGGAAGACGACGACAACGCGCCGGAAAACGGCGGCGGCGGCCCGGACTCTGGCGGCGCGACGCAGCAGATCTCCATCGAAGAGGAGATGCGCCGGTCTTATCTCGATTACGCGATGAGCGTGATCGTCAGCCGCGCCATTCCGGACGCACGAGATGGTTTGAAGCCCGTTCACCGGCGCATTTTGTGGTCGATGCACGAGAACGGCTACGCATGGAACAAGCCCTACCGGAAATCGGCGCGCGTCGTCGGCGACGTCATCGGTAAATATCACCCGCACGGCGATCAGGCCGTCTATGACGCGCTTGCGCGCATGGCGCAGGATTTCTCGATGCGCCTTCCTCTGCTCGATGGGCAGGGGAATTTCGGCTCGATCGACGGCGATCCGCCGGCGGCGATGCGTTACACCGAAGTGCGCATGGACAAGCCCGCGCATGCGCTGCTTGAGGATATAGAGAAGGACACAGTCTCCTACCAGCCGAACTATGACGGACAGGAAAAGGAGCCGACAGTCCTTCCGGCCCGCTTTCCAAACCTCCTCGTCAACGGCGCGGGCGGCATCGCCGTCGGCATGGCGACGAACATTCCGCCGCACAATCTCGGCGAGATCGTCGATGCGACAATGGTGATGATCGACAATCCGGAGATATCGGATTCCGACCTCATCGACATCGTTCCGGGCCCCGATTTTCCGACCGGCGGGATCATCCTCGGCCATGCGGGATCGAAGGCGGCGCTCCTCCTCGGGCGCGGTTCCGTCATCATGCGCGGACGCGCGACGATTGACGAAATCCGCAAGGACCGCACGGCGATCATCGTCACCGAAATTCCGTATCAGGTGAACAAGTCGGTGATGATCGAGCGGATCGCCGACCTCGTCCGCGAAAAGAAACTTGAAGGCATTTCCGACATTCGCGATGAATCGAACCGCGAAGGCATCCGCGTCGTCATCGAACTGAAGCGCGACGCCGCGCCGGACGTCGTCCTCAACCAGCTCTACCGGCACTCGCAATTGCAAACGAGTTTCGGCGTCAATCTGCTCGCGCTCAATGGCGGGCGCCCGCAGCAGCTGACCCTGCGCGATGTCCTCGCGATCTTCATCGACTTCCGCGAAGAAGTCGTGACGCGGCGAACGAAGTTCGAACTGAACAAGGCGCGGGACCGCGCCCACATTTTGGTCGGCCTCGCGATCGCCGTCGCCAATATCGACGAGATCGTTGCGCTCATCCGCCGTGCGCCGGATCCGCAGACGGCGAAGGAACAACTGATGGCGCGGGACTGGCCTGCGAAAGACCTCGCGCCGCTTGTTCTTCTCGTCGCTGATCCGCGCCATCTGATGGCCGAAGGGGGAACGCTCCGCCTCTCGGAAGAACAGGCGAAAGCGATCCTCGATCTCCGCCTGCAGCGCCTCACCGCGCTCGGCCGCGACGAGATCGGCGACGAACTGAAGGGCCTCGCCGAAAAGATCGCCGATTATCTCGACATCCTGCGCCGGCGCGAGCGCGTGATGGCGATCATCAAGGAAGAACTCGCCGCTGTGAGGGCGGAATTCGCAACGCCGCGGCGGACCGAGATCGTCGAGTCGGAAGGCGAGGTCGAAGACGAAGACCTCATCGCGCGCGAGGAGATGGTCGTCACGGTGACGCATGGCGGCTATGTGAAGCGGACGCCGCTCTCGACCTATCGCGCGCAAAAGCGCGGCGGCAAAGGCCGCTCGGCGATGAAGTTCAAGGAAGAGGATTTCGTTTCGCAGCTCTTCGTCGGCTCGACGCACACGCCGCTCCTCTTTTTCACCTCGATCGGCATGGCCTACAAGCTGAAACTCTGGCGCCTCCCCGAAGGGCCCCCGACCGCGCGCGGCAAGGCGTTCGTCAATCTCCTGCCGCTCGCGCAAGGAGAGCGCGTCACCTCGATCCTGCCGCTCCCGGAAGACGAAGAGGCGTGGGAGAAACTGCAAATCATGTTCGCGACGCGGTCAGGCACAGTCCGCCGCAACAAGCTTTCCGACTTCCAGCGCATCAACCGCAACGGCAAAATCGCCATGAAGCTCGAAGAGGAATGGCGCGCCGGGCAGGATGCGATCGTCGGCGTCTCAATCTGCCGTCCTGACGACAATATTCTGCTGACGACCGCGCAGGGGATGTGCATTCGCTTCCCCGTTGAAGATATCCGCGTCTTTGCGGGACGCACCTCGACCGGCGTCCGTGGGATCAGGCTTGAAGACAATGACGAAGTGATTTCGATGGCGATCCTGAGGGGCGTCGACGTGGCGACCGAGGAGGCGCGCGCGTATCTGAAGCACGCCGCCGCCATGCGCCGCGCGATCGATGAGACCGCCGTAGAAGAGAGTGAAGCGGACGCGGAGGAAGATGCGACGCCCGCAACGGCGCTCAGCCCCTCGCGCATCGCCGAACTTGGAGCCGCCGAGCAGTTCGTCCTGACGGTGACGAACAAAGGCTACGGCAAGCGCTCCTCATCCTATGAATACCGGACCTCGGGGCGCGGCGGCAAAGGCATCATCGCGATCGTCGTCAACGACAGAAACGGTCCTGTCTGCGCATCCTTCCCGGTCGAGGAGTCCGATCAGATCATGCTCGTCACCGATGGCGGACAATTGATCCGCACGCCCGTCGATGGCATCCGCATCGCGGGGCGCAATACGCAGGGCGTCACCATCTTCCGCACCGGGGAAGAGGAGAAGGTCGTCTCCGTCGAACGGATCGAAGACATCGGCGAAGGGGAGGGCGACGAATAACGGGCGAGGCGAAGCATTTCGGCATTCTCGCCCATAGCGCGGAAGGGGCCGCGCTGTGCTTTCTCGCCTTTTGCAGGGAAGGCTTCGCGCGGCTTGGGCCGCATCGCCATCCCGACGTGACGATGGACTGCATAGAGCTTGGGCGCAGCATGCCCGCCTGGGAAAGCGGCGACATCGAGGCCGTGCGCGCCATTCACGCGCAATCGGTGGACCGGCTTCAGAAAGCGGGCGCGGATTTTTTCGCCTGCCCCGATAATACGAGCCACATCGCGCTTGAAAGCGCGGGGCCCGCTCTTGCGCTTCCGGGGCTCAACATCGCGGACGTCGTCGCCAAGGAAGCTAAAAGACGCGGCATGCGCCGCGTCGGCGTCCTTGGCACGCGCTTTACGATGGACGGGCCGGTCTACCGGAGGGCGCTCGCCGCCGAAAGGATCGGCTTTGAAATTCCGCCGCCGGATGAGCGCTGCGAAATCGACCGCATCATTTTTGAGGAGCTTGTCGCAGGGAAGTTCGCCGACGCCTCGCGCGCGTATTATGTTCTCGCGATCGAAGGGCTGAAGGCGCGCGGGTGCGACGGCGTCGCGCTTGTCTGCACGGAAATTCCGCTCCTCGTGACGCCCGGCGTCTCGCCGCTCCCAATACTCGATTCGACGCGCCTGCTTGCGCGAGCCGCGTTTGAGGTTGCAACGGGCGCAGAGCCCCTGCCGCAATGGCGCGGCGGTCCGTTTCCGCGCGTTCCTGAAGGAGAGGCAGGCTGACATGGCCAAACGCATCGGTCTTTATCCGGGCACATTCGATCCGATCACGTTCGGGCATGTCGACCTCATCGAACGCGCCGTGAAAATGGTCGACGAACTTGTCATCGGCGTCGCTATCAATCGCGACAAGGGGCCGCTCTTTACGCTGGATGAGAGAGTGAAGATGGTGTCGGCCGAAATGACGGGCATCGCCAAGAAGAATGGCGTCATCATCAAGGTGACGCCGTTCGAATCGCTGCTCATGAAATTCGCGGAGGAAGTCGGGGCGAATTTCATCATCCGCGGTTTGAGGGCCGTTTCCGACTTCGAATATGAATTCCAGATGGTCGGCATGAACCAGAAGCTCAATGACGACATCGAGACCGTGTTCCTGATGGCGGACGTCCGCTACCAGTTCATCGCCTCGCGCCTCGTCAAGGAGATCGCCCG
>JBMOOR010000271.1:0-6163 GCA_049324555.1 Pseudomonadota bacterium | reverse complement strand
CATGACATAGCTCGAACCGGCGCCGCCGACGCGGCGTTCGGGCGGCACCAGTTCGAGCCGTCCGATGCTTGCCGCGACGCGCGCGTTCGATTTCGATTCGCCGGATGCGATCGCATCCCATTTCGCGGGGTCGGCGATGTCCTCGAAGAGATCGATCGGCGGATGACGCGTTGAAATGATCCGGTGCGTCCTGCGCCAGCGAAGGCGCGTTATCGGCGGCGCCATCAGCCGCGCGCCGCATCGAGATAGAAGCGGACGTCAAAAAGATCCATGATCTGGCCCTGCAGCATGATCTCAAGCGCCGAGCGTCCGCCGAAGGCTTTGTTGGGTTTTTTCACCCAGGCGTAGACGCGCTCATTCTCGGTGAAGAGAATGCGCAAGGCCTTGTGAATGCCCATGAGGATCGAAAGCCGCGTCTTCTGGTCGACATTGAGGCGTCCGATCTCGCCGCGCTTCCAGCGATTATAGGTCGCCGTCGAAACCCCGCCCAATAGCGTGCAGGCTTCCGCGTCAGTGAGGCCCCAGAGGCGGAAGAGATTGACCGCGGCCTCCGCCATGGCGAGGCCTTCTTCGTCGGTGATCCCATAATCGCCCGCCGCCACCGGAAAGGGCGCCGGCGCTTCTTTGGGCGGCAAACGGTCTACGGCTTCGAGTTTCATCAGGGTCATCCTCCGGCCTCTATATAGGACATTTACACGCATTTGGCAAGATTTCTCATAATTAGATCAATTGATAATTCCGTCGGGTTCCGCCGTTTCCGCCCCTAAAGCGCCGGCCCGCCGCGGGTTCGGCCGAATTCCCAAGTGATCCCGCCCCGCTTGATGACCCCGGAAATCTCGAGCCCGCGCCGCGCCTCCATCGCCTCCCGCCAGGGAACGAGTGAGAACTCCTTGGACCGCTCGACCACGGCGAAACGTCCTGCCGGCAGATCGACGGATTGCCGGTAGATCCCGGTCAATCGCTCGCCCTCGACCGGCTGGTCGAAAGCCTTGCCGATTTGCTTCGATAGCCGCGCGCCTGCCGCGGCGACAGCCTCATGCTCCATGAGCGCGAGACGCTTCCGGTCGATGACTAGCCGCGCGCCGTCTTCCTTTGCGAGCCCCTGTTCGATCAGCCAGCGCCGGCGCGCAACGAGCGCGCCGCGCAATTCGCCGCCGAAACCGGCGGGCACGGCATCGAAATTCTCGCGGCGCTCGAGCGCATCATCGAGCAGCGTGCGCGCGCGGGCTTGCGGCAGCTCATCGAGCGACACCCAGGTGAGCACGCGGATATTGGCGGCCGACCTGCCGCGTTCGAAGTCGGCGGCGCGTTTCAGATAATCATCGGGCACGCGCCAGATTCCGTCAGCCTCGCGCTCGACGATCCCGGCTCGTCGCAGCGCCTCCAGCCTTCGCTTGTGCGTCAGGCGATAGTCGGCTGTCGATCGCGGATCGGCTTGCTCATGCAGCTCATTCGAATAGACGCCGCCATTTCTCTCCGCGATCGCCGCGATGGTGAGATCGGATTTGCGAGGGCTCCCCGCGCCTCTTGAAACCTCAATGATCGCGCCTTCCGGCGGCATGGCGCCGGGCTTCAGATCGATCTCGACATGCCATTGATTGCCGTCGGCCCCGTCGATCGCGAGGAACCGCCGCTCATGCGCGTCATCGGCCGCGCCCGATCCGATCACACGCCCGATGAGCTTCAAGGGCGCCGTCTCGCCGGCGAAGTCGCGCAAATGATGGAGCGAGAGCCGGTCGCCGACGGCGTGCTCCATCGAGCGTATGATGTCGCCGCGCCGGCCCATGCTGCGGAGCGTCTCCTCCATCGCGGGCGACAATCGCCACCCGTCACGCTCCCGGCGCGCAAGCTGCATCGCTTCGAGAGTTCGGAGCCGCGCCATGAAGAGCTTTGATCGGAAGCGGTCATAGACGGTCTTTGGCTCGCTCAAACTAACAACGCCGCCGGCATCCAATTCCTTGAGTTCGCGGTCGATCGAGGTGAAGCGCTCCTGCGTCGCCTCGCGCAGGCGCGCCCGGGCGATATCGAGGTCACGCCGCTCTCCGAGTTCCAGGGTCGCGCGCTCCTCGGCGCGACCGCGGAACCCATGAGTGATGTAATTGCGGGCGATGACGAGGTCCTTGCCGTCACCGGCGCGCCCCCGGAGAACGACATGCACATGCGGATGATCGGTGTCGTAATGATTGACGGCGACCCAGTCGAGTTTTGTTCCGAGATCGCGTTCCGCCGCCGCCATCACGTCGCGCGTGAACTGGTTGAGATTCTCAAGCTCGCCCGCCTCTTCCGGCGACAGGATGATGCGGAACTGGTGGCGGTCGGTCTCTCCCTCTTCCAGGAACGCCTCGCTGTCGACGGCGTCCCGCGCCGGCCCATAGAGCTTGCCGGGCGTTCCGTCCCTCTCGGCGCCGTCGCGCTGGATGTATTTCAGATGCGCCCGCGCCTTGGCGAGGCCGTTATGCCCCAAGCGCACCGAGCGGATTTTGACCACTACCCGGCGCGCGCGGAATTTCGCGAAGGGATGCGCGCGATGGGCAAAGCTCGCTGCAACGCCGGCGCCACGTCCGATCCGCGCGCCGGAAAACGTGCCGCCCGATCGCTTGGCGAAGGCACCGGGGCGCGCCTTCTCCATTCGGCTGTAGAGCTTGCCGAGATAGCGCTTCGCCGCGCGCCCGCCGGCTGAACGGATGCGGCCCAATCTCGGGCGGAACTCGTCGTCCTCGCTCATGGGATCGCCTGGCGCCGTTCGCAGCCGGTTTGGCGAAGGCAAAGGAATTGATCTGGTCGATGAATTCGAGACGAAGAAGGCCGCGGAAAGGGATGGCACCATTTGGCGCTGCTGAATTCGCCGGTGACTCGACCGGAAGCGACGTGCAGACTGGCTTTGCGCGCCCAGTGGCGCCAAAGCTTTAATCTTGCATTCCTCCGTCTACCCCCTATCCGCGCCCTCATCGATCATTCTCCCTGATCCAGAGCGGCTTCGCAACGCCAACGACATCCTTCGCCCTCGTCGCTCCGAAATATCGCCCGTCGAGCGATCTTTCGTGATCGTTGAGGAGAAAAATCCCATCGCTTTGGAGCGTGAAACACCCGCTCCAGGAGGGCGATTCGCGTCCGAAAGAGTCGCGAAGCCTTGCGTTCGCGACACGCACCTCGTTGATCAATATCGCGTCGGACTGGCGGCAGATTTCGTCGCCGGGAAGCGCCGCGACGCGCTTCAGGAGCGGGATATTTTCCGGCAAATAGCCGCGCTCGGCGATGAATTTCGCGAGCGTTTCATCGGGCCTGACGAGCACGAAGTCGCCGATTTCGGGCGAGCTGTTTCTCTTAATCTGGTAAAGCCCAATGGGGGCGCTCGCCGAGGCGTTCCAGACGAGAACCGGCGCGAAATTGACGACGCTCACGATCGCAATCGCCGCAATCGCTGCGCCGGAAGCCGCGATGACTTTCACAGCCTCGCGTCTCATGACTCGACCTTCTTTGAAGTCGACGAATAGCGGCGAAGCGACGACCAGCGGTCGAGATCATGGATATGATAGACGATCGAGCCGCCATGTTTCCGGTAGGCGGGCCCGCCGCCCTCGCCCCTGAAATGCTCAAGCGCGCGGGCAGTGACGCGAAGATAGAGCGCGGCCTCATCGATGCTCAAGAAGGGGCTTTTATCGGCCCCAGCCTTCGCGCGCGCCTTGACGGATTTCCTGACTTCACTCCGTCTTGAGCGTTCGCGCTTTCGCAAGCTATTCCTCGCCATTGATCGCGATCTCCATTGCGACATCGCAGGGATTTTGGCGCGCACAGGGCCAATTGAGGAACTCCTCCCTATTCTAAGATCGGGGGGCGTTATTCTTTTTTCGCGGGGCCTTATTCAGCCGGCGAATAATTTATTCGCAGGGAGAATAAAGCGGAGAACGTCTCGCAAGTTCGCGTTATTGGGGTGCGGACGATCGCCAGCTCGGCTTGCGCTTTTTCCTCATTCGGCGCAGGATTTTGACGAAGTCCGGAGGTCCATTTTCCGTGCGCGAATTCGGTTCGCTTTTACGGCTGTTAAGAACCCATCTCGGCCTGTCGCAGACGGAAATGGCCGAGCTTCTGCATATGAGCCAGCCGGTTTATTCGCGCGTTGAAACAGGGCTCCGGCCCTTGTCGATGACCGCGCTTGAACGAATCGCCGCTTTCGTCGGGGTATCGGTTGAGGAGCTCGTTTTCGCCTTTTTCCTGCTTGACGACAACCTCAAGGAAATCGAACGCCGCGCGAGCGATCCGGTCAACAAATTGCTGCTCGCGCTGGCGCAGAAATACCGCGACCGTCTCCCGGCGTGTTTCAAGAACGCCGCCGCGCTCGGCCTACTTATTGATGAGCCGGACGCATGAATTTCGACAGGCACGAATATGATTGGGTAATCGCGTGACAAAAATGTTTGAAGGCATTATTGGATCATCCGCCCTCAATCCCGGCGGCGGCGATCTCATGAAATTCGATCCCTTTGACGGCGCGCTCTGGAAGGATAAACTGTCCGAACCGGCGGCGGACGGAACGGTCACTGTGACCTTGTCAACCGGCAAGAAGGTGACGTTGAACTCGCGGCTTCTGGCGCTCCTGCGCCTTCTCGCCGACGAACTCGCCCGGGAGGAAACGAAGCTCCATTGATGGGCGCATCGCCCGAGAAAAAGGCCGGAGCGAGATCGCCCCGGCCGAAGTCGATGTTCGTAAAGAGCCTCGAAGGTCGACCGAGTCGGCGGGCCTATCAAGGCCGGTCTTCCGGCAGCATAGGCGGTCGAAACCCTTCAGAGTCGAGCGCATCTTTGCGCTGCGAATTGGGTCCCGCCCAGGATCTTCTGCGGGCGGGATTCTGCGACTACCCGATCACGAATCTGACCCGCCAATCGGCGATCGGGTCCTTCGATTTCCTTTGAAGGCGAAGCACGTGAAGGCGGAAGAGCGAGCATCCGATCAGATAAAGAAGGATGATTTCGAAGAGACGATTCAGAATGAACATGGTGGCGTAGGATGAGAGCCCGACGCCCTGCGTGAAGATGATAAACGTTATCTCAAATAGCAGGGCGATGTAGAGCGGCGCCGCGAACAGTTCGACCTTCGCCATCCGCCAGAAATGATACGCCAAAATCGTGTCATACATGACGGCGACGAGAAAATATCCAGAGACGTTGAGATAGAAGAAGGCGAAGAGACCGAAGGCCCACCCCATGCCGATAAGGCTCGCCGCCGTCCTGATCGATTTTGAATTCGCAAGATAGGATAACCCGACGGCGACGAGCACGAAGGCCGCATAATAGGCGACGACCAACAGGTCGCTAGCGACATGATGCGTGCAACGGTTGAGAATGCATCCCATAGAGCCCCCCGGCCCCAAGCCCGATTTCCCAATTTGTTCCGTGCAGAATTCGTGCCGACGTCCGCATGATTAACCATCAAATCAGCAACATTGATTCAGACTTTGCGCAATTCGCAAAGGACGCGCGCGGGATGCCGCGCGAAAACTCCGCGCGATTAGCCTGCGGAGTTCGCGAGCGCCGAAACTTCGAGGGCTTTCAGGAGCGATGTTGATTTGAGCGCGCGAAGACGCCCCGCCTTGCGGCGGGGCGCTTCGCTCCTGCAGCGGTCACTCGCCGCTGCGGCGACGGTTCGGGCGCGACCAGATGAGGTCGAATTCGCCATTCTCCATCTCGCAGAGATTGGCGAGGATCGGCGCCGCGAGCGAGGGATCGTCGAGCCGGACCGAGAGATAGTCGCGCTTCTCGTTCGAGATTTTCTTCCAGGCGGCGCCGATTTCCGCTTTATGCGGTGCACCGCATAAGGCTGATTATGCGGAGCCGAGCGTTATGCGGAGCTATTGCGGCTGAGGGCTGATTTTGCGCGGAGTTCAGCGATCGGGCGCTCCGCATAATTCGGGCGGATGAACGAGGGTCGGCGCCGGGGCGCCATCGGTCGTTTCGTAAAGGCGCGCATAGGCAAGGAGTCGTGCGTGAAGGCTGGATCGAGGGCAAGCGTCACCTTGATCGGCGTGCGTTCTTCCAGTTGGACACCTCCAACAACCGGCGATTTTCGATGCCGATTGCTGTTGGAGTGATTTGACGGCCGAAGCTTTTGGATGAAGCCGGCGTGTTGTCCTCGTTCTGATCGCGATCGGGCGTTGTTTGCGAGTGC
>JBMOOR010000270.1:0-6186 GCA_049324555.1 Pseudomonadota bacterium | reverse complement strand
AGCCGGGATGAGCGAGAACGGCATTTCCGACGCTTAAGCCGCTGATTTCAGCCGGGCGATTTCACTAGAAAATTCGAGTCGCAACTGCGCAGCCTCTTCCTCAGGCAGCCAGTTCGCCATTTGTGGAAAAACGGTCTGCCACATCCGCGTCTCGTGCTCGGACCACGGCATAGTTTTGGCGGCGCGCGCCTCGTTCAGGACGCGTAGGAGTTTCTTGCGCACACGGTCCGGGCTCGGGAGAAACTCCCGCGACGGCGCTTTCAGCCGATCCGGCTCGTCGCCGAAGAGGCTCTGCTGTTTCGGGCCCGCCGGTCCGCCGAAAAGATCAGTCTGTTCCGTCATCGTTTCCAGTGTTCGCCGATTCGCCAAAATGCAGCGCCGCGCGGGTCAGAGAATCGCCGAGCGTCGCCTCCAGAATCGCATCCGCCTCGGCGAAAAGGAAGAGGAGTTCGCCGATCCGGCCCGCGACATCGCGCAGTTGGGGAATAAAATCCGGGCTGATTTCGATCCTCTCGCGGGCGGCGAGCCAGCGCGGAAGCACGCGATAGCCGCTGACGGCGAAATCCCACACGTCGGCCGGGATATGACTGATGCGACCGGAACTGTCGGCGCAAAGGTCGAACCCGCCATCATCGAGCGCGTCGGGGATCGCCGCGAGCGGCCCCGAAGGCGCGGTTTCGGCGATAGCGACGCCGTCGAGGAACCTTGCGGCGGGCGGGCGCGCGAAAGTCTCGACGGCGCGAATTTCGGCGCCGATCCGTGCAGCCTCGCGGAAGACTTCGACCCGCGCGGGGAAGGGCACATGCGGGAATACGTCTTCAAGGTCCTCGGCGAACCGCGTCGTGTAGGAGCGCGCCGAGAGCAGGCAAAGGATGGCGTCGAATATATGTTCAGGCGACACTTGCTCCGCATACGCATCGCTCAGCGCCTCAATCAATTCAGCGCGGAGATTGTGCGGCCCATGCCCGGCGCGGCGGTCGTAAAGCGGAAAGGCGTAGCCGCCGTAAGAGCCGCGGAAGGCGTGGTAATCCGGAAGCAGGCCATGACACCAGACAGCGGGGCCAGCGCCCGTGCCAGACGGCATTGCATAAAGTGCGAGATTGTCCATGCCCCAAATTGATTGGAGTTCTGGCCCCGGCCGATTCAGCAACCGTCGATCATTGTAAAACCATCGCCGATCAAACGGTCTGTAAGAATAAAATGTCTCACGATCTGCTTGATAAGTAGGGTCGGCCCAATGAGCAATTAGCGGCGTGATGCCTGCACGGAGGCTGCTCCTGGCAAACTTCACAAATATCTCGTCGTCACCGGACTTCATTCCTGATTTAGAAAACTCAAAGATTTCACGAATTGAAATCAACGACCCATTTAAGAATGGTAGCGGCCGCATATCATCAAGCGGCGGTCGTATCACTGAAACATCACCGGATTGACGCCCATCGTCCGCGCCGATTTCCAGCCATCCAAGTTTTTGTTCGCGCGACACGAGATCATGCGCCCACGTATCGTTGTAGTTGACCGCCGCCAGCGCGCCGACGGCCTTGCTGCCGTCGGCGATGGCGAGGGTGATCGCGGTGCCGACCTTGATGTTGAAAACGCCTTCGTCGCCTTCGACGCCGGCGCGCGCGCCGAGCCGCACGTCGCCGCGCAGATCGATGATCTCGATCCGGTCGAAGCGCTCGCGTAGCATTTGCCTCAGGCCCGCATATGGCCAACCCGTCAGGAACTTGCGATTGGTGATAAGCGCGATGACGCCCCGGCGCGGCGCGTTCGGCGCCTCGAACAGTTTCCAGATCGACCAGCGCCAGAACGCGACCGACAATTCCGGAAATGTGTTGAGCTGATTGCCGTGACCGGCGTCGCGAACCGGCGCCTTGAGATCGTCCCATATGCCGCTCGCCGGATCGTCGGCGCGCCCGCCCATCCAGGCGCCGACCAGCGTTTGCGTTTCGCCCGCTTCGAGCCGCCGGTAAGGCGGATTGCCGATGATCGCCAGAATCTGTTGCTCGGTCTTGATGCGGTTCGATTCCGCACGCTCGTCGCGGATGCCTTGCGTCACGAAGCCGAGCTGGCCTAGCGGCGCCGCCGCGCCCGGCTCAGCGAGCGTGTCGGTGAGATAGACCCCGAGACGGGGCAGGGCGACTTGCTTTGGCGCGGCCTTCGCGCGCTTCTCGTTCGTAGCGTCCGGCCGCGACAGCGCGTGATGCAGCCGGTAATGCGCGACGGCGTAAGGCCCGACCAAAAGCTCAAAGCCGTACATCCGGCGCGCAAGGCCCTGAACAGCGAGGCGGCCCTGACCGCCGCCATGTCGAGCCTCGGCGTCGCGTCGCACACGGTCGGCGATACCAAGAAGAAACGTCCCCGTTCCTGTCGCCGGGTCGAGGATGTGGACTCGCTCATCAGCGAGGCCATCCGTCGCGAGATTTTCACGAAGCGCCCGGTCGAGCGCGCCGACCATATAACGGACGACCTCGATCGGCGTGTAATAAACGCCGTATTTCTGGCGGGCGTCCGGATCGAACGTCGCAAGGAAATTCTCGTAGAAATAAAGGATGGGGTCTGGACCCTCCTCGCGAAGGGCCAGCATCGCCGGCTCGAACCCGTTCACGGTATCGAGCATCACGTCGAAGCCGGCGCCGATCTCGCGGGCGACGTCATCCATGCTGAGAACGCGCAGCGCGGTGCGCATTAACGGATGCTCCGGCGGCATATGCTCATAGGCATGTCGATCGACGTCGCGGCCGGCCGCCTCGCGGACGAGCAAGAGGCCAAACGCAAGCGTTTGCGCGAAAGCGGCCGAGAACAACTCGTCGAAGTCTGTACTCGAATAGCCGGCGGCCTCGGGATGGGAATAGAGAACGTCGCGGAATTCCTTGCGCACCTGCTGCAACGGCGTGTCGGCGCGTTTCTCCTCGCTGAGTTCGGCAAGCCTATCCTTGATAATCCCGCGCACAAGCCGCGCGGAATAGGCAAGCAGTTCGGCAAGCTGCTCTGCGTCTTCAGGCTTGGGCGGCTGGGCTCGCGCTAATCGCTCAATGAGCGCAAATGCGGGGTTGAGGTCGTGTTGATCGATCAACCGGTCGGCTCTGCGATCTTCTCGTTCGGGATCGAGCGCGTCTTCGGGGACAAGGACCGCACGGCTGACGGACTCGCTTCGCTCATAGAGCCGGAGCTCATGAAAATTGCATGTCGCCCACAGGGCGAATTCGCCGAAACGCTTGAACTGGCGTTTGTCATGCGCATCGCGCCAGCGCGCGCCGTCCGTCGATTTGTCGATGGACTTCAGCTCAATGAATGTCCGCGCCGGCTGGCCCTGTGACACGAGAGCGATATCGGGCCGCCCTACGCCCGGATTTTGAAATTCGGCGATGACCGATGGGCGATGAGTGCCAACTAATGTCGCCAGAAGCTCGTCCAGCATGCGGTGAAATTCGGGGGCGAGGCCGGGTTCGGTGTTGGCGGGATGCGCGCAGAGCTTCGCGGATACGGCGTGCGTATGTCTTCAGAATAGCTATTTGCTCTTGGGTAGGCATCCGGCCTGCCTCGCAAACTCAGTCTTCACTAGTGTTTCTCTCACCGCGCCGCCAACCCACAGTTGCACGGCGAGAGATGACATGAGTTCACCACGACCGCAAACGGCTTATTCCGCCTGGTTTGCCCACCCCCCTCCGCAGCTTCTCCGGGTTTCGGACGAGGAAGACGGCGGTGATTTTCTCGCCGTCCGTTTCGATCTGCAAAGTCTGGTCGAGCGCGCCGCGAGCGAGAAAAGGCGAATGGCGGCGAGTCGAAAGAATGCGCCGGAGCGAGCGCTTCGCTCCGGCGAGAGGGAGCGGCGGAGGTTTTCTGCCGCGCCCGCCACCTAGAATGCCGCCCGTAAAGTGACGCCGTAGGTTCTCGGGTCGCCGAGCTGGCCGACGACGAGGCCGGAATTGCCGGGCTGGGCGGAGAGGAACTCGAAATACTCCGCACCCGTCACATTACGCGCCCAGAAGAAAACCTCCCAGTCCTTGTCGGCGCTTCGAGGGCGATGAAAGTTAACGGCCCCAGTGACTAACGGCCCCAGTGACAGGGGACGTTCGTCGCGGGCGCGCCGGCGCAGTCGACAAGGTCGAAATTCGCCTTGATGTCGACGGCGAGACCCGTCGGGCTGCCGACGAAGCCGACGAAATCCATGCCGTAATCGAGCCGCAGAATCTGCCCCGTCGCTTCAAAGCCGACGGCGCGGCGTTCATCGTAATTCGGAATGTAGGACGGGTAAGGCGCGTCCTTTGTCACCTTGAAGTCGAGCGAGATCGGCTTCGTGACGCCGAGCAGCGTGAAATTCCCGTGCAGCTTTCCCGAAGTCGGCGTCAGCATGGTGACGCCGGTGCTGACGAAGCGCATCTCAGGAAATTTGTCCGCGTTGAGGTAATCCTTGTTGCGGATGTGATTGTCGCGCTCGGCGTGATTGGTGTCGACGCTCGCAGCTTTGACCGTGAACGTGATCTTGCTGTTCTCCGGCTTTTCCTCGTCGATGAGGAATGTTCCGTCGAAATCGCGGAACTGGCCGACCGTGCGCGAGTAGCCGAGATGGTGGATCTCAAACCCGACATAGGCGTGGCCCTTGTCGAGCGTGAAGGGCTTCGGCGCGGCGGCGGCGGGCGAGGCGGCGAACGCCAGCGCGCCGGCGCCGAGGATCAATCCTGTCATTCTCATGAATTTCCCCTTCGACCAATTCACGCGACGCGATCGGCGGGATGGGTCCATGCGAAGGGCATCACCGGCGCGTCAAGCTCGGTGTGCGCAAGCGCATTGGTGAAATTCGACAGCGTCTTCGCCGCAATGCCGGTGAGGACTTCGAGCGCCTGGCGCTTTGAGTAGCCGGCGGCGAGGAAGTCTTTGACTGCGGCGTCGCCGACGTGACCGCGCGTCTCGATGAGGCTGCGCGTGAAGGCCCGCAGCGCTTCGAGCTTTTTGTCGCCGATCGGCGTTCCCTCGCGCAGCGCGGCGATCACGTCCTCCGGCATTTTTGACATCCGCATCAGCATCGAATGGCCGGCGGTGCAGTAATGACAACGGTTCTCGTAATTCGCGGTCATCATCACGACCTGCTGTTCGAGCGGGGAGAGGGTCGTCTTTTGAAAGAGGCTGAACGCCGTCATGTAGGCTTCATAAGTCGCCGGCGCCTCGGCCATGATCTGGTGCAGTTTCGGCAGGAAGCCGAACATCGCGACGGACTGCTCGATCAGCGGCGCTGATTCCGCCGGTGCGGTTTCTTTCGTGTGATAGGCGAACATCCGATTCTCCATATGTTGGCGGGTGATCAGGCTTTTGCGTAATTTTGCGGGAAGAGCGCGCGCAGCGTTTCCTCGTCGAACTCCGTCTTGAAGGCGACGTCGTGGCCGACCTTGCGGGCGCGGATGG
Source organism: Pseudomonadota bacterium (assembly GCA_049324555.1). Lineage (GTDB taxonomy): Bacteria > Pseudomonadota > Alphaproteobacteria > Caulobacterales > Parvularculaceae > Amphiplicatus. The sequence goes on along the minus strand of JBMOOR010000270.1, from coordinate 783 downwards.
CGGCGGGGCGGGCGTTGACCCGCCCGAACCAGCGTTTGAGGTTCGGCGTCGCGTCGAGCGGCGTCTCGCTGTTCAAGATGAAGGGTGCGCGGTCGATCCAGCCCCAGGCCGCCATGTCGACAATCGTGTAGTCGTCCGCGGCGATGAACTCGCGACCGGCGAGACGCTCGTCGAGCACGCCGTAAAGGCGCTCGACCTCACGGCGGTAGCGATTGGCCGCATACGGACTATCGGTGTGGACGCGGGTGAAGTGGACCGCCTGGCCGGAATAGGGGCCGACGCCGCTCGCAACGAACAAGAGCCAGGAAAGCATCTCGCCGCGCTTGCCGGCGGCGCCCATGAATCGCCCGGTCTTTTCGGCGAGATAAAGGAGGATCGCCGTCGAATCGAAGACCGGCGCGCCGTCATCCTCGATTGCGGGAAGCTTTCCGTTGGGATTGATGCGGCGGAATTCCGGCCGGTGCTGCTCGCCCTTGTACATATCGACGGGCGCAACCTCATAGGCAAGGCCGCTCTCTTCGAGGAAGAGCGCGACTTTGAGAGGGTTCGGCGTGTGGTGGTAATAGAGGCGGATCATCTATTCGCTTTCTGTTCGAGTTTCGCGGGGACAGTGAAGGCGCATCGGCGCCGGCGTCAGAGATAAAGGCGCACAATCCCGGTCAGATTGTCGGCGCCCATTCCGTTGGCCGAGGCGTGCGTGAGAACGCCCTCCGCGGCGTCCGCCATCGGCGTCGCTGCGCCGGCGGCGCGCGCCGCCGCGCGCACATAACCGAAATCCGTTCG
>JBMOOR010000269.1:0-6207 GCA_049324555.1 Pseudomonadota bacterium | reverse complement strand
TATTCGCTTTCGTGCGCGAATAGAAATCGTGCTGCTTTGCAAGGCGGCGCTTGATTGTGTCGAAGAGCGCGCGTTCCTCATCGTTGCCGGGATTGGCGAGGAGCGAAGGGTCCTTTTCCGCATCGGCGCCGAGGAGGACGAGCAAGGTTGCATCGCCGCCGTCGTCGAGAATCATGTTCGCGGTTTCGCCATTCGGGAAATCGAAAATGCGGTCGCAGAGATCCCAATATTCCTCGAGGCTCTCACCCTTGAAGGCGAAGACGGGCGTTCCCGCCGCCGCGATCGCCGCCGCCGCGTGATCCTGCGTCGAATAGATGTTGCAGGATGCCCAACGCACTTTCGCGCCAAGGGCCTGAAGCGTCTCGATGAGGACGGCGGTCTGGATCGTCATGTGGAGCGAACCGGCGATGCGTGCGCCTTTGAGGGGCTGCTTGGCCCCGTATTCGGCCCGCGTCGCCATCAGGCCCGGCATTTCAGTCTCGGCGATCTCGATCTCGGTCCGCCCCCAGTCGGCGAGCTTCATGTCCTTGACGAAAAAGTCGTGGTGAGCGGGCGCGTTCATCGGGCGGTTCCTTTTAGGGCTCGGGTTCAACGGGCGGGCTTATAGCAACGGCCTCGCCGATCGCCAAGAGACATATAAAGATTTCTTTATATCCCTCGTGCGGCGCCGCCATGATCCTTCCACAATTCCCGCAGAGATTGCGGCCGTCTCTGGGCGCGGGGGCGCGAGGAAAAGGTGATTCATGAAACGATCCGGTTTGGCGATTTTGACCGCGCTCGTCAGCGGCGCCGCGCTTGCGGAAGAGGAAAAGGCGGCGGATCCGCGCCAGGGCGAGGAGGTCGACCGCATTTGCTTCGGCCGCGACATCAACAATTTCAAGGCGATCAAAGGCGAGGACGACGCCATTCTCCTCGAGAGGGGCGTCAATGACTGGTACAAGGCGACGCTGATCGGCGCCTGCAGCTATCGCGAGCTCAACTGGGCGCAGTCGGTCGCAATCGAGCAGCACCCGGCGGGCGGCTGCGTCACCTCCGGCGATTATCTCATTTTCAGCCGCTCCGCCTTCGGCGATTTCAGCTTTCCGAATGCGACGCGCTGCGCGATTTCGGAAATCTACGAGTGGAATCCGAAGGCTGCGGAAAACGGGGAGGCTGAAGCGCCCGCCGAAGACTGACGTTCCGCGTGGGGACGAATGGACCGGCTTGAAGCCTGAAGGCGGGCGGGCGTAAGCTTTGCTCGCCCGTCCGTGCGCTCTGGGGGACTAGCGCCGCCGCGACGGGACGCTGAGAGGGCTCAATTCAATGAAAAGGACTTTGGTGCTCGTCGCCGCGCTTCTTGCGGCGTCATCGGCCTATGCGCGCGAGCCGAAACAGAAAAAGGAGGAGGCGCCGCCGCCGCCCATCGTCGAATATGAGATGGAAGACGAGCAGATGGGCGAAGCGCTTGGCGAGGCGTGCGTCGCATCGCCCGCCGAGCAGGAAACCTATGATTCGCGGGATAATGTGCTCATCACAAAGCTTGGGGAAGGCGGACGCGCGTTCTTCCATTTCAGGGGCGGCTGCGATGCGAACACGATGATCTTCGCCGAGACGATCAAGGGGGAAAACGGCGCGGCTTGCGTGAAGCCCGGCGAGGCGCTCGTTTTCACGTCGAGCTATGGCGATTCGAAAAGATGCGTCGTCGATCGCATCAACCGCTGGCTTGACGACGAGCTGATCAGTCCTGAATGGGAATAGGGGCGCGTTCGTCCTCGAAGACGGCGCGAAGGCCCTCGCGATAGGTCGGGAATTTGAGCGCCGGCGAAAGCCGCGCCTTCATCAGCGCGTTCGAGACGCGCTTGTTGTCATCGTAAAAGCTTCGCGCCATGTCGGAGAGGTTCGCCTTTTCAAGCGGAACGAGAGGCGGCGGCGGGACGCCGAGCAATGCTGAGGCGAATTCGACGACGGCGTGTTGCGGCGCCGGCTCGTCGTCGGCGATGTTGAAGAGGCCGCCCGCGGCCGGGTTTTCAAGGCTCGCATGGAGCGCGGCCGCGATGTCGTCGACATGGGCGCGACTGAAAGTCTGACCTTCCTTGACGATGCGCTGCGCGCGCCCCTCGCGGACAGCATCGAGCGCCGAGCGGCCCGGACCATAGATGCCGGGCAGGCGGAAAATGACGAGCGGGAGGCCGTGCGCCTCTGCAAACTCCGCCCACTGACGTTCGGCGTTGATGCGGTTTTTCGCGCGCGCCGATGTCGCCTTGAGCGGCGAGGTCTCGTCGACCCACGCGCCCCCATGATCGCCATAGACGCCGTTCGTCGAGAGATAGCCGATCCAGGAAAGCTCGCTGGCGCGCTCGGCGATCGCGATTTGCGCGGCGGCGAGGGCGGGGCAACCTCCCTCGTCAGGCGGCGTTGAAATGAGAATGGCCGTCGTCCTGTCGAACGCATGGGGTCCAAGAACTCCGCCCGCCCACAATACCGGCTCGACGCCGTCATCTTCGAGCAAGGCGGCTTTCGCAGCGCCGCGAAGAGTGCCGGCGATGCGCCAACCCTTCGCCGTGAGGTCTCTCGCAAGGCGGCGCGCAACATATCCGTAACCGAGGCAAAGAAGTCGTTTATCGCTCAAGCGGGGCATCCAGGACGCATCGGCCGCATTTCTTGGTCTTAACGAGGCCGGGTTTCAAGGTTTAGAAAGGGCCGAGGGCGATGATCGCCGCAAGACGGCGAAGCCGCGGGAGGAACGAAATGCACCGCCTGTTTGTCGCGATTGCGTTCCCGCCGGAGGTCGCCGACCTGATTTCCCGGCTGCAAAACGGCATGCGCGGCGCGCGCTGGCTGCCGGACGGGAATTTCCACCTGACGCTCTCTTTCATCGGCGAAGCGGACCGCCACGGTCTTAGCGAAATTTCCTCGGCGCTCGCGCAGATTTCGGCGCCGGCCTTCGATCTCCGCCTCAGGGGTTGCGGTTTCTTCGGCGACAGGAAGCCGCGCGCGCTCTGGGTCGGCGCGGCGGCGAGCCCGGCGTTATCGCATCTTCAGTCCAAAGTCGCCGTGGCGCTGAAGCGCGCCGGATTCGAGGAAGAAAAACGGAAATTCACGCCGCATGTGACGCTCGCGTATCTAAGCGGCGTGACGGCCGAGGCGGCGGCGGGTTTTTGCGCCGTTAACGGACTATTTTCAGCCGGGCCGATTCCGGTCGCCGAATTCCACCTCTTCGAATCGCATCTTGGATCGGAAGCGGCGCATTATGAGATCGTCGAGTCCTACGCGCTCAGCGAGAACAGCGACGCGCGGGCGACGGCCGCTCACGCAACGCCGGCGAAATAGGCGCGCTGCCGGCTCTTGTCGGTGTCGCCGAAATAAGGCTTCCACCATTTGCTTTCGGCGTCGAGGTGCTTGAATTTCCGCTCCTCGATCTTCTCGCCCGCTTTCAGCTTGCCCGCCTCGCTCTCGGCCCATTCCCGAAATGCGTAATGGTTCCAGAGGCGCATGTATTCGCCGACATAGATATCCGCAACGCGCTTGTCGCCGCGGATGACGAGCATGTTCTCATCGTTCTCGTCGGTTGAGGCGTCGCTGAAATTCGCCGATCCCGTGATGACGATCGGATCATCGCCCAAAGGGTCGATCAGCATGAATTTCGTGTGGATGTATTGAACGTGCGTGTTGAGGCCGGTCAGGATTTCGGGAAGCCAGCGATCGAACGTGTTGACCCTGATCGCGCTGCCGACCGCAAAGCGGTTTTCCTTGCGTTTTCGAATTTTGATCATTTCGGCGATCGCCGCGGGGCGCTTTTCCTTTCTGGTCCCTGAGGGGATGAGCTTGTCCATGAGGGCGTAGCGCAGCCCCGCCGCGCCCGTCCGGTAGACGTCCTTGAAGAGATCGTTCATGCCGAAGGCGAATGTCATGAAGAGGGCGTTCGGCGCCGCTTTCGCGCGCGCGGCGTACCAGTCGAGCGCGGACAAATCCGTCTGAGGGCTGAAGATTGTCGACGCGCCTTTCGGCGGAAGCCCGGCCGGGATGTTGTTGCGGGCGGAAAGATCGGCGCGCAGATCGCCATGATCCGGATTCCCCTCAAGAGTGTTCCAGAGGCCGAGATAGTCCGCTGCAATTGCGTCATCCTCAACGATGTGAATGACGTTCGATTGTCCGAAGACGCCGCCGCGCGAAAAATTGGTCGATCCCGTCAGCGCGGCGACGGCCTTGTTATTCTTTGTAAGGACGATGAACTTGTTATGGGCGATGGGCGGGTCTTTCACATCATCGCGGGTCACGCGCTCCTTGCAGAGCGACTTCACCTTGCCCGCAAGGGCGGTCTCGCGGTTTTCGTCGCGGGGAAAAACCTTGCCGTTCTTGTCCGGCCGATTGGCGCCGCCGTCGTAAAGAATGCGAATGTCGGCGCCCCTGTTCTTTGCTTCCTTCAACAGGTCCGCGAAAAGGTCGAGGCGAAATTCATAGGCGCAGACCCTCAGTCCGAATTGCGCATTGGCGGCGCGGGCGACGAAATTTTCAATCGACTCCATCGCTCCGCGCGACAGCCACGCCCAGCGCGGATCGGCGCCGTCGTTCTCGTCGGGCGGAACCTTGCCGAAGCGGCGGACATATTCCTGCGACGCCGCAGCGCCGCGATTGAAATAGATATTGTGGCCGTCGCCGCTTTCATCTTCGGTGTCGATCGCGACGCTCGTTTCCTTATAAGGCGTCAGCGATGTTGGCGCGCCTTTAAGGGCCTGCACCTTGTAGGTGTAGCGATGGCCGGGCTTTGCGGAGAAGTCCGACCACGTGAAGCCCTGGATCGGATGCTTGTTGGTCGCATAAAGCGATCCTGCGACAAAGCCCGGATCCGTCTCGGCGAAGGTCTTGATCCCTTGCATCCAATAGGCTTCGTCTTCCGTGTGGTCGGTGCGGTGAATCGCAAAGCCCATGCAACCCTCGCACGCCTCTTTCGGCATCGACCATGCGAGGATGACGACGTGACAGCCGGCGATCGCGCGCAGCGCAAGGCCGTCCTTTACTTCGGATTTTCTCATGCTTTCTCCCCCGAGAGTTGATGAGGTTTGATCTATCGGCCCGATGCGGCGGAGCGTCAAGCTGTCCATCGCCGATCGCACGCATCAGGCGTCAATCGCCGCTTTCTTCAAGGTGCGCGAGAAACCCCTCGGCGCCCGCTTCGAGGAGATCGAGCACGCGCTCGAACCCTTCCGGCCCGCCGTAATAGGGGTCCGGCGTCTCGCGCGTCGCCGTATTGGCGAAGTCGAGAAACAGACGAATGTCGCATTCGCGGTTCGGCGGCGCCATGGCGAGGAGTTCCGACTGGTTCTGCATGTCCATCGCAAGGAGGTAGTCGAATTCGTAGAAATCCGGGAACGCGACCTGCCGCGCGCGATGGCGGTCGAGGGAATAGCCGCGGCGCGCAGCCGCTCCGATCATGCGCGCGTCAGCGCCGTCGCCCGAATGCCAGCCGCCCGTTCCCGCGGATTCGACATGAACCGCAAGCTCCCGCTCCGCCGCCTTGGCGCGCAGGATCGCTTCGGCCGCCGGCGAACGGCAGATATTGCCGAGGCAGACAAGAAGAATGCGCGTCATGGCGGATAACTTTTATGTGATGGCGCGCCGCTGTTGCAACCTCGGTCGCGACGCTATTCTCCGCCGCATTTCTCAAACAGGGAACAGTCATGACCTACACGACTTCTTCAATCGCCTTCGCCGGCATCGACCAGATGTTTCACGCCCTCAACGGCATTCTCGACAAGGCCGCCGCGCACGCCAAGACGGCCGGCGTCGAGGAGACTGTCTACACGACTTGGCGCCTCGCGCCCGACATGTTCGCAATGGCCAAGCAGGTGCAGATTGCGACCGAAATCGCCGCGCGCGGCCTGACGCGCCTTTCCGGCGCCGAGCCGCCGTCCTATCCGGACACGGAGACGACATTTGCGCAGTTGAAGGAACGCATCGCCAAGGCGCATGCGCATATCAAGGATCTCGACAAGGCGAAGATCGACTCTGATCCCGACGGCGATATCACCTTCCCGCTCGGACAGGAAAAGATGACAATGAAACGCCGGCAGTATCTGATGAATTTCGTCCTGCCTAACGTCTATTTCCATACGACCGCCGCCTATCTCAATCTCCGGAACGCCGGCGTTCCGCTCGGCAAATCGGATTTCCTCGCGCGGTGAATGCGGCGCGAGCCCCCTCAGTCGCCTTCGGCGACAGCTCCCCCGT
>JBMOOR010000268.1:3967-6281 GCA_049324555.1 Pseudomonadota bacterium | reverse complement strand
TCCTTGGGCTTGCCGCTGCGATCGTGCTGCTGCTCGGCGCATCCTTCCTGCTGTTCAAGGATATCGGACGCGGCAAAGCGCCGAAGCAGGCGCAAAAGGTTGAAGCGCCGGCCGCTGTCGAAGCGGCGCCGCCTGTCGCGGAAGATCGCATCGAGGCTCCGGCGGCATCGACCGCCGCAGCCGACGCAACAGTCCGGCCGCGCGATCTTTATCTCGACAATATCGCATCGCTGAAATCGGCGACGAGCGACGAAGAGGCGCGCGCTGCGCTGAAGCGCATCGAGGAAGCTGCCGCTCTCGGGCATCCGCCTGCGCAACTGCAGATCGGCGAGCTTTACAAGCTCGGACAACTTTATGATCGCGATCTTGGCGTCGCGCGTCAGTGGTTCGAGCGCGCCGCGAATGGCGGCAATGTGCTCGCCATGCACCGTCTCGGCGTGATGGCGGCTCGCGGCGAAGGCGGTCGGATCGACCTCGCAACGTCTATCGCCTGGTTTGAACAGGCGGCGAACTTCGGGCTTGTCGACAGCCAGTACAATCTCGGCGCGACCTATCATCCGACAGCGGACGGCGCGGCCGGCGGGATCCAGGATAGGGCGAAAGCCTATTACTGGTATTCGATCGCAGCCAGGAACGGCGATGCGCAGGCTGGCGAAATGGCGGCGGGCCTCGTCGCATCGATGCCGGCGGCTGAAAAATCCGCCAAGGACGCCGAAGTTGCGGCGTGGGCGGCGAAATCGCCCGACCCCCTCGCCAACGAGCTGGCGCCGGCGGAATAGCAACAAAACCCACGTCATCCAGGATGCGCTGCAGCGTGAAACGCCGCCGCGCAGCATCCGGGATGACGCCTTACAGTTTTCCGCAGCGCCTTCGCCGATTTGGCGAATATTCTTCGAGGCCAGCATCCGCAGCGAAGTTTCCCGGACGCCGCCTTTCCCCTATCTTGCTCAGCGCAAGAGGGAGCCGGCGATGTCGCGACAGGATGAAATGACCCGGCTCGGGTTTTACGGCGTTGCGCCTTTTGTTTTCAGCGCCGCGCTGATGTGGCTTTCGCCGCTCGTCATTCCGCAATGGATCGCGCTCAACATTCACACGCTCATCCTCGCTTATGGCGGGATTATCGCCGCCTATCTCGCGGGCGCCGGCGCTGGCGCGGGCTTGCGCGGTCATGCGCCCGCCCCGCTCCTTCCCGGCATGATCGCCGCGCTCGCTGCATGGTTCGCGATCTGGCCGAGCGGGTTTCTGACTTTCTCCGTCCCCGCAGCCTGGCGCTATCTCATACTCATCGTCGTCTTTGTCTGGCTGGCGATGCGCGATCTCCGGTCGGCTCATGACTTCCCGTCATGGTACGGACCATTGCGCGTGCGCCTCACTTTCTGGACCTGCGTCAGCCTTGTCCTCATCATGGCGCGACTTCTCGTATGGCGTCACTATTGACGGCTGCGGCGGCCGTTTTGAAGCCGCATGCTGAAGCGCTAAGCTCCAGGGACGCAGCTTGGGAGAAGCCGATGACCTTCGACATGAAAATCCGGAACGGTCTCGTCTTTGACGGCGACGGCGGCGAACCCCTTCGCGCCGATATCGGGGTGAAAGACGGAAAGATCGCCGAAATCGGCCGCTGCGCCGAGGACGCGGACCATCATATCGACGCTGAAGGCGCGATCGTGACGCCGGGCTTCATCGATCTCCACACCCATTATGACGGACAGATTTCGTGGGACGAGGAAATGCGCCCGTCGGTCAATTTCGGCGTGACGACGGTGCTGATGGGCAATTGCGGCGTCGGCTTTGCGCCCGTTAGGCCCGCAGATCATGACCGGCTGATCCGGCTGATGGAGGGCGTTGAAGATATTCCGGGGACGGCGCTCCATGAAGGCATCCGCTGGGGCTGGGAATCGTTCGGCGATTATTTGAACGCCATCGACACCACGCCGCACACGATCGATTTCGCGGCGATGGCGGTGCATGACCCCCTTCGCGTCTACGCGATGGGCGAACGCGCCTCGTTCCGCGAAACGGCGACCGAAGACGACATCAGGAAAATGCGCGCGCTCTTGAAGGATGCGCTCGATGCCGGCGCCGCAGGCTTTTCGATCGGCCGATCGGACGTTCATCGCACCGCCGACGGCGACTGGACGCCGTCGTCTGAAGCAAGCCGTGAGGAGCTTGTCGCGCTCGCCTCCGTCATGAAGGGGCGAAAGCACGGCGTCCTGCAGATCGTCAACGATTTCAACCTCGAACGGCCGGGCGACCAGTTTGCGCAAGAATTCGCGCTCGTCGAAGCTTTCGCGCGCGCCGGCGGGCGGCCCTGTTC
>JBMOOR010000268.1:0-3957 GCA_049324555.1 Pseudomonadota bacterium | reverse complement strand
ATCTCCCTGATGCAGCGCGATCTCGCGCCCGATCAATGGATGCGCATCCTCAAGGAAACCGAACGTCTCAACGCCGACGGCGTCGATTTCCGTGTCCAGGTCGCCCCGCGCGGCATCGGCGTCTTCAACGGCCTTCAATGCACGATGCACCCCCTGATGGCGCAGCCCGCATATCGCGAAATCAAGGACAAGCCGCTTGAAGCCCGCGTCGCGATCATGCGCGATCCCGATTTCAAGCGGCGCTGTCTCGCCGATAGGCCGGTGAAGCTCGCCGGCCCCGGCTCTTCTGTGCCGCCGATCGTCGACACTTTGATCGGCGCGATCGACTGGGTCGCCAACAAATTCTACCGCCTCGGCGAAACGCCCGATTACGATCAGGGAATGGGAGGATCACTGGGCGCAGAAGCGCGGCGCGAGGGCGTTTCCGTCATGGAGAAACTTTATGACGTTCTCCTCGAACTCGACGGCAGGCAGCTCATCTATTTCCCGATCTACAATTACACCGAGTTCAATTACGACAATGTCAGGAAGATGCTGACGCATCCGAACGCGATGATCGGCCTCTCGGACGGCGGCGCGCATGTCGGCACCATCTGCGACGCGTCGTTCCCGGCTTATCTCCTCTCCTACTGGACGCGCGACCGCGCCGACCATCGCATTCCGTTGTCGCGCGCGGTGCAAATGCTGACCGCCGACGGCGCGGATTATCTCTCGCTTGCCGATCGCGGACGCCTGAAAGTCGGATTGAAAGCCGACATCAACGTCATCGACTATGATCGCCTGACGTTGAAAGCGCCGCGCATGGTGAAGGACCTCCCCGCCGGCGGACAAAGATTATTGCAGGACGCCAAAGGCTTCCGCGCGACGCTCGTCGCGGGCCGGCAGGTCGTGCATAATGATATGGTGACGGACGAACGGCCGGGCAGGCTGGTGAGGTTTGATTGAGGAATTTCGTTAAGATGACCGTCGCTGATGAGCACATTCCCCGCTCCCCCGTTTACGGGGGAGCTGTCGCGAAGCGACTGAGGGGGCGCGCTCCATCCGCGAGAGCCGACCGCGCGGAGAGAGCCCCCTCAGTCACGCTAACGCGTGACGGCTCCCCCGCTAATGCGAGGGAGCGGAAGAAATGAACTTCACCTTCCGCACTGTCCCGTCCGTCATTTTCAAAACCGGCGCGTCCGCGCGATTAGGCGCCATCGTCAAATCGCGCATGACGCGGCCGGTCATCGTGACAGACAAGGGCATCGTCAGCGCTGGCCTCATCGATGGGGCGCTTCAAAGCCTCAAGGCCGAAGGGCTCGACTATTTCCTGTTCGACGGGATCGAGGCGGATCCGCCAGCGCGCGTAGTTCGCCAATCCGTCGAGATCGCGCGCACGTACAAGGCGGACGGCGTCATCGGCTTCGGCGGCGGCTCGTCGATGGACACGGCGAAGGTCATCGCGGTCCTGCTCAACTCCTCGCAGACGCTCGAAGAGATTTACGGCACGGGGAACATCAAGGGCGGGCGGGCGCCGCTCGCGCTTCTGCCGACGACTTCGGGCACGGGATCGGAAGTGACCGACATCGCGGTCGTCACGACCGACGACGATCAGAAAATGGGTATTCTCGGCGACCAGATGTTCGCCGATATCGCGATATTGGACCCGGCGCTCACCTATGGCCTTCCGCGCCACGTCACCGCCGCGACCGGCGTCGACGCGATGGTGCACGCGATCGAGGCCTATACCAATCGCCACCGGAAAAACCCGGTCTCCGACGCGCTGGCGCGCGAGGCGCTACGCCTTCTTTCAACAAACATCGTCGAGGCGTGCGAGAACCCGTCGAGCAAGGCGGCGCGCGCTAATATGCTGCTTGGCGCGATGCTCGCGGGGCAGGCTTTCACCAATTCGCCGGTAGGCGCCGTGCACGGCATGGCCTATCCGCTGGGCGCGCTCTTTCACATTCCGCACGGCGCCTCGAACGCGCTGATGCTCGAGCCCGTGCTGCGCTTCAACGCGCCGGCGGCCTCGCATCTCTACGCCGAACTTGGCGACGTCATCGGTGCGCCGGACACCGGCGATTTCGCAATGCGCACGGACGCCTTCATCGCAAAACTGATGGAAATCGTCGCGGCGACCGGCGTCGAACGGCGCCTCTCAAAACTCGGCATTTCGCACAACGACCTCCCCCGCATGGCGGAAGATGCGATGAAGGCCGAGCGCGTCATGCGGAACAACCCGCGCGAAGTGACTTATGACGATGCGCTGAGGATGTATGGGGAGGTGCTCTAAGGGTTTAGGTGTTAGGGTTTAGGTGTTAGGGTTTAGGTGTTAGTGACATTTCCCTAAAACCTAACACCTAAAACCTTCGATGACCCGCTCCGACTACAAACACTTCCTCCCCCTCCAGACCCGCTGGGCGGACAATGACGTTTACGGACACATCAACAATGTCGCCTATTACGGCTATTTCGACACCATCGTGAATGAATACCTGATCGCGGCGGGCGCGCTCGACATTCACGAGGGGGCCGTCATCGGCCTCGTCGTCGAGACGGGATGCAAGTATTTCTCACCCCTCGCCTTCCCGGAAAAACTCGAAGGCGGCTTGCGCGTCGCCAAAATCGGCAATTCCTCCGTGCGCTATGAAATCGCGATCTTCAAGGAACGCGATGAACAGCCCGCAGCCGAAGGGCATTTCGTCCATGTCTATGTGGACCGGAAAACGCGGAAGCCGGTGAGTTTGCCTTCGCTACTGAGAACCTCACTGCAGAAAATCTTGTTCTAATGACGCGCTGGCTGCCAGGAGTGGCATCGAACCACTATTTCCTGAGCCAAAATCAGGCGTCCTACCATTAGACGACCCGGCAATTCACGCGACATTGCGCGGCCAAAAAATTGGCCGTCAACACTGTCGAAAATGATGCCGTTCGTTGAACATGATCGCAGCGATTTAGTCGCTTGCGCGAAAAAGTCAACACAAATGATGATGGCGCCAAAACTGCCTATTCACTAACGGGCCGCTCACCCACCGTCGTCCGGTGCAGCAATCGTTCGTAGCCGGAATATCCGCCGGTCGCCATGTGGAGGACCGAGCGGTTGTCCCACATGACGAGCATGTTTTCGCGCCATTTGCGGCGATGTCGGAATTCCTCGCGCGTTTGCCAGAGATAAAGCTCGCCGAGGAGAGCCATCGACTCCGGCGCGGACATGCCGGCGATTTCGACGATATAGCCGATACATCCGTAGATCGCCTCGCGTCCCGTTTCAGAGTGCGCGCGGATGACCGGATGGAGCTGCGTCGCGCTCGCCGCTTCCGAGGGGCGGATGTCCATCGAGCGCGTGGCGCGATCCGCTTCGCCATAGATTCCATGCGGCGTATAAACGAGCCGCGCCGAATGCGCCGCCGTTTTACCCTCGATTTTCGAGCGCAATTCGGCGGGCATTTTTTCAAGCGCGAGGTGCTGGTTCGCGAACAGCGTGTCGCCGCCGACAGGCGGGATCCTAATCGAATAAAGGCAGGTGCCCGCCGGCGGCGTCTCAAGGAAGCTCCAGTCCGTATGCCAACTTTCGGCGAAGACCGGCCCCGTCTCGTCCGCCCGGCGCTTTACTTCGATGATGTGCTTGCGGCCCTCGATCGGCGCGATGAAGGGATCGGCTCCAAACGGCCCGAAATAAAGGGTGAAGCGTTCAAGATCGTCGTCGGTGAGCACCTGATCGGGAAAAGCGAGAACATGATGCGTGAGCCACGCCGCGCGGATGCCGGCGACGACGCGGTCGGAAAGCGGCCTTGAAAGATCGACGCCGTAAACGTCCGCGCCGCAGGCCTCGCCGGAGGGGATGATTTCGAGGGGCATGGCGATCTCCAATTCCGGCGTCCCGCTCCCTCGGTTACGGGGGAGCTGTCGCCGAAGGCGACTGAGGGGACGCACTCTATCCGCAAACGCTCGCCCCGTTGATAGGGCGAGGCCCCACAC
>JBMOOR010000267.1:0-6305 GCA_049324555.1 Pseudomonadota bacterium | reverse complement strand
CCGACAGGCCGGGGGTGAGGGGGTGACATCGAGAAGTCATTACGTTTTGAGGCGCCCTCACCCTGCCGTCGGACGCAGGGTCCGACCCCGCAAGCGGGGGAGGGTTCCGCTTAAGCGCAACGTCGCGGTTCGCCGATGACCTCCCCCATTCACATCATCGGCGCGGGGCTCGCGGGAAGCGAGGCCGCGTGGCAGGCGGCGGAGGCGGGCGCCTCCGTCATCGTTCACGAAATGCGCCCCCATCGCATGACCGAGGCGCACAAGACGGACGGATGCGCGGAACTTGTCTGCTCGAATTCCTTCCGCTCCGACGACAAGGAGACGAACGCGGTCGGCCTCCTGCATGAGGAAATGCGGCGTTCAGGCTCGCTCATCATGAAGTGCGCCGACGCCAATCAGGTGCCGGCGGGCGGCGCGCTCGCCGTCGACCGCGAGGCGTTTTCCGCGGCGGTGACGGCTGCGCTTCATCAGCATCCGAACATTTCCTTCGAGCGCGGCGAGATCGCCGGGCTGCCGCCCGAGGAGTGGTCGAATGTCGTTGTCGCGACGGGGCCGCTGACGAGCCCGGCGCTCGCGAGCGCCGTCCGCGAACTGACCGGCGAAGAACATCTCGCCTTTTTCGACGCGATCGCGCCGATCGTCTACAAGGAGACGATCGACTTCAGCGTCGCCTGGATGCAGTCGCGCTATGATAAAACGGGGCCGGGCGGGGGCGGCGCCGATTACATCAACTGCCCCCTGGACAAAGATCAGTATGCGGCCTTTTACGCCGCGCTGATGGCGGCCGAGAAGACGGAGTTCAAGGAGTGGGAGAAATCGACGCCCTATTTCGAGGCGTGCCTTCCCATAGAGGTGATGGCCGAACGCGGGGTCGACACGCTCCGCTTCGGGCCGATGAAGCCGGTCGGCCTCGACGATCCGCGCACGGGCCGCTGGCCTTACGCTGTCGTCCAGCTCCGCCAGGACAATGCGCTCGGCGCGCTCTGGAACATGGTCGGGTTCCAGACGAAGCTGAAACACGGGAGCCAGACGGACGTCTTCCGCCTCATCCCCGGCCTTGAGAACGCCGAGTTCGCCAGGCTCGGCGGCATCCACCGCAACACATTCCTGAATTCGCCGAAGCTCCTCGACGGGGCGCTGCGCCTGAAAGCGCGCCCGTCCTTGCGCTTTGCGGGTCAGGTGACCGGCGTTGAGGGATATCTTGAAAGCGCGGCGATCGGCCTTCTCGCCGGGTGGCTCGCCGCGGCGGACGCATTCTGTGCGCCTTTGTCGCAGCCCCCGCGGACGACCGCGCTCGGCGCCCTCCTCGATCACATTACCGTGGGCAGCCTCGCGGAGGGGCGAAATTTCCAGCCGATGAACGTCAATTTCGGCCTCTTCCCGGACATCGAAGAACCGCAGACAGACTCGGACGGACGGCGGATCAAGGGCAAGGAACGCGGCAAGGAACGCAAGCGCGCCCTTTCAAGGCGAGCGCTTTCTGATCTCAACCAATGGCTCAGGAAAATGCCGGAAGCTGCTGAATGATAAAGGAAAGGCCGCGACGGTTTCCCGTCGCGGCCTCCGCCCGAAAATGCAGCTTGGGGGAGACTAGCCGCACCTCTGGACCCGTTTCACGCCATCGTCTTTTTTGACGTCGCTGAAAGATTGTGAGTGACTTTTAGTTCACTCGTCCTAAAATCGAAAATCCACATAAGCCCGCGCGATCGACTGGTCAAGCGGTGTGAATCAAAAAAATGTTAAGGTGTAACAGGGCGGGGTCGAATGGGGGGCGGCGACGAAAGTGCGGCGGTCGTCGCGGCGTTGGAGAGGTATCTCACCGAGCTTCGCGCCGCGCGGCCGAGCCTTGATCTTGCGGACGGGCTGTCGCCGAAGGGATCGAAGACCCTCGCCCAGATCATCGTCGCCGCTCACCGCGTTTTCATCCGCGACGGCCACGCCGGTCTTTCCATGCGCAAAGTCGCCGACGAAGCCGGTCTCGCCGTCGGCAACGTCAATTATTATTTCGAGTCAAAGCGCGCTCTTATTGAAGCGACGCTGCGCGAGGCATTCTCCGAGTATGTCGAAGTGCATGCGCGTCAGTTCGAAGAAAAACGTCATGCTCCGATCGAGATCGTCCTCGACATGCTGACCTTCTATATTTCGAGCGGACGCCATACGCATCCGTTCTTCTTCCAGCTCTGGAGTTACGCTGCAAGCGATGCAGAGGCGAAAGCGCTCGTCCGCGAACTCTATCAGCCGATCGGACGTTTCGTCTATTATCTCCTTCGCGCGGCGAAGCCTCATGCGGACGATCTCCGCATTCGCGAAATCACGCTGCAGATCATCAGCCTTGAGGAAGGCGTCAAGCTCCTCATCGGGCTTGGCCCCGAAGACGATCGCGCGCTCCGCTCGGCGGAGACGCATATGAGAAATCTCGCCGAAAAATTGATCCTCGCCGACTGAACGCCGCCTTGATGACGCGCGTCGCAGCGTTCATCATGGAGCAAGAGGACAAGCGGCGCGCCATGACGCAACCGGCAATCGAAATCGTCATCGAACCGAGGCTGCGCGATCTCGGCGGGTTCTCGGTCGGCCGCGTCCTGCCTTTCGCCAAGCGCCGGATGGTCGGACCCTTCATTTTCTTCGATGAAATGGGGCCCGCCGATTTCGCGCCGGGAACTGGCGTTGACGTTCGCCCGCATCCGCATATCGGCCTTGCGACTGTGACCTATCTCTTCGATGGAGAAATGCGTCACCGAGACAGTCTCGGGTTTGATCAGGTCATTCGCCCAGGCGACGTCAATTGGATGACGGCGGGGCGCGGCATCGTTCACTCGGAACGCACCGACGACGCGCTGCGCAGGAGCGGTCAGCGGATGCACGGCATCCAAAGCTGGGTCGCACTTCCAGAAGATGCGACCGAGATCGAGCCATCTTTCCACCATCATCCCAAAGCGTCGCTCCCTTCGATCCATAGGGGCGACGCAGTCATGCGCCTCATCGCCGGCGCGGCGTTCGGCGGGGTCTCGCCGGTAAAGACGTTCTCGCCGATGTTTTATCTCGGCGTGGAGGCTGAGAGGGGCGCGCAGATTCCGCTGCCGGAAGAATATGACGAGCGCGCGATTTATCTTCTCGACGGCGGTCTTTCTATCGATGGCGAGACATTCGAGCGCGGACGGATGATTGTCTTCGCGCCGGGCGCAAAGCCGTCGATTGAAGCTCGAACCCCCGTCCGCGCGATGCTGCTCGGCGGCGAGGCGATTGGCCCCCGCATCATCTGGTGGAACCTCGTTTCGACGTCAGAGGAGCGAATTGAGCAGGCAAAGCGCGACTGGACCGCATCGGCGGCGGCCGCCTTCAGGAACAGCGTCTTCGCCTTGCCCCCGGGGGAGAAGGAATTTATCCCCCTCCCCGAGACTTGAGACCGCTCGCGGGACGCCCGCGATGAAGGGCGCGTGCGACCGTTATGAATTCTGACAAATCACCTGACCTTTCCGGCAAGATCGCGCTCGTCACCGGCGCCTCGCGCGGGATCGGGCGCGCCTCGGCGCTCGCGCTCGCGAAGGCCGGCGCGCATGTGCTCGCGCTTGCGCGGACGGTCGGCGCGCTGGAAGAGCTCGACGACGAGATCGTCAAAGCGGGCGGCAAGGCCTCGCTCATTCCGGCCGATCTCACCGAATTCGAGGTCGTCGATCAACTCGGACCGGCGCTCGCGAACAGATTTTCGAAGCTCGATATTCTTGTGCTCAACGCCGGCGTCCTTGGAGAACTGGCGCCGATCCCGGATATCGCGCCGAAAGTCTGGCGGCGCGTTTTCGACACCAATGTCGAGGCGAGCTGGCGCCTGCTCAGGACGCTTGATCCTCTGCTGCGGGCCAGCGGCGGGGCGCGCGTCATCGTCATGACTTCGCGCATCGGCGGCGAAATCGCGCGTCCCTTCTGGGGCGCCTACGCCGCGTCGAAGGCGGCGCTCGAAATGCTGGCGAAAACCTACGCAGAAGAAACGGCTAAAGCTGGCGTTCGCGTCGCAATCATCGATCCGGGCGCCATGCGCACAAAGATGCGCGCCGAAGCGATGCCGGGCGAAAGGCCGGAGACGCTGCCTGATCCATCGGAAATTGCGCCGCTGATCCTTTACGCCGTGTCGCCCGCCTATGACGGACTGGCGGAGCGGATGAAGCGGTGACCCTTCCTCCCTTTCCCGCTTGCGGGAGAGGGTGACTCACCCCTCCGCAAACGGATTTTCGGGCTTTTCCAGAATGAGCCGGATGGGAACGCCCCAGAGATCGAACGATTCCCGTATTCCGTTGATGAGGTAGCGGCGGTAGGCGAACGGGACTTCCTCGGCGCGCGTGCATTTGGCGACAAAGGTCGGCGGGCGCGTTTTTATCTGCGCGATATAGCGCAGCTTGATGCGCTGGCCTGAAACCGCCGGCGGCGGGTGGCGATCGACCGCGGCGCGGAGCCAGTCGTTGAGATCGGGCGTCTTCACGCGCGCGTTCCAGTCCACATAGACTCTAATAATGGCGGGCATCAGCTTTTCGACGCCGCGACCCGTTTCCGCCGAGAAGAAAACGATCGGCACGCGAGGCGCCTGCGCAAGGTTCGTCTCCGCCATCTCGCGGATCGCCTTCGACGCCTCGTTCTTGTCCTCAATGAGGTCCCATTTATTGACGGCGATGACAAGCGCGCGCCCTTCCCTGAGGACAAGATCGGCGATCTGCAGATCCTGCTTCTCGAGCGGCGTCTTGGCGTCGAGCAGAAGAACGACAACCTCGGCGAACTGGATCGCGCGCAACGTATCGGCGACGGAAAGCTTTTCGAGTTTCGACTGCACCTTCGCTTTTTTGCGCATGCCCGCAGTGTCAAACACTTTGATCGGCCACTCGCGATCGGGGGCGCGCCATCGCCATTCGATCGAGATCGCGTCACGCGTGATCCCGGCTTCCGGCCCCGTCAGCATGCGTTCCTCGCCGATGAGGCGGTTGACCAGCGTTGACTTGCCGGCGTTCGGGCGCCCGACGATCGCGACGCGCAAAGGCTTTAAGGGATCGTCCCAGTTTTCCTCCTCGCCCTCGTCAGCCTCTTCCTTTTCATCCTCAGTCCCGATGACGGCTTCGAGCGCCTCCTGCAATTCGCCGAACCCCTGCCCGTGTTCAGCCGAAAGCGCGATCGGCTCGCCGAGACCGAGCGACCATGCGTCGAGGACGCCAGCGTCAGCGGCGGCGCTTTCCGCCTTGTTCGCGACGACGATGACGGGCTTGCCGCTTTCGCGCAGCATTTGCGCAAAGCGCTGGTCGAGCGGCGTCACTCCGGCTCTCGCGTCGATGACGAAGACGGATGCGGCGGCTTCCTCGATCGCCTTTTCCGTCTGCTGGCGCATGCGCCCTTCGAGGGCGGCCTCCGGCGCTTCTTCCAAGCCAGGCGTGTCGATGGCGATGAAGAAAAGACCGCCGAGATTGGCGTCGCCCTCCCGCCGGTCGCGCGTCACGCCGGGCGTGTCGTCGACGATCGCGAGCTTCTTGCCGACGAGGCGGTTAAACAGGGTCGACTTGCCGACATTCGGCCGGCCGACGATGGCGATTTTGAAAGTCATAGGGATTAGCGCGCAGTCCGTAGTGCGTTGTGCCTGGGAAGAATCAAGCGGGACCGACGCACAAAGCGCTACGAACTATCTCCTTTTACCGGAACGCGTAGAGCTTTCCTTCCTGCGTCAGCACAAAAATGCGCTCGTCCGCAACGATCGGCGCAATCACTGAGCCCTCGTCGATCTTGCGCGTCTCAATGACGCTGCCGTCTTTCGGCGAGACTTTCGCGAGCTTGCCGTCGGTCGAAACGAGGATGAGCGTCTCGCCGGCGAGGACAGGGCCCGACCAGGCGATGCGGCCCTTGCGCTTTTTCACATTGTCGAAACGCTTCAATTGCGACACCCAGACCACGGCGCCGTCGGTCCGCGACAGACAGACAAGCTCAGCGTCGACCGAGACGATGAAGATGTAATCGCCCGCAACCCACGGCATCTGAAGGCTCGCGATCGGCGCTTCCCAGGCGCGCCGGCCGGTCCTGATGTCGATCGCGACAAGCCGTCCCGCGTGGCTCACCGCATAGACGAGACCGCGGTCGATGACCGGGCTTCCCGCGATGTCATTGAGCGTTGAAAGCGCCGTCAGCTGCGTGTTGCGCGCGAGCGTGTCGTTCCAGACGGGCTGCCCGGAATCGGCAAGAAATGCGACGACCTCGCCGGAGGAGAATGGCGCGACGATGAGATCGCCCGCCGCCGCCGGACTCGCGGATGAAAGAATCCGCGCCGACTCTTCAAACGA
>JBMOOR010000266.1:0-6316 GCA_049324555.1 Pseudomonadota bacterium | reverse complement strand
GCCTGTCTCGAAGCGATCGATCCCATAGCCATGAACGAGAGCGCACTTCAAAGTTTCTGGGCGCGCGCCGGCCGGCAGGAGCACGTCGCGGCGCCCGTTTCGACGCATGCGGCCAACGACTTTGCGCTCGACGCTGCCCACCCCCTCGCCGCCTATCTTTCGGGCGGGCTCGATTCGATCCGTTGGCGTCCCTTCGGGCCAGGCCTCTCGCAGCATATCATTCCCGCGGAAGGCTACCGGCCGGGCGCCCTCAGACTGCTCAAGATCATGCCCGGCGTGCAAATTCCAAGGCACACGCATAGCGATGAAGAGCTGACCTTGATCCTCCGCGGTTCCTATACGGATGAAGTCGGCGATTTCACATGCGGCGATCTTGCCGACCTCGACAGCGAGGTGCTGCACGCCCCGCTCGCGACAGGCGACGAGCCCTGCATCTGCCTTATTGCGACAAGCGCTCCGCTGCGGTTCAAGACCCTTGTCGGCAGGGTCATGCAGCCGTTTGTCGGCGTGTGAGCGCTGGTTCGCGTCAGTGGTGTTGCGAATTGACGCCGGCGTCGACAGCTTCACGGCGCGGGAACTGTTTTTGCTGCGACGGCGCTCGCCGCAACCGGTTCTTATGTCCGCATCACACAGATAGGGTCTCCGCCTGCAACCATTCGATGATCGCGGCGATCGTCCGCTCCATTGACAGGCCGCAATCGAGACAATTGCGCATGATCTCAATCTGGCGATCGGCGCTTGGGCCTCTCGATATCAGGGCGCGCATTTCCTTAAGCTCCGCCTCCGCGCCAAGCGCGTGCGCGTCGGCTTCCAACACATCAATCAATTTTATGATTGCATCCTTCGCTGCGATCGGCCGCAAGCTGTCGACATCGATAATCGTCGCGCGTAGGCCGTCGCATTGAATTTGCCATCGGTTCTCTTCCGCAATCGCTCGGAGCGACGGCGTCGGCCGTGCGCCGAAATCCTGATCGCGGCACAGTCTGTATATGAGGCAGCGATAAAATCCTCCAATGGCGACAGCGTCGCGCACATTCGTTACGCTGTCGCAGATCCGCAATTCCAATGTCGGGAAACGCGCCGAGGGCCGAATGGCCCACCACAGGAAAGTAGCATCCGGGATAGCGTCGGCCGCTTGCAGCGCTGCGACAAAATTCTCGAAATCCATCTCATCGATGAAGACCGGGGGCAAGCCTGTTCGAGGAAGTTCATCGTAGCCGGTAAGACGGTAACCGTGCATTCCGGTCCATTGGCCTCGCCAAAATGGCGATGACACGGACGCCGCCAAAAAGAGAGGAATGTATGGCGCACACCGATTCATGATCGAGATTCGCGAAATCTCCTTTGGAATTTCGACGTGCACGTGGAGGCCGCAAAAGAGATTGCGCGGCGCCAGCATGCGCATATGGCGTTCAAGTTTCGTGTATCGACCGCCGACCGATTTCACGCTGTCGCGCCAGTCGAAGTTCGGATGCGTGCCCGAGGCGAGGAGACCAAGACCATAAGCGCCCGCCGTCTCATCAATGACTGTGCGGCTGGCTATAAGCGCCTCAAGACACTCCCCGCCCGATCTGCACGGAGGGGTCGTCGCCTCCACCTGCACCTGCAGAAGTTCCTTCGACGCGGTCGGTTCGCGCCGTTTAAGGTCCGCCCAGAAAGCCCGCGGGCTCTCGCCGCGCGCCAAGCCGGTCACGCGATCGACGAGGAAATACTCTTCCTCAATTCCAAAACGGAATCCAAAGATCACGACGCCTCCGCTGCGTTGCTTGTATCAGTCTGCACCCGCCCAATCGAGGCGGAAGCCAAGGAGCATCCCTGCTGGCCGCACTAAGGTCAAAAACGCCGCCGTGAGCCAAAACGATGCGTCCGTGCGCTGGTCCGTTCAAGAGCGATTTTCGGTCGGCGAAGTGTTATTCAGATGCGGCGAAGCGGAGCGGCGGTCCATTCCTTTTTCGCATGATGCGCCTATTTCCCTCTCATGCCGGCAACGGCGAAAAAAAAGAAAAAGGAGAGAGAAAATGGCCAGGATGCTTTCGATCACTGCGGCGACCGCCCTCATTGTTGCGGCGCTCTTCCCTGCAGTCTACACCTTCGTCGCCTTCGCCTAAGGGGAGTTATGCGTCTGTTTGACTGGACGATGAGCCTCCCAATCACCCTCGATCAAGCGGCGCCGTGACAGGAGAATCATCGGCGCCGTTTCCGTTTCAGCCGCTCAGCCGGCGGCGGGCGGCGACCAGATCATCCTCAGTGTCGACGCCGCGTGCGGCGCGATCGACAATCCGCACCGCCATCGTCTCCCCCATTTCCAGAATTCGCAGCTGCTCAAGTTTTTCGATGCGTTCAAGGCGCCCCGGCGGCGCAGCGGCGAAGCGCATCAATGCCTCCCTTCCGAACGCATAGGCTCCAATATGGAGATGAAACTCCCCGCCGCCGTCTCTCGGATAGGGCACCGGAGCGCGTGTGAAATAGATCGCACGATAAGAATTCGGCGCGCCCAAAAACCTTTCTCCGAATATCGCCTTGACGGCGGCGGGATTAGCGGGATCAAGGTATTCCGGAAACGGACAGGCGAGGGTCGAGGCGAAGACGCCCGCAGCCGCGTGTGTCTCGATCAGGGCGTCGATATGCACAGGGTCGATTTCGGGCTCATCGCCTTGAATGTTGACGATCATGTCGGCCGCGATGGACGCCGCCGCCTCCGCGATGCGTTCCGTGCCGGATTGATGGTCACCGCGCGTCATGATCGTCTCGGCGCCGAATGCGCACGCCGCGTTCGCGATCTCCATCGAATCCGTTGCGATAACTACAGCGGTCGCACGCGTTGATTTCAGGGTTTGCTCGTAGGTTCGCTGAAGCACGCTCTTGCCGGCGATGTCGAGCAACAGCTTGCGAGGAAGCCGCGTCGACTGAAGCCTCGCGGGAATGACGATCGCGACTTTCAAGCCGGCCTCATCCGCTGAACCATGCTTTCGAAGGCTAGCGCAGCAAAGAACGCAAACGCCGCGCCGCTGGTATTGGCCGCGGCGTCCGCAAGGTCGCCGATGCGGACCCCGCCAATCCCTTGCAGAATTTCGAGCGCAACGCCGTAGACTGCGAGAGCCAGTATGATCGCCCAGCGCTTGCCGCCGATCCGGATAGCGGCGAAGGTCGCGGAACCCGCGAGCGTCGCATAGGCGAGGAAATGCGCGACCTTGTCGGCATATTGAGCATTCTGGAAGAGCGCTTCCGCGATGAAGCGCGCGATGGCAAGACCCGATCTCGCCTTGTCGATGTCCGGCGTCAGGGTCTCATAAGTCACAAGGACAATCAGGAGCGCGAATACGCCGCGCCACGCCAATCTGAAGGTCATGCGGCCGGCTCATGCGTAACAGTCGCGAGCCGTCTTTCCCAATCGATGGCCGAACGCACGATAAAGTCAATCTCGTCATAGCGAGGCCGCCAGTCGAGTTCGGTGCGGATCGCCGCCGTATCGGCGATGAGCTGCGGCGGATCGCCGGGCCGACGTTCGCCGATTTCATGCTGCAACGGTTTTCCCGTAACGCGCTCAAAAGCGTCGATGACTTCGGACACGGAATAGCCGCGGCCATACCCGACGTTGAAGATCTCGGGCGCGCCGCCCCGGCGCAAGCGCGCGAGCGCGGCCAGATGCGCATCGGCGAGGTCCGACACATGAACGTAATCGCGAATGGCCGTGCCGTCCGGGGTCGGATAGTCCGCGCCATAGATCTGTAGCTTTTCCTTGCGCGCGCCGACGGCGATCTGCGCGGCGACGCGAATGAGATGCGTCGGCTTACCAATCTGCCCCGCCCTTCCCTTCGGATCGGCGCCGGCGACGTTGAAGTAGCGCAGGGTCGTGTAGGAGAACCCATGCGCCTTCGCCGCGTCTTCGAGCACACGCTCGCTCATCGCCATCGATGCGCCATAGGGCGAGATCGAATGGATTGGCGCTGATTCGTTGACGGGAGAATGGTCGGGCGTTCCGTAAACCAGGCGACGCAGGACTCAAGGAGCGAGATCGTCTTCGCCGTGTTATTCCAGTAGTAATGCAGCGGCTTCTGGAGGGATTCCGGAACGAGGATTGATCCGGCGAAATGGATGACTTCCCGGACCCTGAAGTCCCGCATCAACCGGATGACGACTTCGCGGTCGCCGACATCGGCGACGACAAGCCGCTTCGGGTCGGGTGCAAGCCAGCGCGCGCCGGTCGACAAATCATCAAGCGCAACCGCGCCTTCGCCTGCTTCGGCGAGCGCGAGCAACATATGAGCGCCGATATAGCCGGCGCCGCCGGTGACGAGGACCGTCATTCTGCGCCTCCTGCGCAGCGCCAGCGCGACATCTCGCGGATCAAGGATGCGGGCGTCATTTACCTAACGTGACCGATTACGTTTATTATAGGCTGAATTGCAGCGCGGATTGAACCAATGTTTGGTAAACTTTTTTCGGGCGGACGACCGGCGTCCGCCGCTCCAGACGGCGAGCGGCTCTACGCGATCGGCGACGTTCACGGCTGCGCCGGTCTCCTCGTCCGCCTCCTGAAGAGGATCGCCGAGGATGCCGAAGGCAAAAAGCCGCGCCTCATCTTCCTCGGCGATTATGTCGACCGCGGCCCCGATTCGAAGGCCGTCATCGACCACCTGCTGACAGTCAGGGCGGATCAGCCGGACGCTGTGTTCCTTAAGGGAAATCACGAACAGGCGATGCTCGACTTTCTCACCGAGCCCGATCGCAATGAAGAGTGGCTTCACTGGGGCGGCGACAAGACGCTCGAGAGCTACGGCGTCGCCGACATCTGGGCGAAGTCGCCGCAATCGCTCGCGGACGATCTCATGGAGCGGCTTCCCGCCGCCCATTCAAAGTTCCTCGCCTCGCTCGAACTCTGGCGGGTCTTCGGCGATTACGCTTTCGTGCATGCGGGCTTCAAACCGGGCGTCGCACTCGCCGATCAGAGCGAGGCTGACTGTTTATGGATCCGCGGCGAGTTTCATAACGCCGAGCCGAAGGACCGTCCGCGCGAGACCGTCGTGCACGGCCATCACCCGGTCAGAAAGCCGCTCGATGCGGGTTGGCGCATCGACGTCGACACCGGCGCCGTCTGGTCGGACGCACTTACCGCCGTCGTGCTGGAGGGAACGGCCCGGCGATTCATTTCGACGGGCGGAATTTAAGGCCTACGCGCTCTTTCGTCCGCCATTGTCCGCGACGAGCCGAAGCCCTCCCGCCGCCTTGAGGATCGCGCGAAGGCTTTCGGACCCGCCAGCGCCGTCGCCGCCGGACAGCGATTTGCCGAATTCGGCAGCGTAATTGCCCTGGTGAATGATTTGCGGATGCGGCGTCGCAATGACGACTTTGGCGCCGCGAAGGATCGGATCACGCCAGCGCTCGAGGGTCTCGCGCTTCAACGATGCCGGTGCGATGATGCAGTCGGGTTCGATCGCGCGCGACTCGTTTTCGGGAATGATCATGGGCCCGCCGGCGAAGAGGCGCGCGCCGTCTTCTATCTCGCCGACGCCTATCGCCGCCTCAATCGCGTGGGCGCCCTTTCCCGCCCAGGCGTAAAAGATCACCGCACCGGCGTCAGTTCCAAATATGTGAACCTTCTCGCCGCGCTTTGCCGCGTCGATCATGATCGCCTCGAAGGCGCGCCTTGCGTCTTCGGCGCGACGTTCAAACGCCTGATACGGCGCGCGCGCGCGAAGGCAGAGAGCATTTTCTTCATCCCACAGCTGAGCAAGACGCTCGTACCAAGGATCGAAATCGTAATCGGCGCAATCGACATGGGTGATGAAAAGGCGGATTGAGCCGCCGTCTTTTTCGGTCAACGCGCCGCGGAAGATCTTCAGATCGCAATCGCGCAATGTGCGTTCGAGCACGCTGATCGAATAGACCGCCGAAACCCCGCTCGCGAAGGCGTCGGCGGCGGTCCCCGTCAACGCCATGCCGGCGTAGAGCGTTTCCAGCGCAAAGACGCCGTCATCGGTCAACAGCGATTTGACGCGTGCGAAAAACGCGCGCGGCTCATCGATTTCTTCAAGCACGGATGCGGCCGTGATGAGATCGAATTTTTTCCCGTTGAAGGCGCGGTCAATGTCGGCGGATGGAAACTCCGCCTTCGCCGTCCACGCCCATTCGCCGATCTGATCGACATGGTCGGACGGATCGACGCCGTAACGGTCAACCCAGCGCGGGTAGAATGAAAGTAGCGTTCCATCCGAGCAGCCAATGTCCAGCGCGGCGCAATCCCGCCCTGAAATGAGTTCAAGTCCCTCCGTCGCCAGCGAGCGGAGGCTCGAGCGAATCGAGCGGAAAGCGCCCG
>JBMOOR010000265.1:0-6331 GCA_049324555.1 Pseudomonadota bacterium | reverse complement strand
TGGAAGGGGACGTCGTCACCATGCAAGAGATTTTCCGCTTCAAGCAGGACCACATCGATAACGAAGGCCGCGTCATCGGGCGGTTCGAAGCGACAGGCGTCAGGCCCCATTTCTATGAGACCTTCCTCGCCAATGGTCTTGAGGCGCCTGAACTCTTCGGACCAGGCGCGCACGGAGGTCGCGGATGAACCTCACCGCCGTCCAGATCGTCCAGGCGATCGCTTTCATCGCAGTCATCCTTGCGGTCGAAGGCCTCTATCTCTTCATCCGCAGCAATGATCGCCGCGAAAAGGCGGCGAACCGGCGAATGAGGATCGCCGCAGAACGCAATGAGCGCGTCCTCAACCCGGAATTGTTCCGCAAACAGATCGAGGGCGGCGCGCTTTCCGATCTCATCGGCGGCGTGCTGCCGGGCGTCCGCCGGCTTGTCTGGCGCGCGGCGGTCAATGTGACGCCGGCGCAGTTCTTCGCCGTCATGGGCGCAATCTTTGTCCTGGTTCTTGTCGTGGCGACGGGCGTATTGAAAGCCCCGATCGGGGTCGCCTTCATGTTCGCGGCCGCGCTCGGCTTCGGCTTTCCCTATATGTTCCTTGTCTTCCTCGCCGGCCGGCGCGAGAGAAAATTCAACGAACAGCTTCCGACCTCGATCGACATCATGGTGCGCGGCCTTCAGGCTGGCCATCCGGTGCCGGTTGCAATCGAGATGGTCGCGCGCGAAGTCGAGGATCCGATCGGTTCGGAATTCGGCCACGCGCTTGATGAGATGAATTACGGCCAGGACCGGGGCGTCGCGCTGCGCAGCATCGCGACGCGCTTTACAAGCCCGGAGTTTCTCTTTCTCGTTTCTTCGATCGAGATGCAAAAGGAGACCGGCGGCAATCTCGCGGAGATATTGACGAATCTCTCGAAAGTCATCCGCGAGCGCGCGACGATGCGCAAGAAGATCGTCGCCATGTCGGCGGAAGGCCGGATCAGCTGTTTCGTCGTCGGCGGCCTCCCGTTCGCGCTGGTGCTCGCCATCATGGGGCTCAATCCGTCGTTCTTCACCGAAGTGGCGGGAGATGTGCTGTTCTGGCCGATGATCGGCGGCGGCTTCGTGCTCTGGTTCCTCGGGATCACCTGGATCTGGCGCATGGTGAATTTCAAATTCTGACGAGAGGGGAAGGCTCTTCAACCAATGACGGAATTCCTCATTCTCGCGGCGGTCTTCGCGACGGTGGCGCTTGTCGTGATCGGCGCGGCGGGCCTTGCGCGACGCGACCCGGCCCTCCGCCGGATGGCGGGCGCCGGCGAGATGCCGGGCGGCGCAGGCTCGATCTTCTATGAAAAGAAGAAATCGCGGCTCCTCGACATGCTCGAGCCGATGCAAAAGCAGCTCGCGCAAAGCGACGCCAAGCAGGTCGGCGTCGTCAAGTCGCGCCTCGTTCAGGCTGGTTATTATCACCCGTCAAGCGTCGAAATTTACTATACGACGCGTTTGATGCTTGCGATCGGCCTCGCTGCGGCGGCTTCGCTCGCAATTTTGTTCCTCTTGCCGCCGATCGGCGCAAATAACGCTCTCATCCTAGTTCTTGGCGGCGCGACGCTCGGCTATTACGGGCCGGCGCTCTTTCTCCACGCCCGGATCAAGGGCCGCCAGACCGCTTTCAGGAACGGCATGCCCGACGCCATGGACATGATCCTTGTCGGCGTAGAAGCGGGCCTCTCATTGCCTGCATCAATCAAGCACCTCTGCGATGAATTCGCCGATGCGCATCCGATCATCGCCGAACAGTTCCGCATCGTCACGCTCGAATTTCAGGCCGGGAAGAGCCGGCCGGATGCGCTCGCCTCTCTCGCCAAGCGCATGGACGTTCAGGAGGCGCGCATCTTCTCAACCATGATCGCGCAGGCCGAGACGCTTGGCACGAGCCTCGCAACAACCTTGAGGGTGCTTGCGGACGAAATGCGGCGGGACCGGATGCTGAAAGCGGAACAAAGGGCGGCCGAGCTTCCCGTCAAGATGGCGATCCCTCTCGTTCTGCTCATCTTTCCGGCGCTGTTTTCCGTGATCATGACGCCCCTGGTCATCCGCATTCTCCGCACACTCATCACGGTCGCCAGTTAAAGGAACGATCTCAGATGCCCGCCATCGCCAATTTCTTTCCGGTTTTGCTCTTCTCGCGGCCGCTGCGCCAAGGCGCGGCGGCGTTTATGTGCGCGGCGCTCAGCAGCTGCGCTTCGCTGAAAGAGATGACCGCTGACTTTGATCGCAAATGGGACGACCCTAAAAGCATCCTTGCGGAAATGGACGAGGCGTCGGGCCAAAACAGGGCCGCGGCGGCTTCGGCCGATGAGATGGCCGCGTTCAACGCCAACGATTGCGCCGGCAAGTTCAAACTACTTGACGCCAAGCCGGATGAAGCGACGCTTACGACACGCCGCATTTCGGCGGGCGAGTGCCTCCTTGACGCCGGCAAGGACGAGAGCGCCGTCAGTCTGTTCGATATCGTTCTTGGAGGGGGCGCGAACGCCGTCGCGTTGCAGGGCAAGGGCGTCGCGCTCGTCCGCCTCGGTCGATATGACGAAGGCGCGGCGGTCCTGCAGTCTGCGATCGATCTTGATCCTTCCCTGTGGCGCGCCTGGAACGCATTTGGCGTCGCCGCCGATTACCGGGGCGCGAAAGAGGAGGCGTGGGCGGCGTTCGGAAAGGCTGCAGGCCTTAATCCGACGGACGGCGCAGCGCTCAACAATCTTGGCGTCTCACAGATGAAGGCTGGCCTTCATGAGGAAGCGGTCGCTTCATTCAAGCTGGCGCTTGCGCTTGATGGCGCGCGCGATGCTGCGGAAGCAAACCTGCGCCTCGCTTACGCGCTTCAGGGCGACTATGCGAGTTCGGTGACGGCCCTTCCGGAAAACCGGCGGGCCGTCGCCCTCAACAACGCCGGCGTCGCCGCCGCCTCGCGCGGGGACGCGGCGGAGGCGCGGCGCCTGTTCATGAAGGCGCTCGATGAGAGCCCGCATTTCTATGCGAAAGCCTACAACAATTTGTCGCTGCTGATTGAATGATCGGAGCGCCCGCCGGTGATTGAAAGCGTCCACGACTGGCGATGGCTTCTCTACGCGCTTCTGGCCGCCGCCGCGTTGAGCGACATCCGCACCATGCGAATTCCGAACGCCATGCCGCTCGGGGTCGTCGGGGCGCTCATCGTCACGCTTGCGGCGAATTCGGCGCCGGCTGAGGATTATGCGGCCGCCGCCTTGTCAGGGCTCATCGGTCTCGGCGTCGGTTATCTGTTCTTCACGCTCAGGATCATGGGCGGCGGCGACGGCAAACTATTCGCGGCGACCGCTTGCTGGTTCGGCGCGGGCGCGCTCCTCGGTCTTGGATTATGGATCTCGATCGCCGGCCTTTTTGTGGGGCTCGCCGCTCTTGCGGCGCGAGCGCTGCGCGCGCGCGCGTCGTCAGCCGAGGGCGGCGGATCGGTCGTTTCTGCGCTGAAGGCGCCGGCGCCTTATGGGGTTGCGATCGCGCTCGGCTCCGTCTTCGCCGCAGAAGCGCCGCTCTTCGGGTGAGGGCGATGACGAAGGGAAGCGCGATGGGATTTTCTCCAAGACTTCTTGACCGGTCAGAGCAGGCGGCGGCGCTCATCTTCTACGCGTTTCTCGTGCAGCGCGTCTGGCCGGACGCGTTGTCCTTGAGCAATCTGGCGCCGGCGCTCGTTCTCATATCGGAAGGCGTCATCGTCCTCTTCCTGCTCATTCGCCGGCCGACCGCCGATATTTCGCTGCGGCCGCAGGATTGGGCCGCCGCGATCGCCGGCACCGTCGCCCCGCTTCTCGTCGTCAAGAACGCGGAACCCTCGTATCTTGCGGTCGGCGTTTTCCTGATGCTGTTCGGCCTCATCACGCAGGTGTTCGCGAAACTGAGCCTGCGCCGCAGTTTCGGGCTCGTCGCCGCCAATCGCGGCGTCATAACGGGCGGCGCTTACCGCTATGTGCGGCATCCGATGTATCTCGGCTACATGATTTCCCATGTCGGCTTTCTCATCATGTCGCCGTCGCTCTGGAATTTCGCAGTCTACGCGGTCGGCTGGACGTGCCTCGTGCTGCGGGTCGCCTTCGAAGAAAAAGTTCTGTCGCACGATGCCGCCTATCAAGCGTTCAAGGAACGCGTTCGTTTCAGGCTTATTCCAGGCGTCTACTGACGATCGCCTCGCGCGCCGGCTCCGGCGTTGGTCGCTTTCCCGCTGGCGATGACGGCGACAAGGGCGAGGGCGGTCGCGCCGAGGAGGACGCCCATGATATGCCACGACGTCGGCGCTCCTGTCGTCGCAGCAAGGGCTTCCGCGACGATCGCCGCCATGATGATCGGCACGGCGTAAGCGAGACTGAGCGAGAAAGCCGCGAGGCGATTTCCGCCTCGCACCGGGAACAGGGCGACATAGGCGCCGATGAGACCTAATCCCCCGGCGGCGCCGCCGATCAGCTTCATCAGCGCGAAATAGATTGGGCGAACGTCGTCGAGCGCAGCCGATGGAACCGCTGCTGCGTGGAACCAGAGGAGATCCCGCACGGAGGCGTAGAGGATCCCGAATGCGATGAAAAAGAGGCTGAGGAGCGTGAAAAGGCTGACGCCCGCTATCCGAAAAAACCGCCGCATGTAAGGTCCCTGGAGCCGCTCGCTGCGCACTCTACCCGCCGCCTGCGCAAAGGGCGCATGCCGGTCTCTCATCGGTTTGATGCGCGCCGCGAATAGTCGATGCCGGCCTCGGCAAATCGTGAGGACGAGCGGCATTGATCCCATGCAGATTAAGCATTTCCGTTTGCTCGGGCGTTCGACGAGCATCGCCGCAGACAGGCATTCGGCGCCGCTGCGCGCCGGGAGAGAGGAGCCCGATATGGAAGTCATGGAAAAATCACGGCCGATGCAAGCCCCGCCCGGCAAGCGCTCGCTCGAAGGTCGCGTTGCGCTCGTCACCGGATCGACGAGCGGCATCGGCCTCGGCATCGCTGAAAAACTGGCGGCCGAAGGCGCGCGCATCGTTCTCAACGGCTTTGGCGATCCGCGCGAGATAGAAATGACGCGCGACCGGATCGCCTTCGATCACAGCGTGCCGGTCGTCTATTCAAACGCCGACCTTTCGGAGCCCGCCGCCGTCCTCGACATGATCGCCTTCGCCGCCGACGCCGTCGGCGAAGTCGATATCCTCGTCAACAATGCGGGCATCCAGCACGTCGCGCCGATCGAGGATTTTCCGATGGCGAAATGGGACGCCATCATTGCGATCAATCTTTCATCCGCCTTTCACGCCATTCGCGCGAGCCTGCCGGGCATGAAGAAGCGCGGATGGGGCCGGATCGTCAACATCGCCTCCGCGCACGGCCTTGTCGCCTCGCCCTATAAATCTGCTTATGTCGCGGCCAAGCACGGCATTGTCGGCCTCACCAAAGTTGTCGCGCTTGAAGCGGCGCAGTCGGGCGTCACGGCCAATACGATCTGCCCCGGCTATGTGTGGACGCCGCTCGTTGAAAAGCAGATCGAGGATCAGGCGAAGACGCACAACATCCCGCGGGAGAAAGTCATCACCGACGTTCTCCTCAAGGCCCAACCTAACAAGCGGTTCGCCCAGACGAGCGAGATCGGCGCTTTGACTGTGTTCCTCTGTTCGGAGAGCGCCGCCTCGATCACCGGCGCATCGCTTCCCGTCGACGGGGGATGGACCGCGCAATGACCGCTCACCAACATCATCACGACGTCATGGAACGCGCGACGCCGCCGCGCGTGCGCAGCGCCGCCAACGGCGTCAAGTCGGTCAATCTCGCCCTTCAGGGCGGCGGCGCGCACGGCGCCTTCGGCTGGGGCGTTCTCGATCGCTTGCTTGAAGAAGAGAGCCTCTCTTTTGACGGCGTCAGCGCGACGAGCGCAGGCGCCATGAATGCGGCGCTCCTCGCCTATGGTCTCGCCGAGGGCGGGCGCGAAGGCGCGAAAGACGCCCTCGCAAGATTCTGGCGCAAGATCGCAAACTCAGCGCTGTTCAGCCCACTGCAGCCGACCCTGATGGACCGGCTCCTGCATAACCATTCGCTCGAACTCTCGCCCGCTTTCATGATGTTCGACATCATGAGCCGGATCTATTCGCCTTACGAATTGAACCCGTTCAACCACAACCCGCTGCGCAAGGCTCTCGAAACCGCGGTCGATTTTGAAAAACTGCGCCGGGAAAGCCCGATCAGGCTCTTTCTGTCCGCAACGAATGTGCGTCAGGGGAAGGTCCGCGTTTTCAAGACGCCGGAAATCACCTCGGATGCGGTGCTCGCCTCCGCCTGCCTCCCGTTCATGTTCCAGGCC
>JBMOOR010000264.1:0-6404 GCA_049324555.1 Pseudomonadota bacterium | reverse complement strand
AAAACCGCGCACGCTTTTGCGCACGCCGCTTTAGGCGCCTGATTTGCCGGGCCGGCCCGGCGCGTCGAGACGATAGACCTGCGCCGCTTCGGGAAAGCTCCTGCGGCGGACTTCGCCTGCATATTGCTCGACGGCGGCGGCGATCGAGGACTTGAGGCTTGCGTAGCGCTTGACGAATTTGGGCGTCCAGTCGAAGAGCCCGAGCATGTCCTGCGTAACAAGGATCTGCCCATCGCAGACGGACGAAGCGCCGATGCCGATCGTCGGCGCGCCGATCCTCTCGGTGATTTCCCGCGCAAGGTCTTCGGCGACACCCTCGACGACGACCGCGAATGCGCCGGCGTTCGCCGTCGCTTCGGCCTCGCCGAGAATTTCAGCGCGTTCAGCCGTCGTCCGCCCGCGCGCCTTGAAGGCGCCGTAGACGTTGATCGCCTGCGGACGAAGGCCGACATGGCCCATGACCGGAACGCCCCGCTCGACGAGGAATTTGATCGCATCTGCTGCGTAGCGCCCGCTTTCGAGTTTCACCGCCTGCGCGCCCGTCTCCTTGAGAAGCCGCGTCGCATTCTCGAACGCCTGCGCCGGCGAGGCCTCGTAACTGCCGAACGGCATGTCGACGACGACAAGCGAGCGTTCCGATCCGCGCATGACGGCGCGGCCGTGCAAGATCATCATCTCCATGGTGACGCCGACAGTCGACGGCAAGCCGTGCACGACCATGCCGACCGAGTCGCCGACGAGGAGAATATCGCAATGTTCGTCAAGGATCGCCGCCATCGGCGCGTCATAGGCGGTAAGACAGACAATCGGCTCGCCACCCTTGCGTGCGGCGATGTCCGCGGTGGTGACGCGTTTGTGGAGCGTTTGCGACGACATGAGAACCGTCCCTGCTGCGTCGACGCAGTATAGGGACTATGCCGCGCCGCACAATGGAGGCGCACAAAATGCAAGGAAGAAAGGGGGCCGCTAGGCGATTTGTGATCGCCGCTTCATGACGGCTCGGCCCCCTAGATTCCGCAAAACGGCCGCTGGAGCCGGACACGCTCTGCACGCGTCAGGCGGCGGCGGAGAGCGACCCCGCCGCCGCATTCGCCAGTCTAGTTTCGCGCAATATCGACGACGCGGCCGCCATTCAGGTGAATGGCTGTCACCATCGGCGCGCCAAGCTCATCGACGGCCTTGTCGACTGTAGTGCGAACACAGGCCCGATGCGCGATCGAACCTGAGAGATCAAGCGATGACGGCTTGCCTCCGCAAACGCTCGATGCGGCCGCCTCCAGGCGACGAAGGAAGATTTCGGCTCCGGCGGGTCGCGCCAGATCGAGGTCGGCGTAGCTGACGGCGCGCGAGACAGGTTCTGCGAATGCAACGCCTGAAAGCGCCGTTGCTGCGGCGATCGATGCGATCAAAAGATTTTTCATGACAGTCTCCCATGTCTGTTCGACAGGCGGGTCAGGTTTTCCGAAAAAGCGCCTGCTGCATTTCCGGTGAAATGGATGTGGGCGCCATGCGCCCCGGCGCATGTGACGTCGGTCACACGGCGCATTCGATTTCGAAAATTGAAGAAGCGAGCGCGCCCTACCTGAGGGAAACGCCGGCGATATAGGGATGCAGGACGAAATAGATCGCCGCCCACGCGCCGGCGCCGGCGACGATGGCGATCGCATCGTTCATGAGCGGGCCTGCCGATGGCGTCGGCTCGCCGCGCTTTTTCACCGCGATGCGGTCAATGACGCCGAAGGCGAGAAACGACCCGAATAGAATGAGCGATCTCGTCTCGCCGTTGACGAGAAGATGCGCGAACGCCCAGAGCTTGACGCCCGCCAGCATCGGATGTTTCGCCGCCGCCGCAATCCTTCCGCGCGGCAGATAGGCCGATGCAAGCAGGATGAGCGCGAGCAGGACGAGGAAATACGCAACATGCTTCATCCAGTCCGGCGAGGAATAGAGGACTGTCGCATCGGCGCCGCGCCAACCTTTGACGATGAGGACGAAACCGACGATCGCTGCGAGTGAGTAAAGCCCCCTATAAGGTCCCGCACCGATCTTCTTGATGAGGCCTTCGCGGCTCTTGCGCGCGAAAGCCGTGTAAAAGTGGGTTGCGAAAAATAAGGCGAGACCGAGAACGAAGAGCGCCATGTCAAGCCCCTTTCAGCAGTTGTTCAATGGCCTTCAAACGCAACCAGCGAAACGACTTCCTTGCCCATCGCGCGCAGCTTGGCGGCGCCGCCGAGTTCAGGGAGATCGACGACGAAGGAACAAAGGACGACCTTGCCTCCGGCGCGCTCAAGCAGCTTGATCGCCGCGCTCGCCGTGCCGCCAGTCGCAATGAGATCGTCAACGAGAAGGATCTTTTCGCCATCCTTGACCGCATCGATGTGGATCTCGACTTCATCGACGCCGTATTCGAGCTCATAGCGCTCGCCGATCGTCTTGTAGGGAAGCTTGCCCTTCTTGCGGATCGGGATGAAGCCGACCGATAATTGGTGCGCGATGGCGCCGCCGAGGATGAACCCTCGCGCCTCGATGCCGGCGACCTTGTCAATCTTCGCCCCCGCAAGCGGCTGGACGAGTTCGTCGATGGCGCGGCGAAACCCCCGCGCATCGGCGAGGAGCGTCGTCACGTCGCGAAACATGACGCCGGACTTGGGGTAATTCGGGATCGTCCGGATGACGGAGCGAAGATCCATGACGCTTTCTCTTGCAACGCAGCGGCGCTGAAAATGACGGAATCGGCCCACGCATACAAGCCGCAGGCTCCTGCAAGTCCCGCTTGCCCGCCGGCGCCGCCGGCTTTAGGAGCGACAGTCCCCGTCCGGAGTTGGTCATGAAACGCGCTTTCCTTTCGACCCTCGCCCTCCTTTCCGTCCTTTCCTGCTCCAGGGAAAAGGCGGCGCCCGAAGCGGCGAAAGCGCATGAGAACCCGGATGCGCCTCAACTCGGTTCGTTTGGCGTCGATATGAGCGCGATGGATAAGAGCGTTGATCCGGGCGATGATTTTTACGCCTATGTGAACGGGGAATGGCTGAAGACCTTCAAGATTCCGGATGAATATTCGAGCTACGGCTCGTTCACGGTGCTCGCCGAGAGGTCGGAAGAAAGACTGAAATCGATCGTCGAAAGCATTCCAGCGACCGCGGCGGCCGGCGCCGCCGAGCAAAAAGTGCGCGATTTCTACGCAAGCTATCTCGGCGTCGATGCGATCAACGCGAAGGGCCTTGCACCGCTCGCCGCCGATTTCGCCGCCATCGAGGCGATGACGACGCATGAGGCGATTGCGGCCGCCTTCTTCGATCCGGCGCTGCGTGCGAAATCGCCCGTCGGCGTCTGGATCGGCGTCGACGCCAAGCGCCCCGACCGCTATGCGGTTCACCTCACCCAGTCCGGCCTCGGCATGCCGAACCGCGACTATTATCTCGACGAGAAGTTCGCCGACAAAAGGACGAAATATCGCGATTACATCGCCTCTGTCCTGACGCTCGCCGGCCTCGCCGACGCGCAAGGCGCCGCCGACCGCGTCTTCGCCTTCGAACTTGAAATCGCACGCACGCACTGGGAGCCCGCCAAGCGCCGCAATCGCGACCTCACCTATAATCTGAAGTCGATCGAACAGCTTGAAGCCTTCGCCCCCTCGGCGCCCTGGCGCGCCATGCTCGCCTCCGCGGGCCTTCAATCGCTCGATGAAGTCATCGTGCGCGAGGACGACGCCGTTCAGAAGATCGCGGATCTCGTCGCCGCGACACCCGTTGCGACGCTGCAGGAATATCTCAAATTTCATCTCATCAATTCCAACGCGGATGTTCTTCCCTCGGCTTTTGACGATGCGAACTTCGCCTTTTTTGGAACCGAACTCCGCGGGACCTTGAAGCAGAAGGAGCGCTGGAAGCGCGCGACCGCCGCGCTCGACGGCGCGCTCGGCGAGGCCGTCGGCGCCATCTATGTCGAGCGGCATTTTCCGCCGCAGTCGAAGGAGGCGATGAATGCGCTCGTCGGCAATCTGCGCGCCGCGCTTGACGAACGCCTCGATACGCTCGCCTGGATGAGCGATGAGACGCGGGCGAAAGCGGAAGAAAAGCTCGCCAAATTTACGACGAAAATCGGCTATCCCGACAAATGGCGCGACTACGCGGCGCTCGAAATCGTCGCCGGCGACGCTTATGGCAATGCCCGGCGCGCGCAGGCGTTCGAATGGGACTTTGAAGCCTCGCGCCTCGGTGGTCCGGTCGACCGAAGCGAATGGGGAATGACGCCGCAAACCGTCAACGCCTATTACAATCCGACGCTCAACGAGATCGTTTTCCCGGCGGCGATCCTTGAAGCGCCATTCTTCGATAGGAAGGCGGACGCAGCCGTCAATTACGGCGCGATCGGCGCCGTCATCGGTCACGAGATCGGCCACGGTTTCGACGATCAGGGCCGCAAGTCCGACGGCGACGGCGTCCTCGCCGACTGGTGGACGCCGGCGGACGCGGAGCGTTTCAACGAACGAGCCGGCAAGCTCGGCGCGCAATACGCCGCCTACGAACCGATCGAGGGGTTTGCGATCAATCCCGGCCTCACCATGGGCGAGAATATCGGCGATCTTGGCGGCCTCGCGATCGCCTATCACGCCTACAAGCTTTCGCTCGGCGGGGCGGATGCGCCTGTCATCGACGGCCTTACCGGCGACCAGCGTTTCTTCCTCGCCTGGGCGCAGGTGTGGAAGCGCGTCGTCCGCGACGAGCAGCTGAAGAACCAGATCGCATCCGACCCCCACTCCCCGGCGCAATTCCGCGTCAACGGGGTCGTGCGCAACATGGACGCCTGGTACGAGGCGTTCGGCGTGACGGCGGACGACGATCTCTGGCTCGAACCTGAGGACCGCGTTCAGATTTGGTGAACGTGCGGCGGCCGCTGGCCCTGTTGGGGCATCGAACGCCCGCGGCTCTCCGCGTGCTGAAAAATTGCCGCACTTTGCGTGAATTCAATGCGATTTAACCGTATTTTCGTTGACTTGACGGCGGAACGTCCCTATCTGCCCGCCCGTATTGCCGCGGTCATTGCGCGCGCAGCCGGGAGCGAACGCCCCCGAAAAGCGTAAGACGACGACGCCTCTGCACCCGCGGCAATCAAACGATGACGCATCGCTCATCTTCAGCGGAAGAGCGGGGCGTAAAACCCGATCCCGCTGACTGCCCCGATGAGCCGCTCCCGCAAAGGACGGCGCAAGGGGACAAATGAAAGAGACACATGAAGTTTGAAGACCTCGGCCTCGAGCCGAATATTCTCAAGGCCGTGCATGAAGCCGGCTATGAGACGCCGACCCCTATCCAGGAAGCGGCGATCCCTGAAGCGCTGAAAGGCCGCGACGTTCTCGGCATTGCGCAGACCGGCACAGGCAAGACCGCTTCCTTCACCCTGCCGATGATCCAGCGCCTCGCGAAGGGTCGCGCCCGGGCGAGAATGCCGAGAACGCTTGTTCTTTGTCCGACCCGCGAGCTTGCAGCGCAGGTTTCCGAAAATTTCGAGAAATACGGCAAATATCACAAACTATCGATGGCGCTCCTCATCGGGGGCGTGTCGTTCGGCGATCAGGACGCCAAGCTGACGCGCGGCGTCGACGTGCTGATCGCGACGCCGGGCCGGCTGCTCGATCATTTCGAGCGCGGCAAGCTTCTCCTCAACGGCATCGAAGTGATGGTCGTCGATGAAGCCGACCGCATGCTCGACATGGGCTTCATTCCCGACATCGAACGCATTTTCAAACTGACGCCTATGACGCGACAGACGCTGTTCTTCTCGGCGACGATGCCGCCGGAGATTCAGCGCATCACAGATACGTTCCTGCGCGATCCCGTGCGGATCGCCGTCGCGCGCCAGGCGACCGCCGCCGCGACGATCACGCAGAAAATCATCCGTCTGCCGGCCGGCGGCGACGAACTGAAGCGAATGACCCTTCGCCGCCTCCTCGACCGCCCCGATGTTCGCAGCGGCATCATCTTCTGCAATCGCAAATCGACGGTCGATGTCATTGCGAAGTCGTTGCAAAAGCACGGTTACGACGCACGGCCGATTCACGGCGATCTGCCGCAAGCCTATCGCACGGAGACGATCGAGAAATTCCGCGCAGGCGAGGTGAAGTTCATCGTCGCATCGGATGTCGCCGCGCGCGGTCTCGATATTCCCGACGTCAGCCATGTCTTCAATTATGACACTCCCTTCCATCCGGAGGATTACGTCCACCGGATCGGCCGCACCGGCCGGGCCGGAAAAGAAGGCGCCGCCTACATGCTGGTTGCGCCCTCCGACGCCAAGGCTTACCGGGCGATCCTCGAAACGATCCGCACGGAATCGATCGAGGAACTCGATCTCGGCGCCTTCTTCGACGAGGCGAAGGACCAGCTTAAAGAGCGCGGCGAGCGCCG
>JBMOOR010000263.1:0-6466 GCA_049324555.1 Pseudomonadota bacterium | reverse complement strand
GGATCGTCGGGCGCGAACGCCTTTGGCCTTCACGATGTCATCGGCAATGCGCGCGAATGGGTCGCCGACTGTTACGTCAACAATTTCTCGAAGGCGCCCGCCGACGGATCGGCCGTGACCGATGGCGACTGCGGCAAGAGAGTAATACGCGGCGGCGGGTGGTCCAGCTCTCCCGCCGACATGCGCACCGCAAACCGGAGCCGCGTCGACGTCAATGTCCATGCGGGTTACATGGGTGTCAGGATCGCAGCGGAAGTGAAGTGAGATCGCTGCCGCTTCGGCTTGCGCCGACCCTCTTTGTCTGTAATCTCGCCGCGACTTTTCAACCGCGCGACAAGCGCCCTATCAGGAGAAAACCCATGGCCGTAGACGGCAAGTGGATGCTGAAAATCAAGACGCCGATGGGCGAACAGTCCGGTACGCTTGAGCTCAAAGCTGAAGGTACAGCGCTCACCGGCACCATGTCCGGCAACATGGGCGCGGTTGCGATTGAGAACGGCTCGGTCAACGGCGACGCCGTCAAATGGTCGGCGAAAGTGACTTCACCGATGCCGATCACGCTCGAATTCGACGGCAAGGTCGCCGGCGACTCGCTCAACGGCAATGTGAAGCTTGGCGCTTTCGGCTCCTCGACCTTCACCGGCGCGCGGGGCTGAAACCCGTTTTCGTCATGTTGATCGTCGCCGCAACGAAGCTGTCGACAGCCTCGCCCTGCGGCGACGATTCAAAGGCCGCCATGCGCGCGCGCCGGGCGACTTGGCCTTACGGCTGCGGCGGTGTTGCCGCGACGACCCAATCTTAGCAGCGCGACAGGCTCTATTCGCTGAAAACCATGCGCTTCCGGCGGTTCATCCAGACACTGCATCGCTGGCTCGGTCTCGCGATCGGCGTTCAGATCGTCATCTGGATGACGAGCGGCGTCGTCATGAGCCTCCTGCCGATCGCGCATGTTCGCGGGGAAACAGCCGCCGCGCTCGAAGCGCCGCACGAGCTCGTGGCGCAGAACTATTTCCCGCCGGCAGGCGTCATTTCCGAAGTCGATGGGGCGCAGGAAGTCATGCTCAAAACGTGGCTCGGGCGCGAGGTCTATGTCGTTTCTGGGGCTGCCGGCAATGCGCTTTTCGACGCCGACACGGGCGAACGGCTATCGCCGCTCAACGAAGCCAATGCGCGCCGCGTCGCCGAGTCCGATTTCGCCGGCGAAGGCGAGATCGCAAAAGTCAGTTTGCTGAATGATCCGCCCCGTGAATTCGGAAGACCCGGCCCGGTCTGGCGCGCCGACTTCAATGATGGGGATAAGACACGCCTCTACATTTCGCCGGACACCGGCGTCGTGCTGGCGCGGCGCAATCGCGTCTGGCGATTTTACGATTTCTTCT
Source organism: Pseudomonadota bacterium (assembly GCA_049324555.1). Lineage (GTDB taxonomy): Bacteria > Pseudomonadota > Alphaproteobacteria > Caulobacterales > Parvularculaceae > Amphiplicatus. Next base: position 5,087 of record JBMOOR010000263.1, on the reverse strand, counting down.
GGATGCTCCACATCATGGACTACAAGGAGCGCGAGAATTTCAACAATCCGCTAGTGCGCACATTCGCGATCACCGGCCTCCTGTTCGCGCTCTCCGGCCTGACGCTGGTCGTTTTCCGTCTGCAGAGCGGCCGATACGCCGAAGACACTCGCAAGGCGCGCATGGCTGACCGTAATGGCGGGTGAAAATCAAAAAAACCCCGCCTCTGATCTGAAAACGGGCTCGCGCGAGAATTCAGATTCAATCAGAATGCGAGGTATACCGGCTCGCCTGCTCGCGATTTGTCTTTGGAGGAGCCGCCTTCCGCGCCGTCTTTCGATTCCGCCTTGGCGATGTCCGTCTTCTTCGCCTCGTCGCATTCTTTCAGCTTGCCGTTGCGGCCTGTCGCGTTCTCGCTGACCACCGGTTCAACACTCGCAGAAAGATCAAATCCGAGGAGCCCGAGGAAAGCCTCAAACGCCGAAAGCGCTTTGCCTTCTCGTCCGGCGGGTTGCACGCCGCCGCCGAGCCGATGCGACGAAGCGCCGAAGCCCGGCGCCGCCTGCGCCGCCCCTATCGACAGGGCGGCCGCCATGACGAAAGCGGTCAAGTAGTGACGCATTTGATTTCTCCCTGACCTTTCCATCTCGCGATGCGTCCGGAAAGGCAAGGGCGGTTGCGACAAACCGATCCGGGAGGCTGCAGCATCAACCAATTGTGATGCGGCTAACCGAGGGCCGCCAGCGGGTCCTTTGAGGGAAGACCAAGCGCGTCGGCGACCGCCTGGTGGGTGATCACCCCTCGATGCACGTTAAGGCCATTCCGCAAGTGCTTGTTTTTCTTGAGCGCTTCAAGGCCATGATCGGCGAGTTGAAGGCCATAGGCGAGGGTCGCATTGTTGAGGGCGTGAGACGAGGTCAGGGGAACCGCGCCCGGCATGTTGGCGACGCAATAGTGAACGACGCCGTCGATCGAATAGGTCGGCTCCGCGTGGGTCGTCGGCTTCGAAGTCTCGAAACACCCCCCCTGGTCAATCGAGACGTCCACCAATACGGCGCCCTGCTTCATGTCCTTCAGCATGGCGCGCGTGACGAGTTTCGGCGCGGATGCGCCCGGGATCAGCACGGCGCCGACGACGACATCGGCGCCAAGCGTCTCCTCGGCGAGCGCTTCGAACGTCGAATAGCGCGTCTTCACGCGGCCGCCGAAAATGTCGTCAAGGTAGGCGAGGCGGCGAAGGTTGCGGTCGAGAATGGTCACTTCGGCGCCAAGGCCGATCGCCATTTTCGCCGCGTGCGTGCCGACGACGCCGCCGCCGATGACCAGCACTTTAGCCGGCAGAACGCCGGGAACGCCGCCCATCAGGAGGCCGCGCCCGCCCTGAGGCGCCGTCAGCGCATAGCCAGCCGCCTGGATTGCGAGACGGCCGGCGACTTCGCTCATCGGCGCGAGCAGCGGAAGCCCGCCATGATCGTCAGTGACAGTCTCATAGGCGACGCCTGTGACGCCGGATTTGAGGAGGCCCTTCGTCTGCTCCGGGTCCGGAGCAAGATGGAGATAGGTGTAGAGAATCTGGCCTTCTCGCAATTGGACGTACTCGGATGGCTGCGGCTCCTTCACCTTCACGATCATGTCGTTTTCGGCGAAGATCGTCTTCGCGTCTGGTGCGATTGTTGCGCCCGCCGTTCGATAATCTGCGTCTGTCGCCTTGATGCCGACGCCGGCGTTGGCCTCGACCATCACCCTGTGCCCATGGGCGACGTATTCGCGCACGGCTCCCGGCGTCATGCCGACGCGAAATTCATTGTTCTTGATTTCCTTCGGGACCCCGACGCGCATCATCTTCTCCCAGTTGGCGGTTTGGCGCCCCCTTAGCAGATTATTGCGCGCCGTAAAATTGAATTTCGAGGGAGGTCGACCGGAACCCATAAGCCGGTCAACCGCGACTGGCGATCATTCCTATCGGCCTGTCGATTGCGCGGATTCTCACGTAGTGGAAATTAGCCCAACTCCTCCGCCCTAACGGGATCTGTGAAATGCCGAGGCTCCGCCTGGCCCCGCGCCGCGGGAACGACGAGGAAAGCGCCGCCCGGGGGAGCTCGAAGCGGCGACGAGGAGCAGGCTTGCCGGCCGCCCGCGGTCGCTGGATCGCGCGAGTCGCCTGAGAAACGTCGGGGCGATTGACGAAGACAGACGCGGCGACCTGCGCGAGCGCGTTTGCCGCGTCGGCTCGGCGATATTCGACCCCGACCACGAGACAAGAGCTGCCGTGTGATTGATCTTAGCTACTCCGGGCTTCGGCTTGCATCCAACGCCGCCGGCGCATGTTCGAGTGAATTCGCACTAACCGTTCCAACGCTCCGTTTCATCGGCGTTGTCCGCAAGGAATGGCAGCGCGAGAATACGGCTGACGTTTCAATTCTACGCTGGAGCAAGTGCGTCAATCTGCCTTCAATTTGAAGTGAATTGCGTAAATGTTGTGCGGTGCGGGGCCGGCGGCATTCCAAGAAAACTCGATTCGAATTGTTCGATTGGCGCAAACGCGGCTCTAATGCGTTGCAGCGATGATTACCGGCGAAATCGTCCGTCTCCGGAGATCAGGGAGTTGTTTCATCATGCTGAATACGGACCGTGTCGCCATCCCCGCGACGGTTGAAGTCCGCCTGAAGCGGTCGGCGCAATTTGTCGACAACATCATGGATTTTGCGCGCGAAGATCTCATCGGGTTCAAGCGCCCGCTCGCCGCCACATTCGCCTTCACAGCTCCCCTCGTCATGGCGTTCGTCTATCAGGCCGGCGGCGTCGTTCATCTTTTGGAGGTCGCAGCGAGCTATTTCATCGTCGGTTTCGGCGGTCTTTATCTTGTTGGGCGCCAAGCCTGGCCGCAACTCGTTTCCGAATTCGAAACGAGAACTATCGAAAAGCGCCGCGCCGCCGCCGACCTCAAATGCGGGTTCGGCGAATTGTCGTTTCTCAACCTTTCCCGTGCGCCGCGCTATTTCGAGCACGAAAACGGCGTCCTCATTTTTGCCGACGCAGGCGACTTCAAGACGCTGTTCTTCTCGGTCGAAAAGGATGATTCCGACGAGCGATGGGATCTCTACATCAACGGCGAACTCGACCGCCGCGTGTGGCGGTGGCTGCGCCTGCCGGTGAGCCGTGACATCGTCAAGTTTTCGACCGAAGCCTCGAAGCTCGCGGGCGCTCATTCCGATCCGCTGCGGATCCGCTCCATCGACGCCTGGGAAGCGATCAACACCTCGCTCGGCGAACCTCTCGACGGCGCTATCATCCATCGCCCCTTCGATGAGGTCGTTGAGGCGGTCGAACGCATGCTCTGACGCTCGGCGAGGACCTGGGATGCGGAACGATCTTTTCGCAGGATAAAGCGAGGGGAGGCGTCCAATTCCAGCTGGCTGTACGCGGGCGTGATGGGCCCCGCACACTTTCGTGGGGGTGCGGGAGGCGGACCTACCAATCGGGCGTCGCCGCTGCTACATGACCGCCATGGCGACGATCATCGATATGCAGCGCGGCGACGCCCGCGCCGAGCGGCACCCTGAAAAGCGGGGGAGGCCTGACGCGCCGCTCATGCGAAAGCCCGAATGGATTCGCGTGAAGGCGCCGGGGTCTAAGGGTTACTCCGAGACCCGCGAGATCGTCCGATCGAAAAACCTTCACACCGTCTGTGAGGAGGCCGCCTGCCCGAATATCGGCGAGTGCTGGTCGAAGAAGCACGCGACCATGATGATCATGGGCGACACTTGCACGAGGGCCTGCGCTTTCTGCAACGTGAAGACAGGCCTTCCCAGCGCGCTTGATCCCGCAGAACCGGAAAACGTCGCGCGCGCCGTCGCCGAAATGGGCCTCGCGCATGTGGTCGTCACTTCAGTCGACCGCGATGATCTCATCGACGGCGGCGCGATGCATTTCGCCCAGGTCGTGCGCGCCATTCGGGCGATTAACCCGGCGACGACAATCGAAATTCTGACGCCCGACTTCCTGCGCAAAGAAGGCGCAGATGAAACCGTCATCGACTCACGGCCCGACGTCTTCAACCACAACCTTGAGACCGTGCCGCGCCTTTACCTCTCGATTCGACCCGGCGCGCGCTACTTCCATTCACTACGCCTCCTTGAGAAAGTGAAGGAGCGCGACCCATCGACGTTCACCAAATCGGGGATCATGGTCGGGCTCGGCGAGACGCGCGAAGAAATCATGCAGGTGATGGACGACATGCGCTCGGCGGGCGTCGACTTCATCACCATCGGCCAGTATCTGCAGCCGACGCGCAAGCACGCCGCGGTCGACCGGTTCGTAACGCCGGACGAATTCAGATCATACGAGGCGATCGCACGGGCGAAGGGTTTCCTGATGGTCGCGTCCTCACCGCTGACGCGTTCTTCGCACCACGCAGGCGACGATTTTGCGCGCCTGAGGTTGGCGCGCCAGGCGCGGGGCTGACATGAGCCGAATTCTCTACGACCTTGCGCTTGCCGACGAGGACGTGCGCCCAAGCCCTTATTGCTGGGTCGCGAAGTTTGCGCTGCTGCACAAGGGGCTGCGGTTCGAGACGGCAGCTGTTCCTTTCGCCGACAAGTCCAAATATCCGGATCCGGAATACGGCAAGGTTCCGGTCCTCGTCGACAATGGCGAGATAGTGAAGGACAGTCTGGTCATCGTTGCTTGGCTTGACAAGAAATTTCCTGATCAGCCGCTGACGAAGACGGATGGCGAACGGGCTGCGTCCGCATTTTATTCGGCATGGGTCGGCGCGGCGCTGTATCCGGCGCTCGCGCCGATGATTATCCCCAGAATCGTGTCGGTCGTTTCAGAGGCCGACCGGAATTATTTCAGAACGACGCGAGAGGCGCGGTTCGGCAAGCCGCTTGAGGAAGTCGCGGCGACGCCGGGCGTTAAGGAGCGGATGGAAGCGGCGCTCGGCGTTCTGTCGGCGCCGCTGGCGGCGTATCGCTATCTTGGCGGCGCCACGCCCAATCTCAGCGATTATCTCGTGTTCGCGCCTTTCATGTGGCAGCGGTCCGTAACGGAGGCGATGCTCTATGAGACGCCGAAGCCTGTCGCCGACTGGCAGGCTCGAATGCTGG
>JBMOOR010000262.1:0-6523 GCA_049324555.1 Pseudomonadota bacterium | reverse complement strand
CCTCTTCAAGCACATCCGCATGGGCGCCGACGCGGCCTCCGTCGTCCTCGCCGAAGAGCGGGGCGCCTGCCCCGACGCGGAAGAGCGCGGCGTCAAGCAGCGCTTCTCCCACAAGCTCGCGATCGCGCCGACCGCCTCGATCTCGATCATCTGCGGCGGCTGCTCGCCTTGCATCGAGCCGATCCCGGCGAACGTCTATGTCCACAAGACGCTTTCGGGCTCGTTCACGGTCAAGAACGCGGCGCTGCAGAAGATCCTCGAGGAAAAAGGTCAGGATGCGGACGATATCTGGTCGTCGATCATCGAGCACGAAGGCTCGGTCCAGCATCTCGATTTCCTTTCGGACCTCGAAAAGGACGTTTTCAAGACCGCGTTCGAAATCGACCAGCGCTGGGTCGTCGAACTCGCCGCCGACCGCTCGCCCTTCATCTGCCAGGGCCAGTCGGTCAACGTCTTCCTCCCCGGCGACATCGACAAATGGGACCTTCACATGCTGCACTGGACGGCATGGGAGAAGGGCGTCAAATCGCTCTACTACTGCCGCTCGAAATCCGTGCAGCGCGCGGGCTTTGCTAATTCCAAAAAGTCAGCCGACGAGACCGCCGCCGCGCGCGAAGCGGCCTCAGAACCCGGCATGGAAAATGTCGGCGAGATGATGAGCCGCGCCGCGAAGACGGATTATGATGAGTGTTTGGCGTGTCAGTGAGGGTGTGATTGAAGCAAACGAAGGCCCAGATTCGGGAAGCCAAAGAATGGCTGGCGAAAGGTCATTCGCCTTTCGAGGTGTTGGATCGCGTTTACAAAGTAAGCGCCCTTAAAGGACGCCGCAATTTCATTGGTCAACCGGGAACAAATCACGAGTTAGAAGCTTTCACAGCCGGTCGATTTGGAGAAATTTTGGGAGCCTCGACTGTGATTGTCGGCGATAGTCCGGATGCGAAGTTCGCCTTCCCGAACGGGGAACAGCTTTCCGCAGAGATAGTGAGCGCAGATCGTGAAAACAGAAAGATAGCCGAGGAAATTCCGCCTGCGCTTTCTGAATTCCATCCTGACTACCTCTCGGCATCCAAGGCTCTCGTGGCTCTCGAAACCGCGTGCCGGAAAAAATTGAGCAAGAATTATTCGGCTCCGAATCCAGCGCTTATCATTTATTTGAATGGATTTTGGATTCAGAAAGAAGAGCATCGAAAGACGATAATTCGCGGGACGCTCATCGCATCCAAGAAGTTCAGCAGCATTTTCATCCATGACTCTTATGGAATAACTCGTGCTTGGAAAAACGGGCGCCCCGCATACAAGCGGTGGTGGTTCGAAGAGCTTTCCCGGAAATTGAGCCTGCGCCAAGAAGATCGCTTTTTCTCGACGGTATTCTCGGAATAAGCAAACAAGTTAGCAACGAAAGGTGCATCAAGGCCGCAGGCCGTAATGCGCCGACGCCGCGACCAATGACCGTGCGGACAAATAGACTCCGGGTTCGATGCTTCGCATCGCCCCGGAGTGACAGGCGGCAGAAATGGCTGCTCGAACCGGGCAGCGGAGACTACCTAAAAATACTCTCCGCGATTGGCGCCGTCATAGCGCCCGGAAGTCATGCAGCATTTCTTGAAAACGCCTCCGCGATCCGCAGGGGCACGGGTCGTTGCGGCCGAGTTTTTCGAGAAGCTCGACCTCGCCGCCTTTCACGGTGCGATGGCCGCGTTTGACGCGCGTTTCAGACGGGAAGCCCTTGCGGCGCTTTGACATCGTCTCGAAAGGATGGCGCGTCGTCGAAGCTGCGATCGGTCGTCATGGCCGCCTCCTCTTGTTGCGGGACGCGCCCTATCGGACAGGATCGACATTGTGTCAACGCCTGCGGCAGCGCGCAGGGCGGCCGAGAGTCGCTGTCTTCGCATCGCCCCGGAGTGACATCGGCGGTGGGCGGTTCCCCAAAAACAGGGACTGTCATTCCGGGGCGGCGCGGAACGCGCCGAACCCGGAATCCATGGCGAGGCATTGCCCGCACTGAGAGGCGGACTCCAGGTTCGATCCAGCGGATCGCCTCGGAGTGACGGGCGAAGGGAATGGCTATTTCCACAATGTGAGATAGAGATCTTTCCATTCCGGGTTCATTGACCGGATGAGTTCAATCTTCCACTCGCGACGCCACTTCTTCAGTTCCTTCTCGCGCGCTATCGCCTCTTCGACGCGATCGAAGGACTCGTAATAGACGAGCAGCTTCACGGCGTACTTTCGGGTGAAGATCGATCCCCGCCCTTCACGATGATCAAACACGCGTTTTCCAAGGTCATTGGTGACGCCGATGTAGAGCGTGCCGTTCTTTCCGCTTGCGAGGATGTAGACGCAGTATTGGCGCATCAATTGACGCTAGCTGAGACCGCTCAATCCGTCATTCCGGGGCCGCGCGACCCGCGGAACCCGGAATCCATCGTGAGGCATGTTCGCGCTGAAACATGGACTCCGGGTTCGCAACTTCGTTGCGCCCCGGAGTGACAGCGGAGTTACCGGCATGCGAGCATTAATCGACGACGCCCTACGCCGCCAGTCCCGTCTTCAACTCCGTGTGCCCGAAGCCTTGCGCGTAATCGAGGATTGAGATGACCTCAGGATCGAGGCGGAAGAGCAGCATGTTGTCGGGGTCGACGTCCTTGACGAATTCGACCGCCTGCGGGAAGCGCTTCATCATCAGTTCGCTGACGCGAAAGCGTTCTTTCTCGTCAGTCACGGACACCGCGCGGGCGCCCATTGAAATTCCGCGAATGTGACTCCAATCCGAATAGGGCGGCGTCGCGGTGACGGAGACGCGATTGTCATGCGCGATGTTCTTCGCCTTCTGCGAATCCGCGTCGCAGCCGAAATAGATCTTGTCGCCATCGTGAACGAAACTGACGACGGTCGCCTGCGGAAAGCCGTCGGTGCGTTTCGTCGCGACGGTGATGTCCATCGCATCGTCGAGGACTTTCAACACGAAGGCGCGGGTTTTGGGGTCGAGCTGAACGGTCATGGCTATTTCTCCCTTCGATCCCCTCATTAGCGCGGCGGCCGGCGCGCGAATTGATCGAGGTCAAGGGGCGCGGCCGTAGGGCGGGTTTTAACCCGCCACTTCTTTTCTCGCCGACACCAGCGCTCGTTGCGAGTGCGTCGGCGGGGTAAACCCCGCCCTACATCCCCATCCTGTTTTGATTGGCGCTGCGCCTGCTGTCAGCTCAGGCGATGGGCGTCACGCTTGAAGCGTGGCGAGTCGCTTTTGGCAATGCGCGCTCTATCCTCGCCGACTCCCCACGCCTTACGCGTGGGGTCCAGCGCCCGCCGCCTAAACAGCGTGCGCAACGAAAAGCTGACCGCTCGGTCAATTAATTGCAGGGCTGATGAAATCCGCCGCCCGTCGCCGCGACAGAAGACGGCGGATTTCATCCGCCCTACGCCCCCATTCGCGCGAACACCCCCGCCGTGTTTCCCCTTATCGGGACGCATTAACCATATAGGATATTGATCCGTAAACGGAACAGAAAAAGTTATCCCCGCCCCTTTGGAGGCTTTGTGATTTTCTCAATCCCGCGCGACGGAATCGCATGCGCCTGCGCGTTAAACAGGACTGGAGGAATTCATGAGCGACGCGCAAAAATACAGGAACGGCCCTCAGACAGCGATGCGGCGCCCCAAACGCGCGAATGCGGATAATACGGACAAAAACGCTGCGAGCCGCATGGATGCTGGAGTCGTGGGGGGTCGCCCGGCCCGCACATTACGGATTATCCGCGCGTTGGTCGCGCGGCGCGCGAATTTCGCCGGCGGGCGGTTGCGCGAACGGGGAACAACCCTATTCTGCGCCGCGCCGATAAGACCTGCAGCAAGAGTGATGCGATGACCGACGCCCTTCCCGTTCCGCGCCCGGACCTTAAGCCGAACACGCTCGCCTATGAGACGACGCCGCTCGTCAAGGCGACCGGCTTTCGCGAATATGACGCGCGCTGGCTCTTCGGGCCGGAGATCAACCTTCTCGGCATCCAGGCGCTCGGTCTCGGGCTTGGCGCGCTTATCCGCGAGGCGGGAAAGCCCCCTCGCATCGTCGTCGGCCACGATTTCCGCAGCTATTCGACTTCGATCAAGCAGGCGCTGACCGTCGGCCTCATGACCGCAGGGATCGAGGTCAACGACATCGGCCTCGCCTTGTCGCCCGTCGCCTATTTCGCGCAGTTCGCGCTCGACATTCCCGCTGTCGCGATGGTGACGGCGAGCCACAATGAAAACGGCTGGACCGGCGTCAAGATGGGATACGACCGGCCCTTGACCTTCGGCCCCGAAGAGATGGGGCGCCTTAAGGAAATCATCCTTAAGGGTCAGGGCCGCGCTCATTCGGGCGGCGCCTATAAATGGGTTCCGGGCCTTCGCGAAAAATACATCGACGATCTCGCCAAGGCGGGTCCGATCAGGCGCAAGCTCAAAGTCGTCGCCGCCTGCGGCAACGGCACCGCCGGCGCTTATGCGCCGGAGACGCTTGCGCGATTGGGCGTTGACGTCATCCCGATGGATGCGGAGCTCGATCACTCCTTCCCGAAATACAATCCGAATCCTGAGGATCTCGAAATGCTGCACGCGATGCGGCATGCGGTCAAAGAACACGGCGCCGATCTCGCGCTCGGCTTTGACGGCGACGGCGACCGCTGCGGCGTCGTCGATGACGAGGGCGAGGAGATTTTCGCCGACAAGATCGGCGTCCTGATCGCGCGCGATCTGTCGGCGCTCCACAAAAACGCGCAATTCGTCGTCGACGTGAAATCGACCGGGTTGTTCGTGACGGACCCGGTTCTTCAAAAGAATGGCGCGAAGACGATCTACTGGAAGACCGGCCACTCCTATATCAAGAGGAAGAGCCATGAGCTCGGCGCCCTCGCCGGTTTTGAAAAGTCCGGTCACTTCTTCTTCAACAAGCCGATCGGGCGCGGCTACGACGACGGCCTTGTCGCCGCGATCGCGCTTCTCCAGATGCTTGACCGCAATCCGGGGAAGAAACTCTCGGATTTGCGGAAGTCGCTCCCCAAGACCTGGCAGTCGCCGACGATGTCGCCGCACTGCGCGGATGAGGCGAAATACGGCGTCGTCGACAAGGTCGTGAAGACGATCGAAAGGCGCGCGAAAGAAGGCGGCGAAATCATCGGCCAGAAAATCCGGGACGTCGTCACCGTCAACGGCGTCAGGATCACCGCAGAAGACGGCACCTGGGGATTGATCCGCGCCTCGTCGAACAAGCCCGAACTCGTTGTCGTCGTCGAAAGCCCGACTTCGGAAGCGAACATGCGCGCGATGTTCCATGAACTCGACGCGGTGCTGCGCGAGCATGAAGAAGTCGGCGCGTATAACCAGCAGATTTGAGCAGGCGGCGATGAGCATTCGTTCCAGTATGAAACCGAACTTCTCCCCTCTCCCGCTTGCGGGGTCGGACCATGCGTCCGACGGGCCGGGTGTGAGGGGGCGTCATCCCGATACGGAGCAACCCCATTCGCGACGGTCCCTCACCCCTAACCCCTCTCCCGCAAGCGGGAGAGGGGAACAGAAACGGCGCGGCTGCCTTGCAGCCTTGGCCGCACTCGCCTTCCTCTCCGCCTGCGGACAAAAATCGGTTGCGCCGGCCGATGTCGCAGTCCTGACGCCGACGGCGCAGCAATCGGCGCCTCAGCCGGGTGCGACGGGCGACACGGGCCCCGCCATGTGGCTCGTCTCGGACGAGGATTCGACCGTCTACCTCTTCGGCACGTTTCACATTCTCCCCGCCTCGACCAGATGGAAGACGCCCGCCTTCGACGCTGCGATGAAGGAAACGGCGACGACCATGGCGGAGGTCGACGCCAAAAGCCCCGAGGCGCAGGCGAAAATGGCCGCGCTCGTTCAAGAACTCGGACTCAACCCGCCGGGCGCGACGCTTTCTGCGGCGCTCGGAAAAGAACGCGCCGCGCGCTTTGCCGAAATCGCCGGGACATACGGCGTGCCGATGGCGGCGCTTGAGCCCTTAAAACCCTGGCTCGCGATGATCACGCTGACGATGACGGTCATGCAGAAGGAAGGATTTGAAGCGGGGAGCGGCGCTGAGGAAACGATTCTTTTGCGCGCGGGCGAAGAAGGCGACCGCCTCGACTATCTTGAATCGGCGGAGTTTCAGGTGCGCGCGCTCGCGGGGCTTGATGAGACGGAAATCCTCGCTGATTTTGATTCATCGCTCGATCAGTTCGCCGATTTCGACGCCTACGCCGCGCGCGTTCTCAGCGCTTGGGCTGCGGGCGACGTCAGGACGCTTGAGGAGGAGACGCTCGCCCCGATGCGCAAGGACGCGCCGATAGCATTCCGTACACTGATTACCGACCGGAACCGCAACTGGGTCCGCCGGATCGAAGCGATCATGGCGGGCGATGAAGACTGCTTCATCGCCGTCGGCGCAGGCCACCTCATCGGCGAGGAAAGCGTCGTTGCAATGCTGAAGGAGAAGGGCTACGCGGTGCGCCGCGTCCAATAACCTTCAGGAAAAGACGTC
>JBMOOR010000261.1:0-6574 GCA_049324555.1 Pseudomonadota bacterium | reverse complement strand
CTTGAAGCCGCGATAGCGCGCTCGGTGGAGGAGCTTCTTGCGGCGGACAAGATCAGTGTCGTCTGTCATCTTTCCTCAGGGATGAAAGTCCGCCCGCTTAGACAAAGGGCGCGAACCGCCTGATAATTGAACGAGATGCGCCCCGCAATTCTGAACCCCCTGTTCGCCGACGTGACCGCCTTGAAAGGCGTCGGCCCGCGCCTTGCCGCGCTCATCGCCAAGGCGGCCGGCCCACGCGTCATCGACGTTCTCTTTGCGCGGCCTCACAGCGTCATCGACCGCAGCCTGAGGCCGAAAATCGCCGAGGCGGAAATCGGTTCGCTCGCAACGCTCGAAGTGACGGTCGATAAGCACGACCCGCCGCCGATCAAGCGCCTTCCCTACAAGGTCATCTGCTCGGACGAAACGGGCTATATCACCCTCGTCTTCTTCCACACCCGGCCCGATTATATCATCAAGGCGCTTCCCGAAGGCGCAAGGCGCATCATTTCGGGGCGCATCGATGACTATGGCGGCGCCCGGCAAATGACGCATCCGGATCATATCGTCGATCCCGCTGTCGCTGGCGGCCTGCCGTTGTTTGAGCCGGTCTACCCGCTGACCGCGGGATTGCCGCCCTCAGTGATGAGGAAAGCGGCGGAGACGGCTGTAGCGCGCGCGCCGGCGCTGCCTGAATGGCAGGATGAGGCGTGGCTGAGGAAGAACAATTTTCCCGAATGGCGCGACGCGATCGAGGCAATTCATTCGCCGCAGTCGCTTCATGATCTCGCGCCGTCAAATCCCGCGTTGAAGCGCCTTGCCTATGACGAACTTCTCGCCAATCAGCTGACGCTGACGCTGATGCGCCGCGCGCGCAAAAAGGCCGCGGGACGCAGCTTCGCACCATCAGGCGCTCTTCGGGCGAAAGCGATCGCTGCGCTTCCTTTCTCGCTTACCGCCGCCCAGAAGGCCGCGCTCGGCGAAATTAACGTCGACTTTGCATCGCAGGAGAGAATGGTCCGCCTTATTCAGGGCGATGTCGGTTCCGGCAAGACGATCGTCGCCTTTCTCGCCGCGACAACAGTCATCGAGGCGGGCGCGCAGGCGGCGATCCTCGCCCCAACCGAAATCCTTGCACGCCAGCATATCGAGACGCTTGCGCCGATCGCGGCGAAGATCGGGGTGCGGATCGATATCCTGACCGGGCGCGACAAAGGCGCCGCAAGGGAGGAAAAGCGTCGCCGCCTCAAGGCGCGCGAGATTGACTTGCTCGTTGGAACGCACGCGTTGATTCAGGAAGATGTTGAGTTCAGCGATCTTGGGCTCGTTATCATCGATGAGCAGCACCGCTTCGGCGTTCATCAACGCGCGGCTCTGACCGCGAAAGGATGGCGCTCCGATCTTCTCGTCATGACGGCGACGCCGATTCCCCGCACCCTCGCGCTCACTGTCTACGGCGACATGGACGTGACGGCGATCCGCGAAAAGCCGCCGGGCCGAAAGCCGGTCGACACGCGCGCCGTTCCGATCGGCCGCCTTGACGACGTCGTCGACGCCGTCTCACGCGTCATTGCGCGCGGCGAGGCGGTCTACTGGGTCTGCCCACTCGTTGAAGAATCCGATCTCGTCCCGATGACGGCGGCGGAGGAGCGCTTCAAAGATCTCCACGCGCTCTTCGGCGATAAAGCGGGCATCGTCCATGGCCGTATGTCGGCGGCCGAGAAAGATGCGGTGATGGAGCGCTTCCACCGTGGGGAATTGCTCCTTCTAGTCGCGACGACAGTGATCGAAGTCGGCGTCAATGCGCCAAACGCCGTCGTCATGGTGATCGAACACGCCGAGCGCTTCGGCCTCGCGCAGCTCCACCAGCTTCGCGGCAGGGTCGGGCGCGGGACGAAGCCCGCTTCATGCCTTCTTCTCTACAAGGGGCCTTTGAGCGAGACGGCGGCGGCGCGCCTTCGAATCCTTCGCGAAACGGAGGACGGCTTTCGCATCGCTGAGGAAGATCTCCGCCTGCGCGGCGCGGGCGATCTGCTCGGGGCGGCGCAGTCAGGGTTTCCGAAGCTTCACTTCGCCGATTACGCCGTGCATGGAGAAATGCTGCTGGCGGCGCGTGACGATGCAGCGCTCATCGTCGAGCGGGACGCGGATCTCAAAACGCCGCGCGGCGAGGCGCTCCGCATCCTGCTTTATCTCTTCAGCCGCGACGATGCGGTGAAGCTCCTCCGCGCCGGCTAGGCGTCCGTCTTGCGCCCGGCGAAGCGCGAAAGAAGACTGCGCCGTTCGCGCGCCGTCTCTTCCGCAATCTTTTCAAGTTTCTTCACGGCTTCGTTGGGCGCCGTAAACTCCGGAACGACAAGGCCGAGAGAGAAGATGACCTTCGCCGCATCCTCGATCGACATGTCGAGATGCTTGAAGTCGGCTCGCGGAACGTAAATCAGGAAGCCGGAGGTCGGGTTCGGGACCGTCGGCACGAAGACACCGATCAGCCTTTCTTCAGCGAGCCTGTAGCCGACTTCGCCGGCTGCTTCGCCAATAACAAAGGCGAGCGTCCATAACCCTTTGCGCGGATATTCGATGAGGCCGACCTCCTTAAAGGATCGCGCCGATTTCTGCAGCGCCGTCTCGAACACGTTTTTGAAGAAGCGGTGAAGCGAACGCACGACCGGCATCTGCTCGACAAACTTCTCGCCGGTGCGGATGAGCGCGCGGCCGATGAAGTTCTTGGCGAAGGCGCCGAGCATGACGATCGCGACAATCGCAACGAGAACGCCAAATCCCGGGATCGCCTGCGTGATCGTTTCAAGCCGGCTGTCGCCCGCCGGAAGCATGTTGCGCACGAAGAGGTCGAGCTTGCGCATCGGCCCGGTGACGAACCAGTAGATGATGTAGATGGTGATCGCGACAGGCGCCGCGACAACGACGCCGGCGATGAAGTTTGTGCGCATTCCGGAAAGAATGGTCGTCCTGCGCGGACGGATGAGCGGCGTCTTCAGCGCTTGCCTGCGGGCGCCTTCTTCGCTGGACTTGTCAACTGGCTCATTCATCTCGTTTTCTTTCCGGAAGCATCCCGCAAGGTTGCCGCGAAGGCCTTACCAAAAGCTGCATCGGCGGCGCAATCGGGCTCCTCTCGTTTCCCCGTTTATCGCGAGCGGTTCACCCATTATGGTCCCATGAATTCGGCGACTGGATGGCGAACGGATGACCACAAAGACATGGAGACGGATCGGCTATGGCGCAACTGGCCTCGCCTGCGTTCTCCTTATCGCTTTCGCGATCGTGTTCCAGGACGGGATTGTCCGCTTCTTTGCGACCCCGCGCGCGCCCTTTCAGACCGTTCCGCCGCCGCCCGCCCCCGCTTACGCGGATGATGACGCCTGGCTCGCCAAGCCGGAGGGCGCGCCGCAGCGGGCGGCGGACGTTTTTTACGTGCATTCGACGACCTTTTACCGCCGCAGCATGTGGAACGCCCCGACGGACGACGCGGACGCCGATCGCATCCGGCGGATGATCGCCGCGCCGAACGAGGCCGGCCCCTTTGCCGACGTCGCCGACATCCATGCGCCGCGCTATCGGGAAGCGACCCTCTATTCACTCTTTACGCACAAATATGACGGACTTGCCGCAAGACGCCTCGCCTATTCCGACATAAAGCGCTCTTTTGAAGCCTTCCTCGCCAAGCGCAACCCGGAGCGCCCGATCATCCTCGCCGGCTACGGGCAGGGCGGGCTTTATGTCCTCGGCCTGCTGAAAGATTACTTTGAGGGCGACATCAATCCGTTGCGCCGGCGCCTCGTCGCCGCTTATGTGATTGGCGCATCGACGCCTGCTGACTATCTTGCAGGCCTTGCTCCCCCCATTCCCGTCTGTAACGAAGCGAACGCTGTCCGCTGCGTCGTTTCCTATGTCGATTTCGAGCCGCGTTTTGATGAGGAGATGCAGCGCGTTCGCGCTCGCGCGCTCGTCTGGGGTGAGAAAGGCGCGCTCGCTTCGGTGAAGAGCGACAATCTCGTCTGCGTCAACCCGCTGTCGTGGCGGACGGACGGCGCCTATCAGCCGGCGGAGAAAAATATCGGCGCCGCCTCGGCGACAGGCATTGCCGAGGGCTCGCCGCCGCCCGCGATCGCAAAATCCGTCGGCGCCCGTTGCGAGAACGGCATTCTCATCGTCGACACGCCAAAGCGGCGGTTCCTGCGCCGCGGCGACTGGTTCGGAGAAAAATGGAAGGCGCAGCCCTTCAATCTTTTTTATTACGACCTTGCGACGAACGCCGGCGTCCGCCTCGCCTCCCTTGAGGCCCTTCTGAAAGTCGAGCCCGAACCGCTTGAACCGATCGGCGAAACGATTGATCTCGACAAAAGTCCCATCAACAAGGTCCCGGATTAAGTCTCGAGAAAGAACCCATGTCGAAGAGAGTGAAAAAAGTCGTTATTCCTGTCGCCGGCCTCGGCACGCGCGTCCTTCCTGCAACGAAGTCGATCCCGAAAGAACTCCTGCCCGTCGTCGACCGTCCGCTCATAGACTATGTCGTCGCCGAAGCGCGCGAGGCGGGGATCGAGCATGTAATCCTGGTGACGGGGCGCGGCAAGAGCGCGATCGAGGATTATTTCGACCACGCCTTCGAGCTTGAAGCGACGCTGAAAGCGAAGGCGAAGGACGATATCCTCGCCGAAGTCGAAAAGACGATCCCGCGCGCCGGCGATCTTTCCTACACGCGCCAGCAGGCGCCTTTGGGCCTCGGCCACGCCGTGTGGTGCGCGCGAGCGATCGTCGGCGATGAGCCCTTCGCCGTCTCCCTTCCCGATGAGATCGTGCCGCACCGGCCGGGGTTCCTGAAGCAAATGGTCGACGCCTATGAAAAGGTCGGCGGCAATCTCGTCGCGGTCGAGGAAGTGCCGAAATCCGAAACGGGCAAATACGGCGTCATCGCGCCGAAGGCGCGCAACGGCAATCTCATCGAGATGTCGGGCATGGTCGAAAAACCGAAGCCCGAGGCCGCGCCGTCGAATTTCCGCATCATCGGCCGCTATATCCTCCAGCCCGACATTTTCGCGCTTCTCGAAACGCAGGGCGCAGGCGCGGGCGGGGAAATCCAGCTCACCGACTCCATGAACCGCCTCAACGCGCAGCAGACCTTCAACGCCTGCATCTGCGACGGCGTCATCCATGATTGCGGATCAAAGCTCGGCTGGCTGATGGCGAATGTCGATTTGGGCCTCAAGAGCGCCGAGCTTGGGTCCGCCTTCGCGACCTATGTCCGCACGCGGATGAAATAATTCAAGGGCCGAACGAAACATCGGCCAGCCGCTGTTCCTTGCCGGGATAGGAACAATCCTTCCTAACAGGCCAAAGGAATCTTAGGCCCTGCCGCCGACGCTTCCCCCATGGGCAGAGGCGGCAAGCTTGCGGCGTTCAAGCCGGCCCGGCGCGTCTTTGCGGGCCGGGGCCGCTCGATGCTGACCTTCGGCGAGTGGAAGATCGCGCTCGCGGGCGTCGCGTTCGGCGGGCTTGTCGGCGCCGGCTGGTTCCACGAGGCCCCCCTCTTTCCCGTCACCCTCGCCCCCGGAGCGCTCACCCTCGCCCAGCCCGCAGCGCCGGGGCCCGCCGAACCCGTCGCCCCGACGCCCGCGACTGCGCCGGGGCCGGCTGCAGAAACGATGATCGAGGAGCCGGCGGGCGAGGAAGTCCTGCCGCAGATCGTCCTCGCCGCGGAGGATGGGCGCCGCGACCGGACTGCGCCGCAAACGGATTATCGGGGCCGCGTCGCGCGCGTCGTCGACGGCGACACGTTTTACCTCGAAGGGCTCGAAACCCGCATCCGCCTTTGGGGCGTCGATGCGCCCGAACGCGACGAGGAAGGCTTTGACGAGGCGACCGACATGCTCGCCCTGCTCGTCGGCGAGGAGGCGCTCTCGTGCGAGCATGTCGAGATCGACCCCTACGACCGCATCGTCGCGCGCTGCTATTTCGCGAGCGGCGCCGACCTTTCCGAGGCGATGATCGACAGCGGAACGGCTGCGGAATATCTCCGCTTCACGCAGGGCTATTACGGCGGCGAATAGCGCCGCGCCGCGCCGCAAAGCACAAAACGATGGGCGCGGACGATTTCCGTCCGCGCCCATCCGCCGTGCATCCCAGATCCGACTGACAGCCTTTATGCCTTTCCGCTCGCGTAGCGTCGTGCGGAGCGGGATGCAGGAACGCGTCACATCGTGCGCCGCCAAGGGGACAGCGGCGCCGGGGGTTTTCAACTCAAGATTCGCTCTGCGCTTCGTACTTCGTCGGCTCACGGAGGAAATGATGCCGACACGGATGATTGAACCCCGAAGAGGCCGAACCGTCAACTGAAAACCGCGTTAACGAAGATCACATTTTTACCGTTTGTTAACGAAGGTAAACGAACGCGCCCTGAAGGGCGCCGCGCCGCCCGCTACTGATCCGTATACGGATGTCCTGCAAACGCGAAAGACCCCGCGCCTTTGAACCTTTGGGCGCGGGGTCTCGTTTTCGCGGGGAGGTTTTCCCCCGAAGTTTGGAAGATGATCGCGCGGGACAAGTCCCGTCTTTCGTCATGCACGGACTTTGGTTCAGTCCC
>JBMOOR010000260.1:0-6615 GCA_049324555.1 Pseudomonadota bacterium | reverse complement strand
TCCTTTGCAACACCGAGGATGCAGGGCTCCTCGACATCATCTCATCGAGCGGCGATTTCGGCTTCATCACCTTCAGCTGGGATCCGACGACGCTCGAATGCACCCGGATCGGCTTTTCGAACCAATCTTTCTATCTGCCGAAGAAACTCGATCGAAACTGAAAACGCGGCGCCAAAAAGCTCGCGCGGTGTTGCGACAACGGCGCGCGAGCCTTACTGAATTGATTTCGCAAAAACGGCCCGGACCCGGCGATAACCGTCGGCGCGCTCGGGCGTCTATCTCGCGCGCAGGGCCCGGCGCCGTTCGAGTGAGGCGGCGGGCCAGGTTTCCTCGATATTGTAGAACTCCTCGACGGCGAGCGCGCGCGGCGGGATGACGACCCACGGCTGTTTGGTCGATGTGTAGATGTGAATGTCCGGCGGCAGAAGGTCCGGATTGTCGAGCGTCCCGACACGGATGAATTTCACCTTCTCGCCAGCGCCCGAATAATGGCTCCAGAGCGCGACGCGGCATTTCGGGCAGCGGACGATCTTTTGCCCCTTGCCGCTCGCGGAAGGGGTGAGGATCATTTCAGGCGCGCCCTTCAAGGTCGTCACGCGGTCCGATTCGATCATCGCATTGAGTGCGAAGGAGGCGCCGGTCTCGCGCTGGCACCAGCGGCAGTGGCAGCAGTGAACGAACAGCGGCCGGTCTTCCATCCGGTAGCGAACCCCGCCGCAATCGCATCCGCCTTCGGCGGTGAATGGTGATGACGCCATGACGGGCTCCCTCCGTGCTGAATTGGGAGCGCACGCTTTCACCGTCGGCTGGCGAGGTCAACCCGGGCGGTTCTCAATGTCGCTTCAGCCGCGGACGACGGCGATGCGGCCTTCGTTGAGGTGCTGGAGGTAGGCGTCGAAGGAAAGCGAAAAGCGATTGTGCGTCGCACACGAACAAAGGCCGACGCAGGCGCCTGTTTCATCGATCTCATATTCCCCGCGCGGGGCGAGCGCGCGCGCCCGTTCGACGTCTTCGCCCGCGCAGCAGGGAACCGCGTCTTTGAGAATGGCGCGCTTGGCCTTGGCCGGCTTGCCGGAGGCGCTTTCTGGGGATTTCGACGTCGTCATAGGCGTTCCATGAAGCGGAATACTGCCGACGACACTCTGCGCCTGATTGGTTCATAATGTGTTGCGATTGCGGCGGGCAGAGGGCGCCGCGCTAGCGCTCGCGCCGGCCTCGGTCCTCGTCGCCGTCGCGCATGACGCGGCGGAGCGCATCGGCGACGTCGCGGTAAAAGCCGAGCAGAAACCCGTCTTCGGAATAAGTGACGGCGGGATAGGCGCCGTCGAGCGGCTCGCGCGGGAGATCGGCGTGCGCTGCAAGCATGAACGTCTTCCAGATTTTCGCGGGGATGGTGCCGCCCGTCACTTTATCCATCGGCTGGAAGCCGTCATTGCCGACCCAGACGCCCGCAGTCATCTGCGCCGTATAGCCGATGAACCACGCGTCGCGCCAATCGTTCGTCGTGCCGGTCTTTCCCGCCGACTGACGGGCGCCGAGGCTCGCGCCGCGGCCCGTTCCGGTCGTCATCACCTGATAAAGGACATGCGTCACGTCACGCGCGACTTTCCTGTCGATGACGGCGGCGGGCGTTCTTTCATTGCGCCGATAAAGGACCCCGCCGCGGCCGTCGGCGATCTCAACGATCGCGTAGGGGCGGACGCCCGCGCCATTGTCCGCAAACGGAATATAGGCGGCCGTCAGTTCCTCGAGCGTCGCTGAAAACCCGCCAAGCGCGATGCCGGCCTCGCCCGTCGGAATATCCGATGAAATCCCAAGGCGGTGCGCCATGTCGATGACTTTCGCGCGGCCGATCTTTTCCGAGACCTGGACGGCGATCGTGTTGATGGATTTTGCGACCGCTTCCGATATGCGCATCGAGCCGCGATACTGGTTGTCGTAATTGGTCGGCTTCCAGCCCGCGATATTGATCGGCTGATCGACGAAGCGTGACGAGGGCGTCAGGCCGTTTTCAAATCCCGCCGCGTAGACGATGGGCTTGAACGCCGACCCTGGCTGGCGTTTGGCTTGCGTCGCGCGGTTGAACTGGCTCTCGACATAGGAGCGCCCGCCGACCATGGCGCGCACCGCGCCGTCATTGTCATAGGCGATGAGCGCGCCCTGAAGCGCGCCGGCGACCTTCGCGTCGACATCGAGCACGGTCTTGACCGCGGCTTCGGCGTCGCGCTGCAGTTTCTGGTCGAGCGTCGTCCGGATGACGATGTCTCGCGCGCCCGCTCCGGCGATCGCGCGCGCCTTTTCCGCGGCGTAGTCGAAGAACCATCCGATGTCATTGTTGGCGACGCTGGTCGCGAGGGCCGGGGGATGGCTGCGCGCCTCGCGCGCTTCGAATTCGGTGATGTCGCCGGTCTCGCGCATATTGTCGATGACTTCGAATGCGCGGTCCTGCGCGCCGAGGGGGTTTTGCGTCGGCGCGAGCGTTGAGGGCGACTGCGGCAGCCCGGCGAGGAGCGCGGCTTCGCTTAAGGAAACGTCGCGCGCCGACTTGTTGAAATAGGTTTTCGCCGCGCTTTCGACGCCGTAGGCGCCGGCGCCGTAATATATGCGGTTGATATAGAGCGAGAGGATCTCGTCTTTCGAATAGCGCCCCTCGATCCAGAGCGCGAGCATCGCGTCTTTCGCTTTGCGGATATAAGTCTGCTCCGGCGTCAGGAAGAGGATTTTCGCAAGCTGCTGGGTGATTGTCGAGCCGCCCTCGATGCGCCCTTTCGAGGTGATGTTGGTCATCAGCGCGCGCAGCGTCCCGCGCAGATCGACGCCGCGGTGTTCGTAAAAGCGGCGGTCTTCGGTCGCAAGAAACGCCTTGACGAGATAGGGCGGCAGTTCGCCGACGGCGACCGCCTCGCCATAGCGGGCGCCGCGTGCGGCGATCTCGCGCCCGTTGCGATCGAGAATAACGACCGCCGGCGTCCGCTTGAGATCCCAAAGATCGACGCTTTCATCCGGCCACGGAGCAATGACGAGAAAGAGCGCAGCGAGACCGCCGATTCCCCCGAGAAAGAAGAGCGACACGCAGAGATAGCCGAACTCGGCGAGAAGCGGCCGGCGCCTCGGCGTCTGAGGCGGCGGCGCGCCGGCGCCTCCCTTCTCGCGCCGGGCGCGCGCGCGTTCGGCGGCGGACGGGCGCTGATCTGCATCGGGCTTCGCTGCGGCTGCAGGGCTCGCATCGGCGGCCAGACGACGGGCGACAATGGGCGGATCGGCGCGCTGGCCTTCTTTCTTCTCTCTCTCCTGAACAGGGATGGCCGGAGAGGATTTGGATGCGGCGAGGTCCGATGTCGATTGGAAAGCTTGCGCTCGCGGCGCAGCAACCTTCTGTAGCCCTCCCTTTTCAGGAGAGGGGATTTCCGTCTCCGCCGCTTTCGCCGCCGCGTCCGGCTGCGGAGGGGGCTCGTGGCGCGGCTCGATCCGGCGCGGCGTCGGAAGGACCGAGGCCGCCGTCTTCGGGAGGCTCGACAAATGCTGGGCGAGATCGGCCGCAGCCGCGCGGAACTCCTCGGCGAGGGCGTCCGGCTCGCCCGCTCCGGCGCGGGGGCGCTTTTCGTCATGATCGGAAGGAGAACTCAACCCTTGGGCTCCGCTGCGGTCGGTCAAATGGGGCGCTACGCCCATAGCATGGCCCTATTCGGGCGGGAAATTGAAGGATTTGCGGTCAAGCGCCGCGCTTCCGCAGCGCCCCGCCCATGACCCTTTCGCGGAGGAGAACGTAAAGGATCGTCGCGCCGGCCATGGCGACGCCGCGGATGGTCCCTGAAATTTTCGAATGGCCGATCCGGCGGCGATAGGCGACCGGCCGCTCAGCGCAGGAGAGCCCGAATTTGAGCGCCCGCGCCTGCATCTCGACGGTCCAGCCGAAAGCGTTGTCGTCCATTTGAAGGCGTTCTAGCGCCTCGCGCGTGACGGCGCGAAAGGGGCCGAGATCGGTGAACCGCCCGCCCCAGAAGAGGCGCATCAGGAAACAGGCGAGGCGGTTGCCGATGATCTGCGCGGGCGTGAGCGCGCCCGGCTCGACCCTGCCGAGGATGCGCGAGCCGATAACGAGGTCCGCCTCTCCGTCGGCGATCGGGGCGAGGAGTAAGGAAGCGTCTTCCGGCGCGTCGGCCCCGTCCCCGTCCATGAAAAGGATGATGTCACATGTCCCCGCGGCGGCGATCCCCGCCTTGCAGGCGCGCCCATAGCCGCGTCTGGGTTCCTCGACGACACGCGCTCCCGCGGCCCGCGCGCATTCGCCCGTCCGGTCGCGCGAGGCGTTGTCGACGACGATCACCTCGCGAATGAAGGCTGGCGCCGCGCGAACGACGGCCGCGATCGACGCCTCCTCGTCGCAGGCGGGAATTATGAGGCGGATATCGAGATCGTCGAGCGTCGCCATCGGACCTTGAGCGCGTCAATCGTCAGCAGGAGAAGGGGCGGGAAGAATTCGAGGGCTATCGACCATTGAGGAACGTCGCCGGCGGGCCCGGCGCCCAGAAATCGGAGATGATAGAGTGGGAGGCTTGCGGTCAAAAGCAGCACGCCCGCCGACGGCGCAAAAGGCGCAAGCGCAAAGAGCGCGAGCGCATACCAGGGGTAGAAAGCGGGGCCGAGGAGGAAGAGCGCCGCAATGAGGATGAGCGCGCGGACGGGCGCGAGCAGGGCGCCGTCGTCTTTCCGGCGCGCGAGGAGAATCCGAGCGCGATCGTGACAAGCGCGACAGCGCGCCGCGCGGCGCCGTCAGGATCGCCTGAAAACGAAGAAAGCGCAAATTCAACCATCGGAAAAAGGAAAGCGTTGCGCCGCCAGTCGGACGCATAGGCCGCAAGACCGCTCGCCGCATCCGGAAGGCTGAGGACGAGCGGCGCGAGAAAGAGCGCAGCGAGCGCGGAAAAGACGGCGCAAAAGCGCAGGAACCGCGCGGGGCTTGCGGTAAAGCTCCGTGCAAGGATTGGTGCGAGGAGGATGGGCCAGATCTTGACGCCCGCCGCGGACGCCAGCATCGCGCCGGCGAGCCCCGCCCGTTTTTCCTGCGCAAATAGCATCGCCGCCCCAAGAAACGGGCAGACGAGCGCCTCCATATGCGCGGCGTTGAAGGTCTCGAAGATGACGAGCGGGTTGAGCCAGTAGAGAAAGGCGCGCGAGCGCGGGAGGCCGCGGCGCCCTAGCGCCGTGGCGAGGATGAAGAACGTCGAAAGGTCCGCCGCGAAAAGAACGCCGCGCCAGGCGAAAAGATCGAAGGGCGCGATGAGCCGCGCGGTCAGGAACGCGGCCTCGGCGAGCGGGGGGTAGATTGTCGCGAGATAGGGATGATTGACCGTTTCGGGATAGTCCGGCTCGCCGGCGCCGAGCGCCTTGAGGCGCGCTTTGGCGTCACTCGCTTCGGCGCCGCCTGCCGCGTCCTCGAACGGTGAAGCAAGACCTTCCGCTGGCGGATGATCGTAAGGGCTGACGCCGGCGGCGATCGCCGCGCCCTCCCAGAGATAGCGCCGCCAGTCGTCCTCGAGAATCGGTGTTGACGTGAAAAAGAGAGCGCGGAGCGCAAGACCGAGCGCGAACGCCCCCGCCGCCGTCCGGCGCGCGAGCGGCGCCGCGGCAAGGCGCGGGACGAGAACAAGATAGGCGCCGCCCGCTGCGGCGAGGGTGAGAACGAAGAGTTCGATGGACCGCGACGCCGCCGGCGCCGCCGCCGAAAACGCAGGCGCCATCGCTGCGATCGAGGCGATTGAGGCTGCAAGGAGCAGGGCCGCCGCGAGGCGGAGAGCGTTCACGAACCCGTCGGGAAAGCGCCCTGGCTCGGGCCGCTGACGACCGGGGCTGCTGTGCGCACTTCGTATTTCTCGATCTGATAGCGGAATTTCGCGTAAGCGAGCGTCGATGCCGGCTCGAGTTTCGACCGATCGGCGGCGCTCGACAGGCCGAGAAGATGCGATTTCACGGCGTCGTCAGATCCGTCGAACAGCGCTTCCCTGTACCATTCGAAGACGGCGGGAGCCTCGATCGCGCCCTTGCGCACGCGCACGCCGTCCTCGATGAAATCGCGGCCGAGCTTTTCAAGCGTTGCAATGACGGTCTCTCCGGCGAAGGCCTTGCGCGGAAGGCGCGGCCCGCTCGCTGACGCCTGATAGAGACCGTAGATGACGCGCGGGTCGTTGAAGTTGGCGAAAATGATCCTGCGTTCGATGTCGTCGATCGAGAGTTCGACCCCGTCGACGGCGACGCGCTTCACCGTCCAGGCCTCGCCGGGCGCAGCAAAATCGCCGCGCAGTTTCTTCAGATCGCCGCGCCCGCCGCGCGTGCAGAATTCCGCGACGATGAGGGCGTTGCGCAGGTTGAGCCAGTAGGCGAGCTGCTCGTCCGCAGAAAGGGGCGCCGGAGAAATGGCGGCAAGGCCGTTCGCATAGGCTTTGAGAAAGCGCTCTCCTTCGCCGGCCGCGGCCGTATAGGCGACCTGCGTGCGGCCGTTCCCGTCAAGCGCCAGCCGCTCGAGGAAAAGGTCGAACGCTTCATGGGAGATCGCAGGCCCCGCCTCCGCGCGTTCGGCGAAGCGGTCGAACTCGTCCGCGGCGGCGAGGGGCGCGG
>JBMOOR010000259.1:0-6630 GCA_049324555.1 Pseudomonadota bacterium | reverse complement strand
GAGGATGTGGGCGGATCGTTCTTCAATTGCATTCGCCATGCGCGGGGCCTTCCGGTCCGTTTTTGAGATCAGCCGGGCCTGCCGCGCAAGAGGCGGACCGCCTTGCGGGAATAGTCGGCGCCTGTGACGACCGTCAAAAGGGCGGCGAGCCAGAACGCCGCGCCGGCGGCCGGCTTCAGCGCTTCGCCGGCGATTCCGCCGGGCGCCGCCGCGATGAGAAGGCCGACCGCGAGAAGCTGCGCTGTCGTTTTCCACTTGGCGAGCGTCGTCACGGGGAGCGAGCCGCCATTCTTTCCGACCGCCTCGCGAAGACCGCCGACGAGGATCTCGCGAAGGAGAATCGCAAGGGCCGCGATCACGCCAAGGTCCCGGATGACGCCGTTGCGGACGAGGAGAAGGAGCGCGGCGGAGATGAGGAGCTTGTCCGCCAGCGGATCAAGCGCCGCTCCGAGCGCCGATGTCTCGTTCCGCGCGCGCGCGATCCAGCCATCGAGAAAATCCGTCGCTGCGGCGACGGCGAATATCGCAAAAGCGACAGTCAGCGCCCACGGCGCGTCGATGAAAAACATGGAAGCGAAGGGGACAATCAGCGCCATCCGCATTACAGTCAGAAAGTTAGCCATTGCGGCTCCGTCGCCCTCGCGTCCGGGGATTTCTTCGCCTGTCTCCAAATGCTCGTTGGCTTTTCTCCCCGCGACCCTTTATGAATGACAGGACGGCGCACGATAGGCGAGTCGGCGGGCAACCTCCCGCTTCGCGAGATGCCGTTCTGCGCCTCACGGCCCCATCACCTCCGTGTATTGCACGAGCCTTTCTTTCGAAAATCTAGCCCGCTTGGCCATCCGGCCGCCAGCGCCGATTTTTGCCTGGCGAATGGGTCAAGCGACTTCCGATCGGCGCGGCGCCGCCGCCCCGAAGCAATTCCGCAAAGGCCACTCATCATGATCAAGTTTCGACCGAAAGCCAAAAAGCCGGTCAAAGCCGAAAATCCGAAAACCGACAGCGCGTCGGCTGCGCCGCTGACGCCGGCTCAGGCTGAAAAGACCACCGACACAAAACCCAAGACGAATTGAGCGATCCGGCGCAGTTTGCGCCGCCGATCTTCAGGATGGAGTGCTGAAATGTCCAAAGAAAAGAATCGCGGCAATCGCGAGACCAAGAAGCCCAAAAAGGCGAAAGGGAAAACAGTCGCTTCGTCGAAACATCCGCAGCAGTCCGCTGTCAGCCAGATGTTCGGACGAAAAGCGGCGATGCCGGCAAAGGGAAAATAAGTCGCCAACCGGGCCGGTTCCGCGCCGGCCCGCTTCGCATCCGCGTTCAGCCTTTCTTGTCGCTCTTGCCCCAGATATTCTCCCACCATTTTTCTTTCGGCGGCGGCGTGAAGGATTGCCCGCCGGACTTCATCTTCCCGCGGATATCGTCGATGTCCCAGCCGGTGAGGCTGGCGAGCGTCTGGGCTTCCTCTTCAAAGCGTTTTGGCAGGCTTGCCTTGTAGTCGCGGCCCGCTTCGCACTTCGCATCGCCCTTATAGGGGTGACGCAGAACGTAGCGGCCCTGGAAATTCTCGCGTTCCCCGGTTTCCTTGAACATCAGGTCCTCGGGGAAATGCGCGGCGTCGTAGCTGACATGGAGGCGCGTGACGAAAACATCCTGCGGGCCGGCGGGAGGGCCGGGGCGGCGGATATCCGCGCCGCCATCGCCGCCGCTCCAGTAAACGCCAAGCTCCTTCAGTTCATCGTTCGTCAGGGGATCGGCGGCGCACGGATCGCACCAGTTCATATCCCAGGCGTATTCGAGAAAGACGGCGCGCTCAGCCTCGCGATCGACCTGCTCGGCGAACATCGCCTTGTAGAAATCGCCGAATTCATTCTTCACATAGACAGGAATATCCATGCCGGTCGGGAGTTTCACCGTCCGGTAATTCGTCGTCTCGACGCGGCCTGTCCTTGTCAGTGTAAAGACGAAAAGCTCCTGCTTCCCGTCGGCATTGACGGTGCCGAGCCGGATCGGCAGCATGAAGCGCGGCGATTCAAACGCCATCTGCAGCGGGCGGAGATATTTAAGGCCGGTCTTCGACTGTTCCTTGAGATTGACCTTGGCGACGAAGAATTTGACGCCCTGCTTGATGTAGCTGCCGAGCGTTTCTTCCGCGCCATCGGGGAGCTTGTAGCCGTTGAGCTTCAGCCATTCGGCGAGGCCGCCAGACTCTTTGGCGGACAGGATCTGGATGTCGTATTCGCCGACCGTGTATTCGGCCTCGACCGTTACGCCGAGGCTTTTGTTGCGCCTGGACGCCGTAACCATAATGTCGCCGTCGGCCGCCGCTGACGGCGCCATCATTTCATAAACGCGCCGCTCGCACGGGTCCTCGTCGAAATACTCAACAAGGCGCGGCGCCGTGTAGGCGTCGAGATGATCGAGAATGGCGTTGTCCGTGACGTGAATCTGGCCTTCTTCGAGGACGACCGGGACTGGCACGACGATCGCGAATTCCTTGAGTTCTCCCTGATAGTCGTTCGAGATCGTCATCACGGTGCGATCGCCGTCGCGCATGATCGCAACGCGTGAAGCCTTGTTGAACAGTTTGGTGTCTGCTTTCGCGACATAAAAACCGCAAAAGGCGACGGTGCCGCCGGCGGCTGAAACCGCTGCGATCGCCGATGCTGCGGCGATCAGGGCTTTCTTCAAGCGTTTCTTCGACATCAATCCCTCCCTGCTGAACAAATCATTCGGCGGGCGCCGGCGGCGCCCCTCTTTGGCGAAAGCGCAATTTCCCGATCGCCGGCGCGCGCGGCGGACGGCCCCATTCATAGACGCCGCCCGTTCCGGCGCGCCCCATCGCAAGCTGCGCGAGAGCCAGCATCGCGGGCGCATAGAAAATGCCGTCGCTGATGAAGAAGTGAAACTGCAGCACATAGGCGATGACAGCCGCCGCTGCGACGAACAATGCGCGCGTTCGCGGATCTTCCGGCGTCGTCTTCGGATCTGAGATCATGAAGAAGGCGAACAGGATGAGCGCGCCATGCGTGAGGCGGAGCGCCGGGATCGCCAGCGGATCGCCGAGATAGAGCGCACGGCCGATCATGAGTGCGGCGCAAACTCCAAGATAGATGAACGGAACGTCGAGCCGGGACGCGCGCCAGCAGGAGAGGGCGCCGAGTGCGGCGATAAGCGCGGCGAACCATAGCGCGCTTCCCCATTCGCTCGTCGATGTCCACGCCGCATCCGTAAATGCGGCCATGACGACGATGCCGATATTGGCGGGATTGAAGACGTGGCGATCGTTTGCGCGAACAGCAAACTTCGATCCGATGGCGATCAAGGCGGCGCACATGAACGGCCAAATGTCATTGGCGCGGAGAAGCAGCGCGAGCGAGAGGCCTGTGATGACCGCGCTTTTCCAGTCGAAACGGGTGGCGAGGAGCAGCGATCCCGCCCATTGCGTGAGGAGAGCAGCGCCGATCGCTGCTGTAATTTGAGCGGGCGAAACGCCGAACCCGAGCTGCGAAAGCCCCACCGCCAGAATCGTCGCCTGTCCCGCGAGCTGGAACCAGCGCGCGTCGCGCAAATCCGGAAGCGGCAAGTGGAGCTTTCGCATGCCTCGGCCAGTCTACCCCGGCGAGAGGGAATGACCAGATCGCGGCGGAATAGCGGCGCCGGCAAGAAGCTTTCGCGGCGAACGCCGTGTCAGACCGTCCCGTAAATACGGTCGCCGGCGTCGCCAAGGCCGGGGAGAATGTAGCCTTTTTCGTTCAGCTGGCGGTCGACGGCGGCGGTGAAGACCGGAACGTCCGGGTGCGCCTTTTCGACCCTTGCAACGCCCTCGGGCGCGGCGAGGAGACACATGAATTTCAGCCGACGCGCGCCCTCTTTCTTCAAGATATCGAGCGCCGCAGTGACGGAGTTGCCAGTCGCAAGCATCGGATCGACGACGATGACGTCGCGCTCGCCGATCGCTTCGGGGAGCTTCAGATAATACTGGACAGGCTTCAGCGTCGCATGATCGCGATAAAGGCCGATATGCCCGACGCGCGCGTCAGGCACGAGATCAAGCATGCCGTCGAGAAGGCCGTTGCCGGCGCGCAGGATCGAGACGAAACAAATGCGCCGCCCTTCGAGCCAGGGAAACGATCCCTTTTCGAGCGGCGTTTCGATCTCCCGCAACCCGAGTTCGAGATCCTTCGTCACCTCGTAGGCGAGGAGGAACGAAATCTCGCGCAAGGTCTCGCGGAAGAGCGCGTTGTTGGTCGACTTCTCGCGCATCAGCGTCAATTTGTGCTGGACGAGCGGGTGGGAGACGATGGTGATCATTTTTGAGGTTTTAGGTTTTAGGTGTTAGGTTTTAGGGTCGGTGGCGACATCGCCCCGTCCCTTAACACCTAACACCTAAAACCTAACACCCCTATGCTCACCGATTGGGACCGCCGTTTCGCCGAACTCGCCTTCATGGAGGCGAAAAAGAGCGCCGATAATGGCGGGCTCCCGATCGGGTCCGTCCTTGCGGAAGGCGACCGGCTGATCGCATCCGGTCATAACCAGCGCGTCCAGAAGGACGATCCGATCGCCCATGGCGAGATGGACTGCCTTCGGAAAGCCGGGCGCCAGACGAGCTACAAGGGGATGACGCTCTACACCTCTCTCTCGCCCTGCATGATGTGCGCAGGGACGATCGTCCAGTTCAAGATCCCTCGCGTCGTCATTAACGATACGAAGAACTTCGGCGGGAACGAGGCGTGGCTCGCCTCGCGCGGCGTCGAGGTGATCGATCTTCAGCACGCTGACTCAATCGCGCTGATGGGCCGGTTCATCGCGGAAAACCCGGCGCTCTGGAATGAGGACATCGGGGAGTAGATAAGCCCCCAAAGGGGGGGTGATCGCATATGGCCCTTTGCCCTCTCCCGCTTGCGGGAGAGAGGAGAAGTGCGTACCCCGCCAGATGCGATCGTGTTCCTTCACAGGGGGAAGGGAAGAAGATTGCGATCTTCATTGACTTTTAACGCCAAGCTCGCCATATGCGGTCCAACGTCTGCGCCCGGAAGGGCTGCATGATGAGGGCGGCGTGAAGCGCTGCGGGGAGAAATCCCGACATTGAGCCCTCTTCTTCAGACCCAACCTTTCCCTACGCCCTGAGTCACGCGGGTCGTTTTCACCCGGGCCCGATCCGTCTCGCGCGATGCGCTTCAGGCGGCGCGGCCGAACATATTGGATTCTGTTTTGACTACTTTTTCTTCGCTGAACCTCGCCGAGCCGATCGCCAAAGCCGTCGCCGCCGAAGGTTATACGACGCCGACGCCGATCCAGGCTCAGGCGATCCCGCCCGTGCTCGCCGGCAAGGATTTGCTCGGCATCGCCCAGACTGGCACCGGCAAGACGGCCGCGTTCGCGCTGCCGATCCTCGACCGGCTCGCGCGCCATCACGCGCCGCTGCGGCCGAAAAGCCCTCGCGTTCTCGTTCTGGCGCCGACCCGCGAGCTCGCCTCGCAGATCGCCGCCTCGTTCTTCGCCTATGGCCGTTTCATCAAGGTGACGGTCGCGACGGTTTTCGGGGGCGTGCCGATCAACCGGCAGATCCGCGATCTTCATCGCGGCGTCGACGTCCTCGTCGCGACGCCCGGCCGTCTCATCGATTTGATCGACCGCAAGGCGGTGATGCTCAATTGCGTTGAAGTCGCCGTTCTCGATGAAGCCGACCAGATGCTCGATCTCGGCTTCATCCACGCGCTGCGGACGATCATGCCCTTGATGCCGAAATCGCGTCAGACGCTGCTCTTCTCGGCGACGATGCCGAAAGCGATCGCCTCGCTCGCCGATCAGTACCAGGATCATCCCGTCCGCGTCGCCGTCGCGCCGGTTGCGACGACCGCCGAGCGCGTCGAACAGTTCGCGACCTTTGTTCGCGCCGGCGACAAGCAGGGGCTCCTGACGCTGACCTTGCAAGACCCATCGGTCGGTCGCGCGCTGGTCTTCACGCGGACCAAGCACGGCGCCGACAAGGTTGTCCGCAGCCTTGAAAAGTCCGGCCTTCGCGCCGCGGCCATTCATGGCAACAAGAGCCAGCCGCAGCGCGAAAAGGCGCTCGAAGCCTTCCGCGCCGGGCGCACAAAAATTCTCGTCGCCACCGACATCGCCGCGCGCGGGCTCGACATCGACGCCGTCAGCCATGTCATCAATTACGAAGTGCCGAACGTGCCGGAGCAATATGTGCACCGCATCGGCCGCACGGCGCGCGCCGGCGCCGCAGGCGTCGCGATCTCCTTCGTCAGCGGCGAGGAGCGCGGTTATCTGCGCGACATCGAGCGGCTGACTCGCCAGCGCGTCACGATCGCGCCGCTGCCCGAAGGCTTTGCGCCAGAAGCGGCGCCGCAGGAGCATGAGCGTTCTGCGCCGAAAAAGCCGCATCGCGGGCAAGGCCGCGACTATTCCCGCAATGACGGTCGCGGACAGAAGGGCGACGTGCGCGTCAAGGGCAATAACGACCCGCGCCGCGAACACGCTCACGGATCAAACGCCAACGGCGCCAACGAAAATGGCGCCGCTCGCCCGAAACGCGGCTTGCGCCGCCGCCGCTCGCGCGGACCGCAGGGACCGAGGGTCGCTGCGGCTTAATCTTCCTTCTCCCCGACGGGGAGA
>JBMOOR010000258.1:0-6701 GCA_049324555.1 Pseudomonadota bacterium | reverse complement strand
AAATTGAAGCGGCGGGCCGCCAACACGCCGTGTTGAAATGAAAACGCCCGGGCGGTTAGCCGCCCGGGCGTTCATAATGCTGCCCGCCGCCTTGCGGCGAAATTGCGGTTAAGCGCGGTAAGACTGAACGAGTTCGACGAACTCGCTGTAACGCTTCGTGAGCGGGTCGGTCGCTTCCTTGGCGACGCCGGTCCAGTGATCCGCGAGCTTCGTCGCATGGCCGAGATTTTTCTCGAACGCCGCGCGGACAAAATCGTTCTGAAGCTCAAAGGCTTCCTGGACGCTCTTTGACGAAGCGGCCGCCTTCGCGGTCGCCACGCCTTCTTCAAATTGCTCCTTCACGAAGCCGGCTTGGGTCGAAGCCGCCTTTTCGAAGCCCTTGGCGACGACGCCGGCCGAAGCCATGAACGCCTCGATCGAACCCTTCTGGAAATCGGCCCAGGAGCTGAACCCCTTGGCGAACTTCTCGTATCCTTCCTTGAGAGTGTCCGGGCTGAACGTCGTCAGCGTTTCGAACACTTCGGTCGCCGCGCCTTCCGCGGCGGTTTTCTTGGCGGCCATCAGATATCTCCCTTTTAAAGTCAGCGTTAATGGCGGCCAGCCACAGCCGAACCGCTCATTGTGCACTGCAACATAGGCGTGTCCGGCGCGGCGGTCAAGGTGTATTTTTGCATTGCAACAACGCCAAATGGGCGAATTTGGGAAATGTCCGCATTTTAATATTAACCACTTGTTTACTGGACCCGGCGACGATCGGGGGTCCGCCGGATATGCGTTTCGGGGGCGGCACGCGCCTTGCTGTCGTCAGGCAGGATGAGCGTCGGGGTGAAACGGGTTAGTTCGGAAATCTTGGCGGCGGCTTTCAAAATTTAGTTGCGAAGCGCCCCAGCTTTGGCGAGGCTTGGGTAATGGCGGCTCGGTTGCGTTGGGTGACGACGGTTTTGGCGGTTTTGATGGCGACGCTCGCTGCGTCGCCTGATGCGTATGCGGCCCGCCGCAAAAGCAGCGCCGCCCCGAAATATGCGGCATTAGTGATCCACGCCGAGTCCGGCGACGTGCTCTTTGAGCGCTACGCGGACGCCAGGCGCTATCCGGCCTCTCTCACCAAAATGATGACCCTCTATCTCCTGTTCGATGAACTCGAGGCGGGTAGGTTGACGCTCGATAGCGAGCTCTCGGTTTCATCGCAGGCCGCGGGTCAGCCGCCTTCAAAACTTGGCCTTACGGCCGGATCGAAGATCGACGTTGAATCCGCGATCGAAGCGCTTGTCGTAAAATCCGCTAACGATGTTGCAGTCGTCGTCGCCGAGGGCATTTCGGGCTCGGAATGGAAATTCGCGCAGGCGATGACGGCGAAAGCGCAAGAACTCGGCATGCGCAATACGACGTTCAAGAACGCATCGGGCTTGCCGAATTCCAAGCAGATGACGACGGCGCGCGATCTTGCGACCCTGGGGCAGCGCCTCCTCCAGGATCATCCGGACTATTTCCGCTATTTCTCGACCAGGGAATTCGCCTGGAATGGGCGCACTTATTCGACGCACAACTCACTGGTTAAAACCTTCGAGGGAACAGACGGGTTCAAGACCGGATATACGCAGCGCTCCGGATTCAATCTCGTGACTTCGGCGCAGCGCGACGGAACGCGGCTCATCGGAGTCGTTCTTGGCGGACGATCGGTGAGAACCCGCGACGCGCACATGAAAGAAATCCTGACGACCGCCTTTGCGGATGTCGCGGCCGAGCCGATGCTGATCGCCGCCCTTCATCGCTCGACGCCGACGCCGCGTTTGAAGCCGACGCTGGTCGCTGAGCTTCAGCTTAAAAACGCCGCGCCGACGATAGCAGGCAACGAAGAACTCCGCCGCGAGCTGACGATCGCGGCCGCCTCCTTCGGGCCGGTCGGGTCCCCGGCTGAGGACTCGGCAAAAGACGGGGGCGATGAACTTGGCGCGCTGATCGCCGCCGCCAACAGTGATGACTTTAACGAATATGAACGCGTCCGCCTTTCGGCCCTGACGCCGAACGAAGACATGCTCGGCGAAGGGGACTTCGACGACCTCAGCCAGTGGAGCGTTCAGATCGGCGCCTATACGACCAAGGAAATGGCGCAGAAGGAGCTTGAAGCCGCCGCCATCGCCGCCGGCCTTGTTGAACGGGCGCGCAGCGTCGCCGCAATGCCGAAGGGCGACGGCGCAACCCTCTATCGCGCCCGCTTCACGCATCTTTCCGAGGCCGACGCCGCCGCGACCTGCGAGAAGATCCGCGCCGCGCATCTCAGCTGCTTCTCGCTGCTGGAAGCATCCGCGCAATAAGCCGAAGGTTAACCGGACCGCGCCTTGCATGGCGAATTCGGGTGGCGGGTCTGCTCGCCCTCGGAGGTCCGATGCAGAAAGCCTTGCCTGACGGCATAATCGCCTTTCCGGCCGCCCGGCCCCTGGATCAGGGGTCATCGATATGGCCGCGCGCCGCGATCGCCTTTGCTCTCCTTGCGGCAACGCTGGGCGCGCTCTTCAGCGACGCCGCCTTCTCGATGGCGTCGATCTGGTTCGGCTCATCCGTCTACCATCATTGCGCGATCGCCGCGCCGATCTCGCTCTTCCTCATCCTGCGCCGCAGAGACTGGCGCCGTTCGGCGCCCTCTGCGGACTGGCTCGGCGTTCTCTTCATCGTGTTTGCAGGCGCGCTCCTGTTCGCGTCGCGCGCAAGCGGCATTTCGATCATCGGCCATGCAGCGCTCGTCGTCGCGCTCATCGGCGCCGTCGTCGCGATCTTCGGCCGCGACCTCTCGCGGCGCTGGGCGTTTCCTCTCGGCTTTCTCTTTTTCATGGTTCCCTTCGGCGAGGAGGCGATCCCCCTCCTCCAGCAATCCGCGTCCGCCGCGGTCGCTGCGATGCTCAATCTCACGGGCGTTGAAACCCTGCGCGAAGGCTTCATCCTGACGACCAGCGCCGGCCGCTTCGAGATGGCGCGCTCGTGCGCGGGACTTCGCTTCCTTCTCGCCGCGGCGATGATCTCAGCCCTCGTCTCGCATCTCGCCTTTTCAACTCTCAAGAAGCGCGCGGCGTTCGTCGCCGCGGCGCTCGCCGTCGCCATCGCCGCCAATTGGCTGCGCGCCTATGTCATCATTTTCGCCGCAACCGTGAGCGGCCGCCGATTCGGCATAGGCCCGGAGCATGTCGCGCTCGGCTGGGCGTTTTACAGCATGCTGATTATCGCCCTCATCGCCCTCGCCCGCCGCATGGCCGACCCGCCGCGCAGCGCACTGCATTAGAACCCATGTGCGGCATTGCGGGCATTCTCGATCTTCAAGGCGAACGCGAGATCGATGCGCGCGCGCTGAAGCGCATGACCGACGCGCTCGCCCATCGCGGGCCGGACGGCGAAGGTTTTTTTGATGCGCCGGGCGTCGGCCTCGGCCATCGCCGTCTCGCAATCATCGACATTGAAAGGGGCGCGCAGCCGTTCACGGCCATGGACGGCGAGAATATCATCGTCTTCAATGGCGAGATCTACAATTACCGCGATTTGAAGCGCAGGCTTGCGGAGGACGGCGCGCGTTTCCGCACGAACTCGGACACCGAAGCGCTGATCGAAGGCCTTGCGCGGCGCGGCGCGGATTTCATTGAAGATTTGCGCGGCATGTTCGCTTTCGCCTGGTGGAGCGAGCGGACGCAGACGCTCACTCTCGCCCGCGACCGCCTCGGCGAGAAGCCGCTTTATTACGCGACGACGCCGGACGGCTTTCTCCTCTTCGCATCCGAGATCGGCGCGATCCGCGCTTCTCGCCTGACGCCGCTGAGGCATTCGCCGGCGGCGCTGCGCGATTATTTCTTCTACGGCTACGCGCCGGATCCTCACTCCGTCTATGAAGGCGTGAAGAAACTCGCGCCCGGATCGACGCTGACATTGAGGCGCGGCGCAACGCCCGTTCTCAGGCGATACTGGCGCGCGGAATTTGCGATCGACAACGATGCGGATTTCGAGAAGTCGAAGTCGCGCCTCCTAGATCTCTTGGACGACGCCGTATCTTCGGAACTTGTTTCAGACGTGTCGCTCGGCGCATTCCTTTCGGGCGGCGTTGATTCCTCCTCGATCATCGCCTCGATGGCGAGAGGGGGCGGCGCCGTCGACGCCTGCACGATCGGTTTCGAGGACGCAGCGTTCGACGAGCGCGATTATGCGCAGAGAACCGCCGCACGCTATCATGTCCGTCATCACGAAGATGTCATGCGACTCGATGCGACGAGCCTCATCGACCGCACCGCCGCCGTCTATGGCGAGCCCTTCGCCGATCCCTCCGCCCTGCCGACCCATGAGGTGAGCGCCGCCGCGCGCCGCCATGTAAAGGTCGCGCTCTCCGGCGACGGCGCCGACGAAATATTCGGCGGCTATCGCCGCTACTCGTTCTTCGCGCGCGAGGAGCGCCTTCGCGCGGCCGCGCCGCAATTCTTAAGGAGCGCGACTTTCGGAACCGCCGGCGCCATCTATCCGAAACTCGACTGGGCGCCGCGGCCCCTGCGGCTCAAAACGACGTTGCAGTCGCTTGGGGAGGAGACGCTCGCCGCCTACGCGCGCGCGGTCTCAACAGCGCTGCCGGATCGGCTCTCGCGGATGCTCTCCCGCGATTTCCTCGATGCAACGCGCGATCATGACGTGCTTGCGCCCATAAGGCGCGCCGCGGGCGATGAACGCCTCGACGCCCTGAGCCTCGCACAGAAGATCGATCTTGAGACCTGGCTTCCAGGGCGCATGTTGACCAAGGTCGATCGCGCCTCAATGGCGCACGGGCTTGAAGTGCGCGCGCCATTTCTCGACTGCAGGCTCGTTGAATGGGCGCTGACCCTGCCGCCGCAATTCCGCGTTGGGGCGGGCGTCGGCAAGCGCATCCTCAAGGCGGCGCAAAAAGACCGTCTCGACCCTGACATTCTCCATCGCCCCAAACAGGGTTTCAGCCCGCCGGTCGCTTCGTGGCTGCGCATGAAAAACGGCCCGGCCGACCGGCTCGCACAGTCGGACCTGTGGAAGCAATCCGGCTGCTTTGATCCCGCAGCCGTCGAAACAATGGTTGCGCATCACCGGCGCGGCGTCAGCGACTACTCGCAGGAACTCTGGATGCTGATCATGTTCGACGCATTCCTTCGTCACGAGCGCGCCTGATCGATCTTGCAAGCGACCGCGCCTTCGTTCGCAGACCCGGCCGCGTCGCAACGATCATCTCCAGCGTCTCTCCTTCGACGCCAAGACGGCGTTTGTAGTCCGCATCGCCGCCCATCAGGTC
Source organism: Pseudomonadota bacterium (assembly GCA_049324555.1). Classification (GTDB taxonomy): domain Bacteria; phylum Pseudomonadota; class Alphaproteobacteria; order Caulobacterales; family Parvularculaceae; genus Amphiplicatus. The sequence goes on along the minus strand of JBMOOR010000258.1, from coordinate 1,420 downwards.
GTAAATTGCAAAGCCCTCATCTCGATAACGCGCGGCGGCGAGCGCGTGGGCGACAAATCCTGGAACGAGCTGATTATCCGCCTCGTAGCGGAAACCGCTTTGGTAATTGCAGACGCGATCGCCAAGGACGAAATTATAGAGAACGCCGACCGTCTCGCCGCCGGCGGTCAGGCGCAGGAAATCAACCGCGGAGGGATGATGCGCGATGAGCCTCTCATGGAAGGCGCGGAAATCCCTCTCGCTGAAGACCCCGCTGACGCCGCGCCGCGACCATGTCTCGGCGTGAAGGCGCATGAGTTCGGTCCATGCGACGGCGCGTTCGGCCTCATTCGCCGCGCGTTGCAGCCGCACCTCGCCGCGTTCTTCATAGCGGCGGATCGAGCGGCGAATCTTCGCGCGAAGAGACGGTGAGAAGCCTTCGCCCTCCGCCTTCAGGCGCAATTCGAAGACCGGCTGACGATTGAGGCGGGCGATCGCGAATTTCTTGTCGCTCGCAATCGCTTCGACTGCGTCAGCGAGCGGCGCCGTCGCATTGCGGAAGACGAATTCATCGACCTTCGGCAGCGCATCGAAAATCGCGGCGATCGCCGCTTCGCGCGCGCCGGCGGGCGCATCGCGCACGAGAAGAATGTCGTTGTATTCAAGATAGATGCGGTCGAGCGTTTCAACTCCCGCTTCATGAAGGCGGGCTTCGCGCAGCGCAATGAACGAACTTCGCTTCGGCAGACCGACAAGCCCCATGCCGTAGACGCCGCGAAGATCGTCGAAAACGCGGACACAGCCGATTTCCACGCCATCTTGCTGCGCTGCAAGCCATGTCTCGACCCACGCGGGAGAAAGAAAAAAGCGCGCATCGGACATCGCAAAAACGCGCGTCCACTCGTCGATAAGCGATGCGCTAAGGGAGACGATGGCGAACGAGGTTCGCATCAGACGCCTGCCCCGGCGGCTTCAAGATAAAGGCGGCGAAAGGCGTCGATCATCGCGGCCTGATCGAATTCGCTCGCACGCAGACGATTGGCCTCGCCGAGGCGGCGGCGAAGGCCGGCGTCGTCAATGAGCGCACGCAACCGCGCCGCGTATTCCTTCTCGTCATCCGGCGCGACGGCGAAATCGGCGTCAGCCATCATGAGGCGCACATCCCCGACATCGGTTGCAAGCGCGGGAAGGCCCGAGGCCATCGCCTCGATGAGACTTGTCGGGGTCTGCTCGGTGTCAGAGGACAGCGCAAACACATCCAGCCCCGTGAGCACCGCTTCCGGATGCTCTGTTTTACCCGCAAGGAGAATTCGGTCGCGCGCCGGGCTTGAACGGATGATTTCCTCGAGCCGCGCGCGTTCGGCGCCGTCGCCGTAGATGACGAGCCGCGCCGCCCATCCCTCGCTCGCCTTCTCGAAACAACGGATAAGCCGCGCGAAAT
>JBMOOR010000257.1:0-6740 GCA_049324555.1 Pseudomonadota bacterium | reverse complement strand
CGCTCTCCCTCCTCGATGTCGTTTCCTATCACCGCTATGACGGGCCGCGCGCGGACGGCGCGCTCGCCGGCATCAGGGCCCGCGCGAAGGAGGCGGGGGCCGAGACGGCGATGCTCGAATTCGTGCAAGGGCGGCTCGATCATCTTTATCGCGACCTGACGGATGGCGGCGCCTCCGCCTGGCAGCGTTACGGTGTTGCAACGATCCCGGGCGCCGACGGGAAATCGAAGCCGGGCTATCTCCTCGAATTGAAGGAAGGGCGCCTTGCGCCAAAGCCCGGCGTCGCGGCGATGGCGGAGATTTTCCGCAATGTGCGCGAGGGCGCCGTGCGCATCGAAGCGCGTTCGCTGACGCCGGACGCAAGGGCGCTCGCTTTCCGCAACGCCGACGGCGCGGATGTCGTCCTCATTCTGGCGGACAAGGCTGGCGCCTTTGCGGTCGAAGGCGCAAAGCCTGGACGCTATGACGCCAGCATTTCGCCGAAAGGCGCCGGCGCGCGTCGCGATCTGGGGATCATCGAAAGCGGCGCTGAGGGCGTCCTGTCGATCGAGGCCGACGCGCCCGGCGTCATCGCCTTGAGCTTGATCGGGACATTTCCCGCAGAGCCGTAACGGATAGCGTACGGTCTTTCCGAAGCAAGTTGTCCGTATCCTGCGGATACTGCGCCATTCCGCGACCCCCACGAATCCAGCATTCATGCGGGGTGCAGAGGATTTGTGCGGATAATCCGCACCTCGCGTTTCGCGTAAAAGGCGATTGGCGCGCTTCCCGCCGACTTGCGCAATAGGGCGCGCGCCCGAGGCGAGCCCTCGCGCGGGATAAGCCTTTCTTCGCAAACGGCCAGCCTCAAAAGCCGCGCCGCCTGCAAAACCGGATTGTCAAAGAGCCGAGGGGAGCGCGACCCCCCACATTAGACACGGGAGATGGAAAATCCCGTCGCGGATTCAAGCAACCGAAAAAATGTATTTGCACGGAGGAATTCGCGCAGCTGGCGAGGCGATGGTTAACGGCGCCGGAGATTGCGAGCGAGCGCTCACTCCGCGGGCGGTAGGCGAGCGGAGCAAGGCTGTGCGCCTTAAGCCGAAGACGCAAGGCGCCGTTAACGCTCGCCAAGGCGAACCGGCTTCCATTCGTCGGGCGGGATGCTGATCGGTTGTCCGAATTCTTTTCGCCATTGGCGCCGTTCGGCGTGCTTCGAACAATAGCGCGACGACCGGGCGAGTTCAAACGTCGAATGGCGCCTTGCGTCTTCGGCTTAAGACGCCCTGCTCGCTGATCGATTTTCAAAAACCCCGATCGATTTCAAAAAAAGTCGAGCGATTTCGGAATCCCGAAGCCCGCAGCACGCCTTTCGTGCGTGATGCCGATCGTCGTTATTCAGGCTGCAGTGCACATGGTTGGGACGATCCTTAAGGGGCTGATTTTTCCGGCGGTCTTCGTCGGTTCGCTGGCGGCGTTTCAAGGCCTTCAGGCAATCGGCGCCGCGCCGCCGGTTGCGCTCTTGTGCATGACCGTCGGCAATCTCGCCGTCGTCGCGGGGCTAGAGGCCGTCTTCCCCCTGCGGCGCGAATGGGCGTGGTGGAAAGACGGACAGACGATCAACGACCTCGTTCATGGAGCGCTTCTCACGCTGATCGGCTCGCGGCTCGGCGAGGCGGCGTTTTCGAGCTTCGTCGCGTCGGCGATGGCCGCGCTCGCCTCATCGGGAGGCGTCTGGCCCCATGCCTTGCCGCTCAGCGCGCAAGTCGCCCTCGCGATCTTCGTCACCGATTTCTTCGACGCCGCCAAACATTGGATCTATCATAATGCCCCGCTCACCTGGCCGATTCATGCGCTCCACCATGCGCCCGACCGCATGCACGTCGCAAAGGGAGCGCGATTGCATTTTCTTGAAGCGACGATCCGATACGGCGTGATCACGGCGCCGCTGCTGATCGCCGGCGCCGGCCCCGAAATCATCTTCTGGCACGCGGCGGTGATGAATGCGCTCGGCAATCTCAATCACTCGAACGTCGATATGCCCCTGCCGCGACCGCTCCACTACCTTCTTGCGACGCCGCAGGTCCACCGCCTGCATCATTCGATCGATCCCGAACTCGGACGCTGCAACCTGTCGCCAGGCTTCATGTTTCCCGATCACCTGTTTGGAACTTTTCGCGATCCGGTCAGCCATCGGCTCGGATCTGTCGGGGTCGCGGCCGACCCGATTCAGGGCAACTTACTGGTTCAGATATTGTCGCCCGCGATCTGGCCGGTCCTTGTCTTGCGCCAACGATTGTCGAAACGCGACGGAGCGGGCATGCGATGAAGCAACGCAATCGAGGCGCAATCGAGGCGCATTCGATCAACATCCTGCGGCGCGCTGAGTGAGGCGAAATTCCAAAGCGTTGCGTTGAGCCGCCTGCAGAGCGTTCGCGCCAAAAACATTCTCAAAGACCGAATTTTCTGGAAAGAGTTGGGTGCGGGGGCTGGATTTGAACCAACGACCTTCAGGTTATGAGCCTGACGAGCTACCGGGCTGCTCCACCCCGCGCCAACGAACGCCGACCGGTCAGAAAGCCGCAACGAAACGCCTTAAAGTCCGGAGGGAAGCGGCGATATAGCCATGGGCGCAGCGCGGCGCAAGCCCTGCGCCTCGCTTCTCCGCTTCTTTTTCCGCGGCGCCGGAGCTTTGATTTGAAGTGCGGGCCGAGGCGGCTATGATCGCCGGCGACCTCCCGTCATTGCAAGGATCCGCAGATGCGAAACTTCCTCCTCGCCGCCGCCGCTGTCGCCGCCCTCGCCGCCTGTTCGCGCGCGCCGGAGGCCCCGCCCGCCGAAGAAAAGGCGACGCCGATCGAACCGAAGGTCGATGCGCTCCGGCTTTACGTTCTCGACTGCGGGCATATCGACGTCGCCGATCTCGGCATCTTCGACCGCGGCGGCGCCTATGACGGGCGCCCCCACTCCTTCGTCGACAGCTGTTATCTCGTGCGCCATCCCACTGGCGATCTCGTCTGGGACGCGGGGCTTCCCGACGCCATTCATGACGCGGCGGACGGCGTCGCCGAAGATGGGTTCAAGCTGATGGTCCCGAAGACGCTCAAAGGCCAGCTTGAGCGCATCGGCGTGCCGCCGGAATTCGTCGAGTTCTTCTCGATCTCGCATTCGCATTTCGACCATCTCGGCAACGGCAATCTCTTCAAGGGCTCGACCTTCATCGTCAATGAGAAGGAGCGCGAGCACATGTTCCGCGAGGAGGCGAAGAGCGATGCGCAGGCCTTCGCCAATTATTCGGACCTTGAAGCGGTGAAAAAAGCGACGTTTACGGACAGTTACGACGTTTTCGGCGACGGCAAGGTGATCATCATCTCGATGCCGGGGCACACGCCCGGCCATTCGGTGCTGCTCGTCAATCTCGAGCACTCGGGGCCGATCCTCCTTTCGGGCGATCTTTATCACCTGACGGAGGCGCGCGAGAAAAAGACGGTGCCGACCTTCAACACCAATGTCGAAGATACGCTCGCCTCGATGGGCAAGTTTGAAGAGCTTGCGCGCGAAAGCGGCGCGCGCGTCATCATCCAGCACGAGGCGGACGACTTCAACAACCTGCCGCGCGCGCCAGCGTATATGGATTAGGGGTGAATGGTGAAGCAGCGCGGATGGCTGCGCTTGCTTTTCACAAATCGCTATTCGCGACCTACTCCAGAAACCCTCTCCCCACCCGATCCTCGATCTCGACGATCCAGAGGTCGGAATCAAAGCGCTTTTCCTTGTCGAGAAAGGCGTCGATCCGCTCCTCCTCGACGGCGCCGTCGAAGGGCTCTCGCCAGATCGCGTTCCCCTCATCATCGCGCGCTTCGAGGAAGAGGCGCGCATGTCCGCCGCCCAGGTAGATTTTGACAGCGATCGCGCCGGCGTCCGGATCGCCGCGGCGCGCGACGACGGCGAAAACGCCGGCGGCGTGCGCGCGCCTCATTTGGGCGGCGACGCGGATTTCGGACTTGAGGCGGGGCTCACGCATCGCGTCAGCGTAGCGCAAATCGCAAAAAACCTGAATCAGCGATTTGCGCTAGTCTTTTGTTCGGTCGCATGATTTTGCGAAAAACCGGCGACCGCTTTTTCGCATCATGCGCTGCGCCGAAGCCGACTGCGATCAAGCCGCGTCCGCTTTCGGCCGCGCGCGGCGATAGGCCTTGATGCGGTCAAGCTGGGTGACGCTTGCGGGCGTGTCGCCGAGGTCTTCGTTGCGCGCGGCGGCAAGGACCGAGCGCACAGCGCCTTTGGCGGGCGCGGGCGCGGCGGCGACGGGCAAGCGCACTTCAGCGGTCAGCCCCTCGCCCGGCGCTGAAGAAAGATTAACCCGCCCGCCATGGAGTTCAGCAAGGCTGATCGCGAGCGCAAGACCAAGGCCCGCGCCGCCCTGGCCCCTGACGCCGCTCCCGTGCGCGCTCGTGAACCGCGCACCGATCTTGGCGAGCGCTTCCGCACTCATACCGACGCCGTCGTCCTTCACGGTGAAGACGATGTCGTCATCGTCCTGGCGCACTTTCAGCGAAATCTCGCCGTCGGAGGTGAACTTCACCGCATTCGACAGGAGATTGAGGAGGATCTGCTTGACCGCGCGCGGATCGAGGAAGCTTTCGGGAAGGTTCGCCGCGATGTCGACGACGAGTTTCAACCCAGCCTCGTCCGCCTGATGGCGCATGATGGCGGCGCACTCGTTCGCGATCGCCGTCGGATCGGCGGCGACGCGATGCAGCGAAAAGCGATCCGCCTCGATCTTCGAAAGGTCGAGGACGACATTGACGAGATCGAGGAGGTGGCGCCCCGCGAGGCGGATATGCTCCGCATACTGCGCATAATTGTCGTGCCCTACGGGACCGAAGGTCTGCCGCTCGATCGTCTCGGCGAAACCGATGACGGCGTTGAGCGGCGTCCGCATTTCATGGGAGAGATCGGCGAGCATCGCGGCGCCTTCCGCGGCTTCCGCGCGGGCCCGATCGATTTCCTGGCCGAGACGGCGCGCGTCGCGCCTCTCTTCCGTCCGGTCGACAAGGAGCGCTGCGGTCCGTCCGTCCGGCCGGCGTTCGAACGTGATCTCGAAATTGCCGGCGGCGCCGCCGGGCTTTCGCGCCCGCGCCTCGATCCGGCTGACCGTTTTCGAGCGGATCGCATAATCGACCGCCTCGCGGTCGTCAGTCATGAAAAGCTCGCTGAGCGATTTCGCTCTGCCCGCATCCGCGAACATCCGCCCCGCCGGGGCCGAAAGGTCGAGGATCCGTCCGTCCGCCGCAACGAGGGCGACGGCGGCCCCGTTCCCGCCCGAAAAGCGCGGGCCGCCGAAGAGATCGGCGATCCGCGTCTTGAGACCGGCGAGAACTGAGGACTGGCGCATTGTCATCCTGGTCGCCTTTCACGCCCGCCATGGAGCGACAGGCCGGGTAAGGGCCGCGAAAGGCCGGTTAACGATTCCTGACCATTTGGACCCGACACCGTTAACAAATGCTAAAATCCGTCAATGGTCGCCTCCTGAGGCGAGGCCAGCACGATTCGCCGGCGTCAATCCTTGTGGAATTTTCAACCCGCCGCTTATCATTAATGTCTCGAATTTTGTTTGAATGCCGCTACTATCGGGAAATCCCAATTAAGGGGCGCGAAGTAGCGTAGGCGAAGCGTCCGTTCCGTGCAGGGGGCGGCGTAATTGGCAGGGCTGGCCCAGGTTCTTGGGCCTCAATCGGGAGCGGATCATGTTGCGTAGCCTTTCGCCCGCGCATCGCCGGGGGACTGTTGAGAAATTCAGCCTTCGGGCGACGCCGCCCGCCCGCCGCATCGGTGGGGCGATGGCGTCGGCCGCCTCCATCCTCGCCTTCGCCGCGACAAGCGGCGTTTCGGCCGAATCGCTCGCCCAGCCGCGCGACGCCGCGCTTGAGCGAACGGCCGCCGACTATGTCCGCTTCCGCGAGGATGTGGCGGCGATCGAGGCGACGCCCTTCAACAGCGCCGAGACGACCCGCGAGGCGCACCGGCGCCTTTCCGCCCACAAGGCCGAAAATCTTTCGGCGGGCTGGGTCGCCTACGCTGCGCTCGTCGCCGCCGACACGCCCGCCTTCCGCGAAGCCCTCGAGAAGGAAGTCTCAAGCAAGAAGAAGAAGGACGGGCTTTCGGGCGCTGACGCCTTTTTCGCGCAGCTTGCCGCCGACCCCTCCTATCCCCGCCGGCTCAAGGGCGCTGATGAAGCGATGGATCGCGTCCTTGCGATGACGACGCACGATGCTGCGCGCTTCACCGCGCTTGGCGAGGCCTTCAAGGAACAGGCCTATGCGATGCAGAAGACATCGTGGGGCAAGGCGAAAATTCCGGCGAGTTCGGCGCGATTGAGCGACGCGGAATCCTATGCGCGCGCGCGCCCGTCGGCGGCGGCGCCGACGCTCGCTTCGACGACCGAAAAGGGCGTCACCGCTCCCGGTCTTGCGAGCGCGCAAGCCGCCTGGAACCCCGAATGGGGCAAGGGCGGCGGGTCGGGCGAAATGACCGAGCCCAATGCGCAAGTGATCATGAACCGCGTGATGAACCTTGCCGCCCGTTACGCCGTCAGCGGCGTCAACGAGAAGACCGTCGCCGTCTATGCGAAGAACGACAAGTCGAATTCCTGTCTCTCCTTCGCGACGCTGACATTGAAGCAGTGCATCGCCGCGACGCGCGCGCCTTATGAAGAGGCGTTCTGCCTCGGCGAGCACGCGCTTAACGACGTCGCCTCC
>JBMOOR010000256.1:0-6801 GCA_049324555.1 Pseudomonadota bacterium | reverse complement strand
GCTCGCCGATCGACTTAATCGCGAATGTCTGTGCGCCGATGCCGAGGCGAGCGCGCTTCGTTCCGCGCTGGCGGCGGATGTCGCTGACGCTGCGGAAGAAATCTGGGGCGCCCGCCCGCACCTGTTTTCAACGACAGCGGCTTTTATCGCGCGCGCTGACATCGATGCGATGCTCGCACTGATCCAGGCGGTCGAAGCTGCTGCGCGCATGCCGCTCTATGAGGAGCAGGCGCTGGCGCGCGCGGCGGAAATTGCGCAAGAAGACCACGGGCCCATCGGCGCCCTGATGGGGTACGACTTTCACCTGACGACGGCGGGGCCGCGTCTCATCGAGATCAACACCAATGCGGGCGGCGCCTTCATCTGCGCGGCGATAGCCCGCGAACGTCAGGCCTGCGTCGGCGAAGCCGTCGCGCCCGCCGCCGACTTTGACGACAGCGTCCTCGCGATGTTTCGGAGCGAGTGGCGGCGCCAGCGCGGAGACGCGTCCTTGTTTCGGATCGCGATCGTCGACGACGGCCCCGGCGAGCAATATCTCTATCCGGAGTTTCTCGCCGCGCGACGCCTTTTTGAGCGCTCCGGTCATGAAGCGGTCATCGCCGACGCGAAAGAGCTTTCCTACCAGCGGGGCGCGCTCCGCTTTGACAGCGAACCGATCGACCTCGTTTACAATCGCCTCACGGATTTCTCGCTCGCCGATCCGGCGCACCGCGCGCTCGGCGACGCCTATCGCGACGGCGCGGTCGTCGTCACGCCCAATCCTCGCAATCATGCGCTTTTCGCCGACAAGCGCAATCTCGTCGTCTTGAGCGATCTTGAGGCGATGCGAAAGATCGGACTATCCGAACTCCACATCGCCGCGCTCCGCGCGGTCGCCCCGGCGTCGATCGTCAATGAAACAAATGCGCCGGCTCTCTGGGCCGATCGCGACGCACGCTTTTTCAAGCCCGCTTGCGGCTTTGCATCAAAGGCGGTTTACCGCGGCGACAAGATGACGAAGTCGGTGTGGGCCCGCGTCGTCAGCGGCGATTACGTTGCGCAAGAGTTCGCGCCGCCGAGCGAGCGCATCGTTCTTGTCAATGGCGCGCCGGCGAGGCGAAAATTCGATGTCCGGATTTACGCCTACAATGGCCGCCCGCTTCTCGCGGCTGCACGGCTATATCAGGGCCAGACAACCAATTTCAGAACGCCAGGCGGCGGGTTCGCGCCCTTGTTCGTCATCTAGCGGCGTTTCCAAAACGGTGTTGAACATAGGGGAAGTCATATGAAGAAAAAGGACGGCGGCGTGCGGCGCATTCTCTTCCTTTGCACCGGGAATTCGGCGCGGTCGATCATGGCCGAAGCCTACATGAATGCGAAGGGCGCGCCCGGCTGGCGCGCCTGCTCCGCCGGATCGCACCCGGCGGGAAAGCCTAATCCGCTGGCGCTGGAGACCTTATCAGCGCACGGAATAGCCGCGGCCGACCCGCGCTCGAAAAGCTGGGACGAGTTTGCGCGCGACGATGCGCCCGTCATGGATGTCGTCGTAACGGTTTGCGATAACGCTGCAGGCGAAGTCTGCCCGATCTGGCCGGCGAGAGGCGGAAGGGCGCCGGAAAAGCTCCACTGGTCGTTCCCGGATCCCGCCGCCGTCGCCGGGAGCGACGCCGAAAAGCGAGCCGCTTTTGAGGCGGTTTTCGCCGAGATCCGCACCCGGATCGACGCCTTCCTCAAGGACAACGCATGACTGCCGGCAATTTGCGCAAAATCGCCGCTGAAGCGCTCGGAACGGCGTTGCTGCTGGCGATTGTCGTCGGATCGGGCGTCATGGGCGAGGCGCTCGCCGATGGCAATGACGCCGTCGCGCTTCTCGGAAACACCATTGCGACGGGCGCGGGGCTTATCGTCCTCATCATTATATTCGGGCAGGTTTCCGGCGCTCATTTCAACCCCGCCGTGACGCTCGTTTTTCTCCTTCGACGAGAACTTGCGCCTGGTCTGGCGGCGGCGTTTGTCCTCGCGCAACTTGTCGGCGGCGTCCTCGGCGTCATGCTCGCTCATGCGATGTTCGACCTTGATCTCGTCCAGACAAGTCTCAAGGCGCGTTCGGGCCTCGGCCAGGCGATTGGCGAGACGACAGCGACGTTCGGCCTCATACTGACGATTCTCGGCGCCCTCCGGTTCCGCCCGGAAAGCATTCCCTTCGCTGTCGGCCTGTTCATCACTTCAGGCTACTGGTTCACATCATCGACATCCTTCGCCAATCCGGCGGTCACAATCGCGCGCTCCATGACCGACACCTTCGCCGGCGTCAGGCCCGCCGATGCGCCGATGTTCATTGCGGCCGAACTCACAGGCGCCCTGTTGGCGTTCTGCGCCGCCCGCTTCCTTTTCGCACAGTCCGCCGAGCGAGAGTGACCGGCCCGACCGGCGCGGTTATAGAAGCCGCGATGAAAGGTCCCCTTCCGCGCATCCTTGCGCTCATTGACCAAGGCGCGCTGGAAAGAGATCCCGCGCAACTTGAAGCCGCCGGGCGGCTTCAAGCGCTTTCAGATCGCCTCGGACGACGGCGTCTGAACGGTTTTTCGCTGTTTCGGAAAAAACCGGAGACCCCAAGGGGCGTTTATCTTTGGGGCGCGGTCGGCCGCGGCAAGTCGCTTCTGATGGATGTCTTTTTCAACAACGCGGATATTGCTCCGAAGCGACGCACGCATTTTCTCGAATTCATGACGGAAGCCCATGAGCGCATCGCAAAATGGCGCGCCATGGATGAGAAGACCAGACGTCGCCATCCCCGCGCCGGCAGGGCCTTGCTCGACGACCCGATGCCGCCCGTCGCATCCGATATCGCGCAAGGCGCAAGGCTTTTGTGTTTTGATGAATTCCAGGTGACGGATATCGCCGACGCGATGATTCTCGGCCGGCTGTTTGAGGCCCTGTTCAATGAAGGGGTCGTCATCGTCGCAACGTCGAATCGCCGCCCGGATGATCTCTACAAGGACGGCCTCAACCGCCAGCTGTTCCTGCCGTTCATCGAGATGCTGAAAACGCGCCTCGACGTCGTTCATCTTGATGCGGCGCGTGATTATCGCCTCGACAGGCTTTGCGGCGCCCCTGTCTATTATTGTCCGCTCGGCCCGGACGCCGACGCCGCCATGGATCACGCCTGGACGATGATGATTGCGGGCGCGCGCGAGCATGCGGAAACCCTGACCGTTCTCGGGCGCGACATCACAGCGCCGCGCTCAGCGCGCGGGCTTGCACGGTTCTCGTTCGCCGAATTGTGCGGCTCTCCCCTTGGTGCTGCGGACTACCTCGCAATTGTCCGGCGTTATGGCGCGCTTTTCATCGACCGCATCCCCGAAATGGGCCCCGAAAATCGCGATGAAGCAAAGCGCTTCGTCACGCTGATCGATGCTGTCTACGACAGCCGCACGAAGCTCGTCTGTTCCGCTGCGGCGCCGCCCGGGGGCCTCTATCGAAGAGGCGACGGCGCCTTCGAGTTTGAGCGCGCGGCGAGCCGCCTCAACGAAATGCAGACCGCCGATTATTTGGGCGCGGAGCATGAACTCGGTGCAGTGCAGCAAGAAACCACGGCGGTTATTCAGTAACAAAACTCTCCTCCGCCCTCGCTTCGTCGTCATTTTCCACAACCGACCTCAATTCGACTTGCCGGGACTGGCGAAGAGTGAAAGCCTTTGCGCGCTGTTCGCACGCGAGAGGGGCGCTGGAGACGGCACACCCTGCTGGCGGGCGGACGAATTCAGGGAGAAGAAAATGAAAATAAAAAAACAAGGAACCGGCCGGCTTCGAGCCGTCCGGCAAGGGCTGCTGGCGGGATTGTCTCTTTCAGCTTTGTCGGGCCTCGCCATGGCGCAGGACACAGAGCTCACCGAGGACGAGATCGTCGTAACCGGATCGCGCATCCGCCAGGACCCGCTCGCCGCGGGAAGACCGGTTCTCAATCTCGACGAAGAAGCGCTCGATAAATCCGGCCAGAATTCGCTCGGCGATTTTCTGCAGCGCATCCCGTCTTCGGGCGGCGGCCTTAACAGCAAGGTGAACTCGTCCGGCAATTTCGGCAATCCGCCGGACGGCGGCGGCGTCGGGGCGGGATCGGCGGAAATCGATCTTCGTTATCTCGGATCGCGGCGCACGCTCGTCCTCGTCGACGGGCTTCGCTGGGTGAACGGCGCGTCAGCGTCCGGCGTTCCGGGCGCGACCGACCTCAACACCATTCCATCGAGCATTATCGAGCGCATCGAAGTGCTGCAGGACGGCGCGTCGCCGATCTATGGATCGGACGCGATCGCCGGCGTCATCAATATCATCACCAAGCAAGAGCAGGACGGTTTCGCCGCCTCGGCGCAACTCGGCGCGTTCGATGAAGGCGACGGCGTATCGCAGGACTATCAGCTGTCCTGGGGCGTTTCGAACGACCGCACGAAGATCTTCTTCGCCGGCCAGTACGTTCATCAGAACGGGGTCGACTCGGCTGATCGCGACCTCTCGGACTTTCCGGTCGCGACGCTCGACCAGTGCATCAACACCTGTTCGTCGGCGACGCCGTTCGGCCGCTTCATATTTTTCGACCCCGGAATCATGGACTTCCAGGATCTGACGCTGGCGGACGGCTTCCAGTACACGGGAACCAACCCCGCCTTTCCGGGCGACTTCAAGAATTTCTCGACGGCCGACCGGTTCAATTTCTCGCCGTTCAACTACGTCCTGACGCCGCAGGAGCGCATCGGCTTCATGACGCAAGTGACGCACGAAGTCAGCGACTCGATCCAGTTCCGCGCCAAGGCGCTGTATAACAATCGGCAATCGGTCAACCAGGCTGCGCCCATTCCGCTTTTCATCGGACCCTTCGGCGGCAACGGCAACCGGATGGACACGATCTCGATCGACGCGACGAACCCGTTCAATCCGTTCGGCTTCACGCTCAGCGGCACCAGCGGCCCCGGATACGGCGTCTTCCGGCGCTTCTTCGAGGCCGGGCCGAGACATTTCGAACAGAATGTCGACACCTATTATCTCTCCGGCACTCTCTCCGGCGAACTTGGCGAAAACTGGTATTGGGACGCATCGGCCTATTGGTCGCGCAACCACGCCGATCAAGTCGCCAACGGCATCGTCAATTCGGCGAGGCTGGAGCAGGCGCTCGGTCCCATCGCGCTCTGCACGGGCTCTTGCGTGCCGTTCAACGTGTTCGGCGGACCGGGATCGATCACGCAGGCGATGGTCGACTTCGTCACCTTCGACCAGCATGACGTCTCTGAACAGGAGATCTGGGACCTCCAGCTGAACGTCGGCGGCGATCTCTTCAATCTGTGGGCGGGCCCGCTCGCCTTCGCCGGCGGCTTTGAGCATCGCGATCAGTCCGGTTTCTTCAATCCCGACCCGATCGTCGCGGCGGGCGACACCGCCGACATTCCGGCGCAGCCGACGGCCGGCGCCTACAATGTCGAGGAAATCTACGGCGAACTCAATCTGCCTATCCTCAACGACATCGTCTTCGCGGATTCGATCGAGGCGAATTTCGCTATCCGTCACTCGACCTACTCGACCGGTTTCAAGACGACGGCGATCAAATATGGCGGCCGCTGGCGCATCTCCGATGAGCTGACGATCCGCGGCGGCTTCACCGAAGGCTTCCGCGCCGCTTCGATCGGGGAACTCTTTGGGACCGCATCGCGCTTCGACGCCCTGCTCAGCGACCCATGCTCGGCGCCGGTCGCGCCGGCTTTCGCCGCCAATTGCGCAGCGTTGGGCGTGCCGACGACCTACACGCAGATCAACGCGCAGATCTCGGTGACCGTCGGCGGCAACCCGAATCTTGAAGCCGAAGAATCCGATTCCTGGAACGTCGGCCTCACTTACGCCCCTGAATGGGACGGGATCTTCCTCGACAACTTCATCGCCGAGGCGAACTATTACGATATCGAGATCACGGGCGCGATCCAGGCGCTCGACGCGCAACTCCAGCTGACGGGCTGCGCCGCAACGCTCGATCCCGGTTTCTGCGGCGGCATCGTCCGCAACAGCGCGGGCTTCATCACCGCATTCTCGAACCAGCTGACCAATATCGGCGGCATCAACACCCGCGGTCTCGACTGGTCAGTCTCCTTCGACATCCCGCTCGGCGAGACCAATCTCGGCGTGCAGTGGCTGTCGACGCGGCTCTTCGACTACACGGAGATCACGCCGATCTCGACGGGCTTCCTCGAAACCTCGCGTGAAGGAAGGCTCCGCAGCACGCCGCAGCAGGCGTTCCCGAAGCTCAAATCGACCCTGATCGCCGATTGGGACCTCGGCGCACTGAGCCTGAGGAGCGCGTGGCGCTATATCAGCGGGCTGCGCGAGCAGTGCATCGGCTTCACAGCGATCCAGGCGATTACGGACGCGGTCGGCTGCTCCAACTATAACGCGACCGACGACAATCTCTCGACCAACAGGCTGAAGCCGAAACTCTACATGGACGTCTCGGCGAGTCTCGCAGTCGGCGAGCGGATCGAGTTCACCGTCGGCGTCAACAACGTGCTCGACACCGATCCGCCTCCTTGCTTCTCCTGCCAGGCCGGCGGCTTCGACCCGTCGACCTACGATGTGCCCGGACAATTCGGCTATGTGCGCCTGACCTGGCGGCCATAGCAGACGCCTCAACTTCTTGAGACTGGAAGCGCCCCGGAATTTGCTCCGGGGCGCTTTCATTTTCCGGCTCCGCAATTGCCATCGGCGCCTCTCGCGGTTAGGCCAGCGCCATGACTTCCAACGCCAATACGTCTGCAAGACCCGCGCTCGGGTTTCCGGAGCTCGTCG
>JBMOOR010000255.1:4123-6923 GCA_049324555.1 Pseudomonadota bacterium | reverse complement strand
ATGGCGGCCTCGTCGGGACGAATGAACTGCTGCGCCGCCGCGGCGATCGCTTCGGCGGCCCCGATCATCGCGATCATCCGGGCGGCGATATGGGCGAAAACGAGAAGGACGGGGGGGACGATCACCGCGAAGGCGACGGCGCCCCAGGAAAAGCCGTCGGCGAGCGTCCAGCCCTCAGACGAGCCCTTGAGCGTCCGGTGTGCGAGCCATGAGCCGAGCGGCCATCCGACAATGACCGCGAAGAAGACAAGGAGCGCGACGAACCGCGCCCAGCGCTCGATCGCGGCGCCCATGCGCGCAACGCGGAGATCGCCGAACTCGGAGGTCGACGCGGCCCAGGCTTCGAAGGATCGATATTGCGCCGGGGCGGGCGTCTCGCCGGCCTCGACGATGCCCTGAAAGCGCACTTTCGGCCCGCCGACGCTCCTGTCGCGATCAGCCCCCCGCCGGGAAGCGTCTGTAAAATCGCCTGAATTTGCCATGACCTCGCCCGGCGTCTCAGTCGAACGCAATAGCTCAAATTCCGGAAATCGCCAATTGCGGACGGGCGGCGGCGGACGGCCCCTCGGCGGCTACCCCGCCCAGGCTCTTCTGCGCTTGGCGAGCGCTGACTGGCGGACGTAGAGCCTTGCGAGCGGACGCGAGGTGAGCCTTGCGGCGGCGACGCCGAAGAGGACCGCGAGCGTCGTCACAGTCAGGACCGCATCGGCGTCGATGAGAGCGGGATTGCCGATGAGGGTCATGACGAAGAGCGCCGAGGCCGCGCCCGGCGCGCCGCCGAACCAGGCGAGAAACATCTGGCTTTCCTTCGGCAGCGCCGGCGTCTGCAGGATGGCGAGGCGCGGTCCCGCGCGCATGACGGTGACGGCGGCGAGCGCGAAGACGATCGCCAGCATGTCGGCCTGGAAGAGACGCGGCAGGAGAACGGCGCCGAAACCGAAATAGGCGAGCGGCGTCACTGCGCGGTCGATATAGCGGCGGATCCGGAGGCGCGTCGTCGAGGCGGCCGATGTCTGTTCGCCCCAAAGGAGACCGACCGACGTCGCGGCGACGATCGGGTCAGCGCCGAGCGCGGGCGCGGCGAGGAACATGACGATCCCGGCGAGCATCGCGAACTGTCCGTCGAGCGCGCGCTGCTGCATCGTGCGGCGGCGATAAAAGGCGCCGGCGAGGCTCGCGGCAAGGCCCGCGCCGCCGCCGAAGGCGAAACCTTTGAGCACCGCGAAACTCGCCGTCATCAGGGGGCCGAGCGGCGGCTCGCCGGGCGCGCCGACGGTCGCGTTGGCGGCGATGAGCGCGGCGACCGGAATCCCGAGCGCGATGATCGCCGCGCTTTCATTGCGAACAGCCGCCTTGATGGCGGCGGGGGCTGGCGTGTTGACGACGGCGCGGCGATCGAAAGCGGCGCCGTTCAGCATGAGCGCGCCGCCGACCAGCATCGCCGAAGGAATTGAGAGTTGCGGCAGCATGATGAACGCCGCGAGCGAGCAGGCGAAGAAGTAGAGCGGCGCGCCGCCGAAGGTGAGGCGGAAGGACGAAGGGCACTGTTGCGCGAGGCGGCTGACGCGAAGCTGCGCGGCGGAGGCGAAGCCGAGCATCGCAAGGCCCGCCTTCGCCGCGAAGGCGATCCAGTCCGCCGGCGGCTGCGGCAGTTTCAAAAGCCCGAAAATGACGGCGAGGACGGCTCCGACCGCGACGGTGAGCGCGGGCGCGGCGGCGATGAGGCGCGCGGCGCGCGATGAGGCGATCGCTGGAATCGCTGCTATCGCCGCAAGGAATGCAAGCCAACCCATAAACCCAAGCCGCCAAGATGGTCGCCGGCTCGATTTTTTCAGCCCGCCGCCGGATACGTCTGCAACTGTGAATTGATCCGCGAATCGGCGCAAACTTTTTCAGGATAACAATTCCGTAATTAATTCAGTGCGCTAGGCGAAGCGGTCGAGGTTATCCCCCACCTTATCCCACAAGTTATCCCCCACCTTCGGCGAGGCTCTATCATTGCGTCCGTGTCGATGAGGCAAGTTGCGTAAGGAGGTTTCCTGATGGCCGACGACAAGGAAGACGGAGCGGGAAGGGGAAGGCTCAAGAAGGCGGTCGCCAAAACCGCGCCGAAGATCGCCGAGGCGCTTGGCGGCCCGCTCGCGGGCGCGGCTGTCGCTGCGATTGCGCGCGCGATCTTCGGCAAGGAAGGCGCGGGCGATGAAGAACTCGCGAATGCGGTTTCAGCCGCAAGCGCGGAACAGCTCATTGCGCTGAAGCGCGCCGAGAACGAATTCGCTCTTGCGATCCGCAACGCCGCGGTCGAAGAGCGGCGCATCGATGCTGGCGATCGCGCGAGCGCGCGCGAGCGCCAGCAGAAAATGCAGGACTGGACGCCCTCGATCCTCGGCGCGCTCATCATCGGCGGCTTTTTCCTGACGCTCGCCGCGATGGTCGCGCGAAAGCTTCCCGCCGGGGCCGAGACCGAATTCTCGATCATGCTCGGTGCGCTCGCGACGATGACGGCGGCGGTCGTCAACTATTTCTTCGGCTCCTCGGCGGGCTCGCGCGAGAAGACCATGCTGCTGACGGGTGTGAGGAAGAAGGAGGAGTGATGATCTTTGTGAGGACGAAAGCCGCTTTGCCCCACTCTCCCGCTTGCGGGGTCGGGCCATGCGCCCGACGGGCTAAGGGTGAGGGGACGTCCAAACGCGGCGAACTCTCCTTGAAGACCCCTCACCCCCGATCCCTCTCCCGCAAGCGGGAGAGGGGAGAAGGATTTGTCGAATGACTGGCGCGGACGTCATTATCGCCGGCGGCG
>JBMOOR010000255.1:0-4113 GCA_049324555.1 Pseudomonadota bacterium | reverse complement strand
CATGACCGGCTGGGCGCTCGCGCGCGCCGGCGTTTCAACGCTTGTCATCGATGCGGGCATCCCCGCCGCGACGCAGGCGGCGGCGGGGATGCTCGCGCCGTCTTTTGAACGATCGCTGCACGGGGGCGACGGCGCGCTCGCCGAATTCAGCGCGAAAAGCCTTTTGCGCTGGCGCGAACTCGAAGGGATGCTCGCTGAAAGGAGCGGCGTTTCCCTCGATTTTGATGGCGGGGGCGTTCTTTCCGTCGCCTTCGACGACATCGAGGCGGCGGTCTTTGACGCGGACAGCGGCGGCGGCGAGCGGCTCGATCGCACGGATGCGCTCAAGCTTGAACCGGCGCTGTCGTCCTCGGTGCGCGGCGGCTGGCTGGCGAAAAATGACGGCCAGGTCGATCCCCGCCGGGCGCGCGCAGCGCTCGAACGCGCGCTCGTCAATGACGGCGGCGCGCTGAGGCGCGCAAGGCGCGTCGTCGAAGTTTCCTCCGCAAACGGAAGAGTGACCGGCGTTGTTCTCGACAATGGCGAGCGTCTTGCGGCGTCTTGCATCGTGATCGCGACCGGCGCGCATGTCGAGGGAGCAGCGGGCCTCCCCGCGGGCGCAATCTTTCCGGTCAAGGGCGAAGCGCTCTCGATCGAGCGCATCGAGGGATCGCCGATGCGCGTCATCAGGACGGCGAGGGCCTATCTCTGTCCGAAATCCGACGGACGGATCGTCATCGGCGCGAGCGAGATCAAGGGCGACTGGTCGCTCAATACGGATGAACGCCGCGTTGAAGCCTTGCGCGCCGGCGCCGTCGCCGCAGTCCCTATGCTCGAAGATGCGCGAGAGATCAGCCGCTGGGCGGGCCTTCGTCCGGCGACGGCCGACGGCGCGCCGATCATCGGGCGGGCGGGCGAGGGACCCGAAGGGCTCATCCACGCGCTCGGCCACTATCGCAACGGGATCCTCCTTGCGCCGGCGACGGCGGACGCGATCGTCCGTCTTGTCGTCGACGGGCGCGAGGAGCCCTCAATCGCCGCGTTCTCCGCGGCGCGTTTCAACCGATTAGGAGTTTCTTGACCATGATTTGCGAACGTTTTCCTTCATTGAGAGCGCGCCATGACTGACGCCATTCATTCCGCGACAGCCGCAAGCGCGGCGATTTCAGGCGCCCTCAAGAAGGCGTCGGCGACGACCGGCGTCGGTTTTGACTATCTCTATCGCGTCGCCATGCGCGAGAGTTCTCTTGATCCTGGCGCCAAGGCGAAGACGTCGAGCGCGGCAGGGCTTTTCCAGTTCATCGACGAGACATGGCTTCACGCGGTCAAGAAGTATGGCGCCGCACACGGATTAAGCGATTTCGCCGCCGATATCGAAGCGGGACCGAACGGGCGCCTTTCGGTCGCCGATGCGGCGCGCAGGAAGGAAATTCTCGATCTCCGGTTCGATCCGGAAAAGGCGGCCGCGCTCGCCGGCGAGCTCGCGCGCGAGAACAGGTCCGCGCTCGAGGGCGCGCTCGGCCGCGCGGTTGACGCTGCGGAACTTTACGCCGCGCATTTCCTCGGAGCCGGCGGCGCGAAGAAACTCCTGTCCGCGGATGCGGGCGCCGACGCGGCGTCGCTTCTTCCAGCGGCGGCGAAAGCGAACCGCCACGTCTTCTATGACGGCGCGCGCGCAAAAACCGTCGGCGAAGTGATCGACAGTTTCCGCGCAACGATCGGCGGGGCGAGGGAAGCGATCAAGGGACTTGGCGAGCAGATCGAAAAATCGCTCGCGCCTTTCCTGCGCGAAACGGCGGCCCTTCGTGACGTTTTTTCGCTTCATCCTGAGGAGGCGCGAAGCGCCGTCACGAAGGACGACGCGAAAAGGCGTCTCGGGGTGAGGACCGGAGAAGCGCCGACCTACGAAGTCAAAGGCCTCTCGCCCCTCGTGCTCGCGATGCTGCAGGCGCTCGATCCGCGCAAGATCGGTCCGAAGGACCGAGAGTAGATCACTCGCAGGCCGGAAGAGAAAGACCATGCGGAAGTTTTGTGCTGGCGTCGCCGCAGGCGCTCGCAATCTGCTGGCTCGTGAGCCCTTTGGCGCCCGAAAGATCGGCGCCCTGAAGATGCGCGCCCGCAAAGTCGGCGCCGGCGACGTCGGCGCCGGCGAATGTCGCGTCTTTAAGGCTCGCCCCGCCAAACCGCGCCGCGCGGAGGTCCGTGTTCGAGAAATCCGCGCCGTCGGCTGTGGCGTCGACAAACTGGCCGCCCGGCGCGAACGCCTTGGCGATGACCGCCTTCGACAGCGCAGCGGCCGAAAAGCTCGCGCCGGTGAGGTTCGCGCCGGAAAAATCCGCACCCGAAAAGTCGCCGGCCCTCAGCGCCGCTTCGTTGAGATCGGCGCCGGTGAAATCGGCGCCCGGCAGTTTCGCCGCGGAAAGATCGGCGCCTTTCATGCGCGCCTTGGCGAATTTGGCGCCGGCGCCGGTTGCGCCCTCGAACGAGGCGCCGTCAAGAAGCGCGCCGGTGAATTGCGTCGCGTTGATCTCAACCCCCGCAAAAACAGCGTTCGCGGCCTCGGCGCCGGTGAAATTGGCCGCCGACAGATTGAGATTGGCCTTGATGTCCGTCGGCGTTTCTTCCCCGCCGTTTCCCTTACCGAGCTTGCTCAACTGTGCGTCGACGCGATCGATCGCCTCGCCGAGATCGGGCGCGAGACGATCAGCGCCGCCGAAAGTCTTTCTCACCATGCGATTGACCTCGTTCATCGGATCGACGCCTGGACGCCCCGTCTGCTTCGACGCGATGTTGGCGACGAGCGTGAACGCCATGATCATGAACAGGATGATCAAAAGGATCAGGCGAAGCATGAACAAACTCCCCGTCGGGACGAAAATTCGCCCATCGGGGATTATCGCCTGTCAAGACCTGACGATCGCTTAAAACTTGCTTTCCAATTGATTAAAATTGCGAGACTACGAACAGCCCGTATTCGCCCCGCAGCTGTCGCAGCGGAGGCACGCGCCCGTCCGCACCAGCGTGAATTGCCCGCATTCGGAGCAGGGATCGCCCTCATAACCCCTCGCGCGCGCGCGCGCCTCGCGGCCCATCGGCGCGGCGAGGCTTCCGGGCGGGGCCTTGCGATTGACAGCCTCGGCGAGGCGCGCGACTTGCGCCTCGATTTCGGGCGGGGTCGTCGCGGGCTCCGCCTCGCCCGCCACGGCGGGCTTCCTCAAGCGGTCGAACTCGCCCCCGCGCAGGACGACGAGATTGTCCGTCACCGTCGACCGCGAAAAGCCCTTGGAGATGAGGCGCGAAGCGTCTTCCTGCGCTTTCTCGCGGGAAACGCCCTTGCCGATCGCATCGACCGCGGATTCGGCCGGGTCGACATGCGCAAGGTCGGTGCGCCCGAGATAGGAAATCGCAAGTTCGCGGAAAATGTAATCGAGAATCGACGTCGCGTGGCGGATCTGGTCGTTGCCGCTCACCGGCCCCGAAGGATCGAAGCGCGTGAAGACATAGGCGTCGACGAATTCCTCGAGCGGCACGCCGTATTGCAGGCCGAGCGAGACCGCGATCGCAAAATTGTTCATCAGGCTGCGGAAGGCTGCGCCCTCCTTGTGCATGTCGATGAAGACTTCGCCAAGCTCGCCGTCGTCGAATTCGCCGGTGTGAAGATAGACCTTGTGGCCGCCGACGATCGCTTTCTGGATGTAGCCCTTGCGCCGGTCGGGAAGGCGCCGGCGCCCCGGCGTCCGCTCGATGATGCGCTCGACGATGCGTTCGGCGACGATCCGCGATTTCTCCGCCGACGGCGCCTCGGCGAGCATCGCCGTGAGATCTTCTTCCTCTTCCTCAGCTTCCGCGGGGAGGAGCGCGGCGGCGAGCGGCTGCGAGAGTTTCGATCCGTCGCGGTAGAGCGCGATCGATTTCAGACCGAGCTCATAGGCTTTGAGATAAGCGCCCGCGCAGTCGGCGACGCTCGCGCGGTTCGGAAGATTGACAGTCTTCGAAATCCCGCCCGAAACGAAAGGCTGCGCCGCCGCCAGCATTTCAAGATGCGCATCGACCGAAAGCGCGCGCTCGCCGATCCGCCCGCAGGGCGTCGCGCAGTCGAAGACCGGGTAATGTTCGAGCTTCAGGTGCGGCGCG
>JBMOOR010000254.1:0-6937 GCA_049324555.1 Pseudomonadota bacterium | reverse complement strand
CAAAGACGTCGCCGCGCGCTACGGTCGGCTGTTCTCCTGAACGTTTCGGCGCACTGATCCAACATTCCGGCGCGTGCGCAATTGTCCTTTGCTGCGCTGCACGCCAAGTCGCGCCGCACAGTCAAAACGGAGAGAGATCATATGAACGCGCCGGCGCTGAATCCCCGAAAGACAAGGGAGCTATTCAATCACCACATCGACTCGACGATCTGGAACGATTTCGCCTTCCGCCCCGACGACGTCATCATCTCGACTTATGCGAAATCAGGAACAACCTGGACGCAGCAGATTGTCGGTCAGCTCATTTTCAAGGGCGCGGAAGGCGTCAACGTCCCGGAGCTCTCGCCCTGGGTCGACATGCGCATCCCGGCGCGCGAGATGAAAATCCCGGCTCTTGAAGCGCAAACGCACCGGCGTTTCCTCAAGACCCATTTGCCGCTCGACGCCTTCGTGTTCCGCCCCGAACTTAAACACATCTACATCGCGCGCGACGGCCGCGACGTCGTATGGAGTCTGCACAATCACCACTCAAACGGGAACGATCTCTTTTATCAGCTCATCAACGAGACGCCGGGACGCGTCGGTCCGCCGCTCCCGAAAGCCGATCCCGACATCCGCCGCTATTTCCTCTACTGGCTCGACAATGACGGGGCGCCGTTCTGGTCGATGTGGGACAACGTGCGCAGCTGGTGGACAGTGCGCAACCACCCTGCTGTTCTCATGCTGCACTACGCGGACATGAAGAAGGACCTGGAAGGGACGGTGCGAAAGATCGCGGCGTTCCTCGACGTCGAACTCGATGAGAAAACCTTCGCCAAGGTCGTCGAGCATTCCTCCTTCGATTACATGAAGAAGAATGCGGCGAGCGCGGCGCCTTTGGGCGGGGTCATCTTTGAAGGCGGAGCCGGCGCCTTCATCAACAAGGGTGCGAACGGGCGCTGGCGGGACGTGCTGACCGCGGACGACACCGCCCGCTATGAAGCGCGGGCGCTCGCCGAACTTGGTCCCGACTGCGCGCGCTGGCTCGCCGAAGGCGGCGCGCTACCGCGCTAGATCTTCACGCCTTGATCCGGAATCAAAGCGCTCGATCTAGTCTTTGATTTGCGCGGCGGTTTTGCGCAAACCCGCGTACACTTTTGCGCACGCCGCGCTATTCTTCCGGGCTGAAAGTCCACACCGCCTCAAACGGCGCATTGAAGGCGCGCGCGATGCGGAAGGCGAGTTCGAGCGAGGGGGCGTATTTGCCCGCTTCGACGGCGACGATTGTCTGCCGCGTCGCGCCCGCAAGATCGGCGAGCATTTGCTGCGTCATCCCCGCTTTCGCCCGGTGCTCGCGGATGGCGTTGAAGACGCGGCCCTTTAGGGGCTTTGGCGAAAGCGGGTCAGACAACGGGGGATTGCGAGCGGTAGAGCCAGATGGTCGACACGCGTTTCACCATCTCGCCGGCGAAGAGGATCGTGAACATGACAAAGACGAGGGACGGCAGGCTCGCAAGGTCGATCCGCGGCAGCGGCAGGTCCGCGAACACGCCGTCCCAGATGGACTGCCAGATAATCACGTTGATGACGACGAGAAAGAAGATCCGCTCGTTCTGGTTCGCCCGCGCCTCGATCGCGTGATCGCGTTCGTCGCGGTCGATCCGTCCGCCGCCGGCGATCCGAAGGATGATGGCGATAGCGACTTCAGCGATCGTCGAAGCGAGAAAAACGCTGAAATAGATTTTCAGCAGGTTCGGCGCCGGCTGGTCTGCGATCGCCCAGCCGTCCAGCATCTGCATTTGGAACCACCAGAAAACCGCCGAGAGAACGATTAGCGACGCCCACGAATATTGTTCAGCGCGACTCACCAGTCCCTCCATGCGTTTGCCATATGTCCAACATCTTGGACATATGGGCAGCTTGCCAAAATGTCAAACATTTTGGACATCATTAGCTTAAATCATGGAAAAATAAGCATTTTTGATCCTTCCGCGACACCACGCCCCTTGCCTTTTCCCTGCTTCGTGCGCATTTTGCCGGATGAACATGCCAATCCCTTTGGATATGGCCCGCCCCCGCTGTAGAGTGCGCGAACTGTCCGGCTGTTAACCAGATTTTTACCGGCGTTCGACCGCCGCGCCCTTCAAGGCGCCGCCGCGCGGGATCGCGAGGGAGATGAAGATGACCGCGAAAAAGACTGCTGCGCGAAAAAACGCCGGCGCGAAGGCGTCACGCTCCGCGAAGGCGGAGACGCATGCCCGCAAACAGGTGAAGAAGCCGGCCGCGCAAAAGGCGGCCGCCAAGCAGACGCCGGCCCGCGCTGCTAAACCGGCGGTTGCTCAACCGAAAAAATCGGTTGCAAAAACGGCGTCTCCAGCAAAATCGGTCACCAGGACCGTCGCGCTCAAGGCCGTCGTCAAGTCAGTTGCAGCGCCGGGCGCCGCACCCGCTGCAAAGACGCCGGCGCCCAAAAAGGCCGCCGCCGCGGCCGCGCGGGCGAAACCCGCCGCATCGACCTCCTTCGATCCGGACCGCCGGCGTGAACTGATCGCCGCCGCTGCCGCGGCGCGCCGGCGCAAGTCAGCGCCCGTCCTCACGGCGCCGATCGCCATCGCGCCGCAGCGCGAGCCCGGACCCGCCGAGCGGCATCGCTTCTCGGTCGGCGACGAGGTGCGGGTTATTTCGACCTCGGGCATGTGGTTCAAACACGGCATCGACTATCGCGTGACCGCGGCGCTCCCGCCGCAGGGCGGCAAGCTGCAATATCGCATCAAGAACGAGCAGGAGCCGTTCGAGCGCGTCGTCAGCGAGTCGCAGCTCGCCTTTGCGCAGGCGCATCAGCCGCACGCCTGATCGACGCCGCGATTTCCATGTCCGACTGAAAGAAAAGCGCCGCGTCGTGCGGCGCTTTTGTTGTCCGGGCGATCCGTTCTACCGCGCCGGCTAAAATAAACGGCGGGCCCGAAAGCCCGCCGTTCCGCAACAGCGTCGTTTCTTGGTCTTAGAAGTCGATGGTCGTGCCGATGAAGAGGTATCGGCCCAAAGCGTCCCAGGTCTGCGGATAGGTGTTGCCGTTCTGGAACCCGTCCGTCTGCGACGTCAGCGGCGGATCCTTGTCGAGGAGATTGTTCACCCCGACGCGAACGTTCCACTTCTCCGTGAGGTTATAGGAACCCGCAAGGTCGATATAGTTGCGGCTGCCGAGAGTATTGTTGAGGTTGCCGTCGCCCGGCGTTCCGCCGAGAAGATCGACGGAGGAGAAATACCGCCAGGTGACAGTAGCGTCGACGCCGACCGGCATCTCCCACGTCGTGCGCAGCTTGTGACGCCAGGTTGGATTCGGCGAGCCCGAGAATGTGCCATTGCTGCATACGCCCGCGTAGATGCCGGCGCACTGGGTTTTCGCAAGTCCTGGCAGCGGTTCGACGATTAGATCAATCAGATAGCTGCCGACGAGATCGAATGTAAGAGCGCCTGCGTTGCCGAGGCCCAATTCGTCGAAATCAAACGACCAGTTCGCATTGAGGTCAATGCCGGTCGTCTTGAGCGAACCCGTATTGGTGTTCGTCGCAATGAACTGGCCGGTGCCGATCCAGAGGTTGCCGGCGGCGTTTCGCTGGATAAGCGTGCAATAGGTCGGATCCCCGGTCACAAGGCATTGCGACATGGACGTTGCGCCGCTGATCGTGCCGATGAAATCCTCAACCGTGATGTTGAAGTAGTCCACGGACACGAACAGGTTGCCGGGGACGAAATCGGGCGTCAGAACGACGCCGGCCGTATAGGTGTCCGAGACCTCCGGTCGGAGAGTCGGATTGCCGCCGAACACGGCGTTGTACTGGTGCGCCGGGCTCGACGCGATCGAACCGTATTGCGCGGCTGTGACGCCGGTGTTCGCACATTGCGCAAGCGTGGCAGTCGGAACGGCGCCCGCGCACGGATCGGAAAGACCGTTGGTCCCGGTCTGCAGCGTCGTCAGTCCCGTGAACTGCGGCGCAAACGCCTCGATCACGTTGGCGGCGCGCGCCGCCCGCTGCCAGCCGCCGCGAACGCGGAACTGCGGAACGATTTGCCAGTCGCCGGTAATCTTCCATGCGGAGTAGGCGCCGGAAGTCGACACGTCTGAGTGACGATAGCCGCCCTGAATCGCGAAGCTTTCCGCAAAAGCCTGACCGGTCACGACCGGTATGCTCGCTTCAACGAAAAAGTCGGTCGTTTCAATTTCGCCCGAAACCGCCGGTGTCGATCCGCCCTGGCCCGCGAGATCGCCGGTCGAAAAGAGCAGGTCGGGACGATAATCGAGCTGGTCCTTCCGCCATTCCATGCCGAACGCGATGCCGACGCCTTCCTCAGCGGCCGGCGACTTGAAGCCGTATTGGCCTAGATCGCCCGCGAGGTTGATCTGGCCGGTATATTGCCGCGTGTTGCCGTCCTGGAAGGATGGAACGGAGATATAGGCGGCCTGCGCCTGATCGACGCCGCCGATCTGGAAGATGTTGAGCGGCACGCAGTTGATGTCGGACCCGTCGACGACCGACTGGCAGGTCGGAACGCCGCCGACGTCAACGACGTTCAGCGCTCGATTAAGGCGCGAAATCGAGACGTCGCCTTCGTATTGTTGGGCGTTGTGCGTGTTCCCGTATTGGAAGAACGCATCGTAGTTCCAGCCTTCCAGGAACTCGCCGCGGACGCCCGCCAGGATGCGGAAGCTCGTAAGGCGGATCGAGTCGTTGCGCGGAACGGCCTCGACGAGGCGTTTGCCGGGATAGAAAGTCGCCGAGCCGGTTGTGACGCCCGAGCCGGCAGTGCCGTCACCGCAAATGAAGTCAAGTTGGCTGATGCCTGCTGAATTCGGCGTCGATCCGATCAGCGGGTTGTTGCAATTGATCATCGAGGTTTCGAAGAATGTGCCGGAGAACGCGATTTGCGCGTCCGACTTGTAGTCATAGAAGGCGGCGCTGGAATAAACCTCGACATGATCGTTGATCTGGTATTTGCCCATGGCGCCCAGAACATAGCGTTCGTCAGGCCGCTGATAGAAATTGGTCGGCGCGTAGTTGTACGCATCCGCCGACAGCGCGTTGGTGAACGCGTCGGTCGGACGGAAAGTGTTGCCCGGTCCGTTTTCGTCAAGCGTCCATGTGCCGTTCGGCGTCGCGAAGGTTCCGTTCGGCGACGTTCCAGAGCCGCCGCAGACGAAGTTCGGCGTGCCGCCGCCGTAGGCGCAGGCGGAGTAGTCGCGGTCGGCCTGCAAGATCGCATCGTTATTGCGATAGCCCGCATACATCGTGACGTTGCCCCGGCCGTCCTCCGAGTTCGCTCCGACGATCAGCGTGATTTCCTGGCCTTTGCCGTCGAAGACGCCTTTTTCCGGAACGGCGAAATTTCGGAGGTTGAGGCGATCCTGAGCCGCCTGATTGTTGTTCGAGTGCTGATAGCCGCCGGCTTGGGCGTCGATGCGCACGCCCTCGAAATCGTCAATCATGATAAAGTTGACGACCCCGGCGATGGCGTCCGAGCCGTAGACGGCCGAGGCGCCGCCGGTCAGCACCTCAACGCGCTCAACGAGCGCGGAAGGGATCTGATTGAGGTCAGGTGCCACCGCACCGCCGGTTGGGATCGAGGTGCCGTATTGAAGACGGCGCCCGTCGACCAGAACGAGCGTTCGCGTCGGGCCGAGGCCGCGCAGGCTGACCTGCGCCGTACCGGAGGCGCCGTTCGACGTGGCCGACCCTTGCGCTGCGAAGGCTTGCGGCAGCGTATTGACGAGGTCCTCGACCCGGTTCGTGCCGCGGATGTCGAATTCGACGTTGCCGATCGTCGTGACGGGCGACGCAGAGGCAGCGTTTGCAGACGGGATGCGCGACCCGGTGACGATGATTTCGTCGTCGGTTGCGACATCCTGAGCGAAGGCGAGTTGCGGCGTTACGATAGTCGCGGACGCCAGCGCGAACACGGAGGCGCGCGACAGGAGCCCGCTCTCCCGTCGATTTATTTTCGTTATGTGCATGAAAGCCCCTATCCAGTTGAGGTTTGCCAATTGGTCATTTTTGTCGCGCGATGACCCCGCCAGGCCGGGCGAGCCCGATCCGTCGCAGCCCTGCGCATGAAGGAAGACAGCGCACCGGGGGCGCCCCTCACGTCCGCGACAGGATCGGCCGGCGATTGTTGCCGTTCAGCAACAGCTTGGGTCTGGAGGATGCATTGCGCCCGTCAGGGATCGAGCGCTAAGGTCCAAAAAGTGGTCGGAATGTCTTGCACACATTCCGACCAGTTTAACTGGAGGACTATCGACGGGCTCACCATCGATGTCACGACCATCAGACACCGCTCTTCGCAAACCCCTCAATTGAAAAAGAGGGCCTCGATGAGCCGGAGCGCTGAG
This sequence comes from Pseudomonadota bacterium, assembly GCA_049324555.1. Lineage (GTDB taxonomy): Bacteria > Pseudomonadota > Alphaproteobacteria > Caulobacterales > Parvularculaceae > Amphiplicatus. The sequence goes on along the minus strand of JBMOOR010000254.1, from coordinate 573 downwards.
GGCCGCGATACGGCGGAGCGCAGTGCTGAGGCTGCGCCGCCGGGACATGAGGTGTGCGCGTGGATGTTATCGGCAAGCCCCCGAGCGAGCCCCCCTTGATTGCCGACGGGGATGCGGTTGACCGCGCCATCCGGCGTCATGACCAGATGCTTGTGCGTTGGCTCGCCCAGAAGTTCGGCGACATCGAAACTGCGCGCGACATCGCGCAGAGCGCGTATCTGAGGGTCTGGCGTTACGCACAGACGCAGCAGATCGACAATCTGCAGGCGCTCATTTTCAAGACCGCCGCCAATCTCGCCGTGAACGAATTTCGCGCCCGAAAGCGGATGAGATCGCTCAAGATCGACCCTTCCGCCGACGCGAAGGAGCCGGCGATCGACCAGGTCGCAAGCGCCTCGCCTTCACCCGAAACGACCGCTGTTGCGCGAGAAGAAATCGCCGCCTCCCTCCGTGCAATTGAATCTCTGCCTCTGCAGGCTCGGCGCGCCTTCATCCTCAGCCGGTTTGAAGAAAAAACCTATCGCGAGATCGCAGTCATTCTCGGCGTTTCGGAAAGCAGCATTGAGAAATACA
>JBMOOR010000253.1:4599-6986 GCA_049324555.1 Pseudomonadota bacterium | reverse complement strand
TGAGGCGCTCGATTGCGCCCGCAAGGCACGCAATGCGCGGCTCGTCACCTATCTGGCGAGCACGGAGGGACTTGCCGATCTGTTGGAAAGCGGTCTCGCCGAACTGAACGCCGCGGCGGATTGAAGCTTGTCGTCTCCGGCGACGGGCGCGACGGCTCGATCAAGATCAATCAGTCTGCTGATCTTTATGCGAGCGTCCTTAAGGAGGGCGCGATCATCGATCACCAGTTCGCGAAGGGAAGGCATGGTTTTTTGCAGCTCGCAAAAGGCGGGCTTGAGGTCGGCGGCCTTGCGATGCAGCCGGGCGACGGCGCGAAAATCTCCGATGAGGCCCGCCTGACGGCGAAGGCGCTCGCGCCGGAAACGGAGTTCCTGCTGTTTGATCTCGCCTGAGCCGGGCGATAGAACGCCTTTATGCTGAGCGATCTTTACAGCGACAGGATTCTTGACGCCGCCGCCGCCATTCCGCCGGCGCGGCGGCTCGCCTCGCCTGACGCAAGCGCGACGAAAGTGAGCCGCATTTGCGGCTCGCAAGTCTCCGTTGATCTCATCATGAAGGGCGATGTCGTCGCTGATTTCGGCATGGAAGCGAAGGCCTGCGCGCTTGGCCAGGCGTCGGCGTCAATCGTCGCGCGCAATATCGTCGGCGCCGGCCCGCGGGAACTTTATCTTCTGCGCGATGAGATGCGGGCGATGCTGAAAGAGAACGGGCCGCCCCCCTCCGGCGAGCGCTGGAAGGACCTCGCGTCGCTGATTGCGATCCGCGACTATCCGCAGCGCCATGCGTCGACGATGCTTGTGTTTGAGGCCGTCTGCTCCTGCCTCGACGCGCTGCGGTCAGAGCGCGACGGCGCGGTCGCGAAAGTGTGAACTGAGATCGGCGCAATACGCCGCTTTCCAGCCCAATGCGCCCGGCGCTGCGCCGTTGAATTCCGGCGCGGTCCGCTTACTTTTTAGCCAGCTAGAGTAACCTCGTCTCCCCCCTCAGGTTGCTTGAGCTGGGCCGCCCGCGTTCCCTCCCCCAGGCGCGGGCGGCCTTTTTTCGATAACAGCCTTGTCCGTTATTGCGCCGCAAGCCGCCCGGCGGCGCTCGCGCCCGCCGTCGCCGCCGCTTCCTCGCGCAGCCATTTCTTGAATGCTTTGACCGCGGCGCTCCGCGATTTCGACGCCGGATGAACGAGAAAATAAGAGAAGTTCGATGGCGTCGTCAGATCGAAGGGCGCAACGAGCCGCCCCGCTTCGAGATCGGCAAGTGCGATCGTCGATTTGGCGAGCGCGACGCCCTTGCCCGCAACGGCGGCCTCAATGACGAGACTGGACTGGTTGAACTTGGCGCCGCGCTTGGCGTCGACATCGGTGACGCCGGCGGCTTTGAGCCACATCGCCCAGTTGGTGCTCGCCATATCTTCCTGGTCCGGGCTTCCGTCGTGCAGCAGCGGATGGTGCGCAAGATCGTGCGGCGTGCGCAAAGGATGGGGTCCCTGCAAAAGGCGCGGGCTGCAGACGGGGAGAATCGATTCCTCCATCAGAAGTTCGACCTCGAGCCCCGGATACCTTCCCCCGCCATAGCGGATTGCAAGATCGACATCGTCGACAGCGAAATCGACAACTTCCATGTCCGCCGAGATCCACACTTCGATCTCGGGCTGGCGTTCATGAAAACGGTCGAGCCGAGGCACAAGCCATTTCGCCGCGAGCGAGGGCGCCACCGAAACGGTGAGCCGCTTTGAATCGCCGCGCGCGGTGAGGATCCGGGAGGCCTCCTCAAGCTTGTCGAACGCCTCGCGCAGGATCGGCAGGCTCGCCTGCGCGGCGTCGGTGAGAAGGAGCGCCCGCTTGGTGCGCCGGAACAGCCGCCCGCCAATGAAATCCTCCAGCGTCTTGATTTGCTGGCTGACCGCCCCGGGCGTCACATGCAACTCGTCCGCGGCTTTAGTAAAACTCAGATGCCTCGCGGCGGATTCAAACACCTTGAGGGCGTTGAGCGGCGGGAGACTCTTCATAAATTCCCCATTAGCGGCGAAATCGGCAGCCGAAACATAATGACGATCGTGGGATTTGTCTTCAGAAAAACTGACACGTTATTGTGAAGGCGCTCTGAAGGGCGGTTTCAGCCTGATTACGGGAGGGTTTTTGATATTCATTAGAGGCCCTGACAGTTCTCTCAGCACTTATCGTTTCAGTTTTCTGCGTTCAGCACGCCATATGTGCTCTCCAAAGCGTCCAAGAAAAACAGCCAAGAACAAGCTCATTAGAAAAACTGAAGAATGATGAAGACTTTCCCCGCCTTCCATGACCTCGCCGGTCGGACGGTCATCATCGCCGGTTCAGGCGAGGCCGCCTCCCGCAAGGCGGGCCTCGCGGCGGCCGCCGGGGCCCGGATTGTT
>JBMOOR010000253.1:0-4589 GCA_049324555.1 Pseudomonadota bacterium | reverse complement strand
CCTCCGGCCTTGATCCCCGCCTCGTCGCCGAATGGCGCGAGCGGGCCGAATTTGACGCTAGGCGGCCGGGCCCTGAGGTCTTCGCCGGGGCTGCATTGGCGTTTGTCGCCGTCGAAAGCGAAGAGGAGGCTGCCGAACTCGCCGCTTTCGCGCGTGCGGCCGGCGCGCCGGTCAACGTCGTCGACCGTCCGGAACTTTCAGATTTTGTAACGCCCTCGATTATTGATCGCGGCGACATCGTCGTCGGCGTTGCGACCGGCGGCGCAGCGCCGGTTCTCGCCCGGCGCATCCGCGAAAGGATCGAAGCGGTCCTGCCGCACCGCCTCTCAATGCTCGCGGCATTCGCGCGTTCCTTCCGCAGCGCCGTCGCGGCGCGGATCGGGCGGGAGGGCCGCCGCGCCTTCTGGGAAGATTTCTTCGACGGTCCGATCGCCTCGCGCATTCTTGCGGGCGATGATCGCGGCGCGCGCGAGGCGATGATCGAGGCGCTCAATCGTCCGCAGCCGGAGGGACGAAAGGGCGTTGTTCACATCGTCGGCGCAGGACCGGGCGATCCCGAACTCCTCACGCTGAAAGCGTTGCGTCTCCTGCAGTCGGCGGATGTCATCTTCTATGACCGCCTCATCGGCGATGGCATTCTCGATCTTGCGCGGCGCGACGCCGAGCGTTTTTATGTCGGCAAGGCGAAAGCCGATCATTCGGCGCCGCAGGACGAAATCGAACAGCGCCTCATCGCGTATGCGCGCCAGGGCAAAATCGTCGTTCGTCTGAAGGGCGGCGATCCTTTTGTCTTCGGTCGCGGCGGGGAGGAACTCGACGCTGTCCGGGCGGCTGGAATTCCGGTTTATGTGACGCCGGGGATCACCGCGGCGACGGGTTGCGCGGCCGCCGCATCGATGCCGCTGACGCACCGCGAGCTGTCACAGGCCGTCACCTTCGTCACCGGTCACGCGAAAGACGATGGCGAGCCGGATCTCGATTGGCAGGCTCTCGCGCGCCTCGGCCATACGCTCGTCGTCTATATGGGCGTCGGCAAGGCGGACGCGATCGCCGCGAAGTTGATCGAGGCCGGGCGCCTCGGATCAACGCCGGTCGCCGTCATCGAAAAGGGAACGACAGCGCAGCAAAAAGTTCTCAAGGGAACGCTCGCCGGCCTCGGCGGCCTCATCCGGGCCGGCGCGGTTGAAGGGCCTGCGCTCCTTGTCGTCGGCGAAGTCGCCGCGAAAGCCGACGGCGTTCTTCTCGAAGAACTCGCACAAGCTGAACGGAGAGCGGCATGAAGGCGATCACCGCCAACCGCCTGTCCGACGGCGTCGTCCTTTATGTCGGCCCGGACGGCGCGCTCGTCGAGCGCTTCGAAGACGCTGTTCTTTTCGACGATGATGCGGCGAAGGCCGCGCTTTCAACGACGCTTGCAAGGGCGACCGTCATCGCCTCCGCTTATCTGATCGACGCCGATGCGGCGGGTCCGGTCGGGCGAGAGGCGCTTCGCGAGACGATCAGAAAAAACGGCCCGACGGTTCGGCGCGACCTCGGAAAACAGGCGGAGGCGTCCGATGAGCGGTTATAAAATCTACGGCGATCCGGTCAGCGGCAATTGCCTCAAGGTCAAGTGGACCGCCGATATTCTCGGCCTCAACTACGAATGGATCAACACCGACGTTCTGAAGGGCGAAACGCGGACCGAAAAATTCCTCGCGCTCAATCCTGCGGGACAGGTTCCCCTCGTCATGACGCCGGACGGCCGCGCGCTTGCTCAGTCGAACGCGATCCTTCTTTATCTTGCGGAGAAACATGGCGGCGGTCTCATTCCTGTGGACGCATACGCGCGCGCCAAGGTCTATGAATGGCTGTTCTGGGAGCAATACAGCCACGAGCCCTATATCGCCGTGCGCCGGTTCCTCAAGACCTATCTCAAGAAGCCCGAGTCCGAGATCCACCCGAAACTTCTCGACAAAGGCCTCGCCGCGCTGACGCTCATGGACCGTCAGCTCCAGTCCTCGCCCTGGATCGCGGGCGACGCCTTCACGCTCGCGGACATATCGCTCGTCGCCTATACGCGCGCGGCGCATGAAGGCGGCTTCGATCTTCATGCGTTTCCGGCGGTCAGGGACTGGGTCGCGCGGATCGAGAAGCGTCTCGATATTGGAGCGCTCTGATGTATCGGTACGACGAATTCGATGAGACGATCGTGCGTGAGCGCGTTTCGGAGTTCCGCGGTCAGGTTGCGCGGCGTCTCTCCGGCGACTTGAGCGAGGAAGAGTTCAAGCCGCTCCGGCTGATGAACGGCCTCTATCTTCAGCTTCACGCCTATATGCTTCGTGTCGCCATTCCTTACGGAACGTTGTCGTCGCGGCAGTTGCGTCAGCTCGCGCATATCGCCCGCAAGTACGATAAAGGCTACGGCCATTTCACAACGCGCCAGAACATTCAATACAATTGGCCGGCGCTGATCGACGTTCCGGACATTCTCGATGATCTCGCCGATGTTGAGATGCATGCGATCCAGACGTCAGGCAATTGCATCCGCAACATCACCTGCGATCCTTACGCCGGCGCAGCCGCGAACGAGGTCGACGATCCGCGCATCCCGGCGGAAGTCATCCGCCAATGGTCGAGCCTTCATCCTGAATTTTCGTTCCTGCCGCGCAAGTTCAAGATCGCGGTGACGGCGAGCGATGAGGATCGCGCGGCGATCCGCGTTCACGACATCGGCCTCAGACTCCATCGCAATGAGAACGGCGATCGCGGATTTGAAGTGCTCGTCGGCGGCGGTCTTGGCCGCACGCCGCGCATCGCGGAGACATTGCGCGCGTTTCTTCCCGAGAAACACCTCATCTCCTATCTTGAAGCGATCATGCGCGTCTATAACCGCCTTGGGCGGCGCGACAACAAATACAAGGCGCGCATCAAAATCCTCGTCGGCGAGGACTTCGAGGCGTTTCGCTGTCAAGTCGAGGCGGAATGGGCGAAGTCCGACAAGGACCGGCTCGATTTTCCGCTCGAGGAAATCCTTCGCATTCGCCGTCACTTCGCTTCGCCGAAATTCGAAAAGCTTTCAGCCGTGAGTTCGGCGCTCGACGCCGCGCGCGAGCGCGACGCGGACTTTGATCGCTGGGTTGCGACGAATGTCGTCGCACACAGGCAGCCGGGCTACGCCATCGCGAATATTTCGCTGAAGCCGATCGGCCGTCCGCCCGGCGACATCAGCGCCGATCAGCTGGACGCCATCGCCGATCTCGCCGATCGTTTTTCGTTCGATGAGGCGCGCGCGACGCATGAGCAAAATCTCACTCTGCCGCATGTGAAAAAGGACGATCTCTTCGATGTCTGGCGGACGCTGAAGGACGCCGGCCTTGCGACAGCGAATATCGGCCTTGTCAGCGACATCATCGCCTGCCCCGGGCTGGATTACTGCGATCTCGCCAATGCGCGGTCGATTCCGATTGCGACGCGCATCGCCGAACGCTTCGCGGATCCGAAGGAAGCGGCGGACATCGGCGAGCTGAAGATCAAGATTTCAGGCTGCATCAACGCCTGCGGCCATCACCATGTCGGCCATATCGGCATTCTCGGCGTCGATAAGAAGGGCGAGGAATTCTACCAGATCATGCTCGGCGGCTCGGGCGCTGAAGACGCAAGCCTCGGCGCAATCGCAGGGCGCGGCTTTTCATCGAGCGAGGTTGTCGGCGCGGTCGACCGGCTCGTTCGTTTCTACAAGGACAATCGCGAAGGCGGCGAGCGGTTCCTCGACGTTTATCGCAGGCTCGGACCGGAACCCTTTACGGAGGCTCTCTATGGCGACGCTCAGCGTCACTGAATTCGGCGTAACGGCCCAGGACCGGCCGAAAGGCGAGGAAATCACCCTCGCCGAATGGCGCGCCGGCGTAAGGCCGGAAGCGGGGCGCTTCGCGCTTTTCATTCCGAATACGGAAGATGTGGAGCCGCTTGCGGACGCGATAGCGCGTTTTGACGCCGTCATCCTCGAATTCCCGGATTTCAAGGACGGCCGGGCCTACAGCCAGGCGCGCGTCTTGAGAGAGCGCCTCGGTTTTACGGGTGAGATCCGCGCGCGGGGCGAGGTCCTTTGCGATCAGGCGCTCTTCATGGTGCGGGCGGGCTTCACCGCGCTCGAAATCGGCGAACGCGATGTCGCCTCCTTCGAGAAGGCGCTCGTCGCCTATTCATCTTTCTATCAGCCGGCCGCTGACGGCGCCGTCCCGATCCATCGCCTGCGCGCCGGAAAGCGCGCCGCCGCCTGAGGACCGCATGACTGGCGCCCTTGCAAGATCAGTCGTCGTCCCTTTGCGCGCGGCGCCCTCGCTCGAAGAGCGAGCCGCAACGCTCGACCGCGCCGCGCAGTCGATGACGGCGGAGGAAGCGCTCGCCGCCGCGATTGATGAGTTTCGCGGCAGGATCGCGCTTGTCTCCTCCTTCGGCGCGGAATCAGCGACGCTCCTTCATCTCGTCGCAAAGGTCGATCCGTCGACGCCGGTTTTCTTCATCGACACCGACAAGCATTTCGTGCAGACGAACGCCTATCGCGAGGAGCTGACGCACCGGCTTGGCCTCACGGATGTGAGGCTCAT
>JBMOOR010000252.1:910-7031 GCA_049324555.1 Pseudomonadota bacterium | reverse complement strand
CGGGTTTGCAGCTTCAAGAGCGATCGAAGCGCCTTTTTTGCGCAGACGTTTCAACGTCGCCTCTTCCTGATCGACGAGAGCGACCACGATCTCGCCGTTCGTCGCATCATCCGTCCGCTGAATGATCGCATAGTCGCCGTCATGGATGCCAGCCTCGATCATCGACTCGCCCTGAACCTCGAGCACGAAATGCTCGCCCGAGCGCAGCAGCGCTTCGGGCGCCGCGACGCGGTCGACCTCGTGCTGAATCGCCTCGATCGGCGTGCCGGCTGCGATCCGCCCGAGAATGGGGAGATCGTTCGTCGTCGAACCGGCGAGCGCCGGCCGCGCCTTGGCGCCGCCGCGGCCTCTAGCTGTGAAATTCCCTGTAACGACCGACGGCGCAAATTTCGCAGCCGGTTTCTTGACGGACGAGGCCTCATCGGGGAGGCGCATCACCTCAAGCGCGCGGGCGCGGTTCGGCAGCCGCTTCAGGAAGCCGCGTTCTTCAAGCGCCGTGATCAGCCGGTGGATGCCGGATTTAGACCGTAGCCTCAGCGCTTCCTTCATCTCATCGAAGGAGGGGGAAACGCCGGTCGCCATGATCCGGTCGTTGATGAACTGGAGCAGCTCGTGCTGCTTCTGGGTGAGCATGGGAGGGGCCTCCGCTCTCGATTTCTTGCGCTCTCCCGTTCAGCGCGCTCTTTGCGCGCCCGAAACGACGGAAGAACAAAACGCCAACGTTCTAGGGATGTTCTCAGCCGGGGTCAAGCGTGGCGTGGGCCCTATCTCTCTGATTCGCCATGGCTATCAGGCGCTGCGGGCTCCGATGAGAAGCGCGTGCGTTGCAGCCGCAATGTCGTCGGCGCGCATCAGGCTTTCCCCAACAAGGAACGCGCGTGCGCCCGCCGCGTGCAGACGGACAAGGTCCTGATGCGTGTTGACGCCGCTTTCGCTGACAAGAAGCCGGTCTTTCGGGATGCGGACCGACAGTCTTTCCGTTGTGGAGAGGTCGGTGACGAAGGTCTTCAGATCGCGATTGTTGACCCCGATCATGGTCGCTCCAAGGGTGAGCGCGCGATCGACTTCCGCCTCATCATGCGTTTCGATGAGCGCGTCGAGCCCCAGACCTTTCGCGGCGTCGAAGAGCTCCTTCGCCTGTGCGTCGGAAAGGTTCGCCAAGATGAGGAGAATGCAGTCTGCGCCGAGCGCTCGTGTTTCTGCGACCTGATAGGGGTCGATCATGAAATCCTTGCGGATGACCGGCAGCGACACGGCGCTCCGCACGCCCTTGAGATGCTCCGCCGAGCCTTGAAAGCTCGGTCCGTCTGTCAGCACGGAAAGGCACGCCGCGCCGCCTGCGGCGTAGGCGCGCGCATGCGCTGGCGGATCGAAATCGACGCGAATGACGCCCTTCGACGGGCTCGCCTTCTTGATCTCGGCGATCAGCGCGAAGTCGCTCGATCCCGCGCGGCGCAGCGCTTTCTCAAACCCGCGCGGGGGGGAGGCTTCGCGTGCGAGGGTCTCAAGCGAGGCGAGCGGCGCATTCACTTTGGCTCGCGCAACTTCCGTCCGTTTGTAGGCGATGATGTCGTCAAGGATCGTCATGTCGGTTCTTCATTGGAAATCGCAACGAGCCGCTCAAGCGCGCGTCTTGCTGCGCCCTCGTCTATCGCATCGGTTGCAAGGCGTGCGCCCTCGAAGAGCGAGGCGGCTCTGCCGGCGACAACGAGCGCCGCCGCCGCATTGAGAACAGCGATGTCGCGATAGGGCCCGCCTTCGCCGTCGAGGAGCTGGCGAAGCGCAGTTGCGTTTTCGGCGGGATCTCCGCCCTTCAAATCGGCGAGCGACGCGCGCGGGAGGCCGGCGTCCTCGGGCGTTACGACGAACGAACGGACGGCGCCGCCCTTGGCTTCGCTGACGAAGGATTCGCCCGTCGTCGTCAGCTCATCAAGACCGTCGGCCCCACAGACGACCCACGCATGATCGGCGCCGAGCTTCATTAGCGCTTCAGCGAGCGGCGCCGTCAGCGCGCGATCGTAAACGCCCATCAATTGCCGGCGCGCGCCAGCAGGATTGGCGAGCGGGCCGAGCACATTGAATAGCGTCCTGACGCCGAGCTTCCTGCGCACCGCCGCCACATGCGCGACCGCGCGGTGATGATAGGCCGCGAACATGAAGCCGATCTTCGCTTCGCGAATGCATCGCTCGATGATCGCCGGCGGCGCGGAAAGATTGACGCCGAGCGCTTCCAGAACGTCCGACGATCCCGACCGCGAACTCGCTGAGCGATTGCCATGCTTGGCGACCGGAACGCCGCAGCCTGCTACGATGAGGCCGACGGCGGTTGATATGTTGAAAGTGTCGGCGCCGTCTCCACCCGTGCCGCAGGTGTCGATCGCGTTCTCAGGCGCATTGACGCGGAGCGCACGCACGCGCATCGCCTCGGCGGCGGCGACGATCTCATCGACGCTCTCGCCGTGCGCCTTGAGCGCAAGCAGGAAGGCGGCGATGTCGTCATCTGCAACTTCCTTTTCGAGAAGCAAATCCATGGCGCGGCGCATTTCTGCGCGCGTCAGCGTCAGGCCGCATTTGGCCTTGGCGAGCAAGTCGGCGAATTCGCTCATGCGCCCGCGTGGCGGCGATCCGCCCAGTTGAGGAAATTCCGGAAGATGGCGGCGCCGTGTTCGGAAGCAATGCTTTCCGGGTGGAATTGCACGCCCGCGATCGGAGCTGCGGCATGCTCAAGCGCCATGATCTCGCCGTCGTCTTCCGTTGTCGCGGTCGCCTTCAGCGAGTTCGGCAGGGTTTTTCGTTCGGCCACCAGCGAATGATAGCGTGTTGCGACGAACGGCGAGGGAAGGCCTGCAAAAAGGCCCTCGCTGTCGTGGCGAATGGGGCTCGTCTTGCCGTGCATCTGGCGCCCCGCCCGGATGACCCGTCCGCCCATCGCTTCGGCGATCGCCTGGAGGCCGAGACAGACCCCAAAGACGGGGGCTCCCGTTTCCGCCGCAAGGCGAATGACGTCGACGCAGATGCCGGCATCCCTCGGTTCGCCGGGCCCGGGCGAGAGGACGATCGCTGATGCCCCGCGTGTGACAGCCTCGTCCGGCGTCAATGCGTCATTCCTGACCACCTCGACCTCATGTCCAAGCCCCCCGATCAGGTGGACGAGGTTCCAGGTGAAACTGTCATAATTGTCAATCAGCAGAATCATTGCAGTCAGGATGCTTCAGATGGAGCGCGGCGCACAATCACATTGGCGCTGGCGCATAGCGCTGAGCGTCCTCATGCGCCCTCGGCGAGGTGCGCGCAACGGGGAGTTGATCTGCGATGAGACCCGGCGTCCGCACTGCGGTGACCGCTCGCCGAACGAGGATGTGGGTCCGCGCGGAATTGCTTTCCCCGCCTGGCTGTGATGCGCGCCTTTCGAGCCGTCGCCGCCCAAAACTCCTCAGCGCGCTCGCCGCCGCCGTTCTCGGAACAGTTCTTGGATTTGTTGGGGCGATGCTCAGCGGCCGCCCGGCGGGGGCCGCCGCGACCCTCGAATTTGCTGCGCGACAAGATCTTCGCGATGCGCCGCTGACGGCGGCGCGAAATGTCGGGGGCGGCCGGGCGGCGCTCATCGCCGAGATCCTCGCCGCGGGCGAAGCGGAACGATTTGAAGTGACGACAAACGCCTTCTATGGACGCCCTCACTCCAAGGCGAAGCTCGTCATCATCTTTGACGATATGGGGCTCGACCGCCATTCGTTCGAGGAAGTGATGGCGCTGCCGGGGCCGGTCACGCTTTCCTTCCTTCCCTATGGGCGTGACCTGCAATCGCAGGTCGATGCGGCGAGAACGCGCGGCGATGACATCATGCTGCATCTGCCGATGGAGCCGTCTGGCGGCGCCGATCCGGGGCCGGGCGCTCTCTCAACGGCGATGAACGCAGACCGTCTGTTCGAGGCGCTCGCAAGCAATCTCGACAGCTTCGAAGGCTACGTCGCTATCAACAATCATATGGGCTCGAAATTTACGCGCAACGAACAGGCGATGAAGCGCATCCTTGCTATGATCGATCAGCGCGGGCTCTTGTTCATCGACTCTCTGACGACGGGCGGCAGCGTTGCGAGCAAGGCGGGGGCGGCCGTCGGCGCGGAAGTCTTCGTGCGCGATGTTTTTCTCGACGCCGAGCCCGGACGCGCGACCGTTGAGCGCCAACTGGCGCTCGCGGAGGAAATCGCCGTGAAAACCGGCTACGCGATCGTCATCTGCCATCCGCGCCGGAACACGCTCGACATAATTGGGCCGTGGCTGACGACGGCGCCCGCACGAGGGTTTGAGCTCGCGACAGTATCCTCGCTCCGCGAGATCGAGATCATGACAGCGAGCAACGCGCCCTGACGGCGCGGCCCGTCTTCTCGTGAGAAAGTCAGGCCGCCGCCTTCTTCTTCACGATATAATCGTCGACTAGTTCTTCAAGGATCGGCAGCGGCACGGCTCCATTCTTGAGAACGACATCGTGAAAGTCGCGGATGTCGAACTTGTCCTTGAGCTGCTTTTTCGCCTTCTCGCGCAGGTCGAGAATCTTGATCATGCCGACTTTGTAAGAAAGCGCCTGGCCCGGATTGTCGATGTAGCGCTCGACTTCCTTGACCGCGTCTTCCTTTGTCATCGGGTTGTTCGCTAGCATGTAATCGATCATCTGCTGGCGGGTCCATTTTTTCGAATGAGACCCCGTGTCGACGACGAGGCGGCACGCGCGCAGCATCTCGTTCTGCAGCCGGCCGAAATCCTGCATCGGATCGGCAAATCGGCCCTGCTCCTTGGCGAGCCGTTCGGCGTAAAGACCCCAGCCTTCGATATAGGCGCCGAAGAAAGCGAATTTCTGGAAGGTCGGGACGCCTTCGAGCTCCTGCTGGATCGCGATCTGGAAATGATGGCCCGGCGCGCCCTCGTGATAGGCGACGGTCTCCATTTCGTGTTTCTGCTTCGTCGTCATGTCCTTCAGATTGACGTAGTAGATGCCCGGACGCGATCCGTCCGGCGTCGGCTGATTGTAGAAGGCGATCGGCGCCGTCTCTTCGCGCCAGTCTTCGACGCGCCGGACTTCGAGGGGGGCTTTCGGCAGAATATTGAAGTATTTGTCAACGTCGGCGTAGATCGAGTCGATATAACCTTTCGATTGCGCGAGGTAGGCGTTTCGTCCTTCATCCGTATTCGGAAAGAAGTTATCCGGATCCGTCCGAAGGTGGGCGAAGAAGTCAGTCAGCTCGCCCTTGAAGCCGACCTCCTTCATGATCTTCTTCATCTCACCCCTGATCCGCTTGACCTCGGCGAGGCCGGTCTTGTGGATTTCGTCCGCGGTGAGCGTTTCATCGCTCGTCCAGAAATCGATTTGCGCCTTGTAGAAACCTTCTCCGTCGGGAAGCGCCCAGACGCCGTTCTCGCCGACCGATTTTTCCCGCAGGGATTCGACTTTCGCGATGAATTTGTCGACGCCGGCCTTGAACGGACCGGTCAGCGCAGCCGACGCCTCACTGACAAGGCGCGATTTTTCTTTCGCGGAAATGTCGAGCTTTTCGACTTTTCCCTTGAAGTCGGCCAAAATCGCCGAGTCCTCGCCGCTCTCATCGAACGGCGCGCCCTTGACGACATTCCGGGCGTCGGTGACGACAGGGTCGAACGAATAGGATGTCGGCACGATTCCTTTCGCGGCTGCGATGTCAATTCCGTCCATGAATTGCGTTATCGCCGTTTCAAAGCCCTTGATGCGCGAGACATAGGCCTCAGCGTCCGAAGCATCATCGACGCGGTGAATGTTCTGCAAGAACGTCGCCGGGAAGGTCACCGGATTTTGCTGCGTCGAAAATGCGTAGCCGTGAAAGCGCCAGGGGAAATTGCGGAGCGCGCGTTCTTGCAGATATTCGAAAATCCGGTAGCTCACTTTCGATTGTTCTGAGAGTTTCGACACGTCGAATTCCGAGCGAAGACGTTGAAGGTCCTGCTTCGTCTCCTCGTTCTGTCGTTGCGCCTCGGCGTCGGAGAAGTCGTCCCACTTGCCGTAGTCTGGTCCCTTCATGCCGAGCTGCGACTGAAAAGTCGGGCTGTTCTTCAGATTGCGCTGAAAGATTTCCTCGAAGAAGGCAGTGAGGCG
>JBMOOR010000252.1:0-900 GCA_049324555.1 Pseudomonadota bacterium | reverse complement strand
GCTGGTCTTCGGTTTGCTCCGCTGCGGGCTCGGCGGGGGAGGCTGATTGATCCGCTGCGGCGGATGCGGGCGAGAAGGCGAGGGGCGAGACAGCAAGAGCGAGCGCGGTCGTCGCGGCAAGGATGGATTTGAGGTTCGATTTCATGGGGATTCCCTTCATGTCGCCGCGCCAGGACTTATTGGCTGACTGTTGATCGCGAACGATCAATAAGGCAGGCCAGTTGAAGAGGCTTGGCGGGTCGCCGCAGAATGGCGGCGTCTCGTCGCAAATCGGGTCCGCATCAGCGCCGGGATGAACGCTCAGTTGCCGGAGGAGGCGTGCGCCGCCTTCGCCGCGGCGAAAAGGGCTTTCGCTTTGTTCTCGCATTCGGCCTGCTCGAGCGCGGGATCGGAATCGGCGACGATTCCGGCGCCCGCCTGCACATACATGATGCGGTCCTTGATGACGGCGGTCCGAAGCGCAATGCAGGTGTCCACATTGCCGTCGGCCGAAAAATAGCCGATGCAGCCGCCATAGGGTCCGCGCGCCTCGCGTTCGAGGCTGTCGATGATCTCCATTGCGCGGATCTTCGGCGCGCCCGTGACCGTTCCGGCCGGGAAACCCGCCGCCACCGCGTCGACGGGATGAAGGCCGGCGCGCAGTCTGCCCGTCACGTTCGAAACGATGTGCATGACGTGGCTGTACCGCTCGATCGCAAATTGTTCGGTGACTTTGACGCTGCCGATCTCCGCCGAGCGACCGACATCGTTGCGGCCGAGATCGAGCAGCATGAGATGTTCGGCGCGCTCTTTCGGATCGGCCAGCAGTTCTTCGGCGAGCGAGGCGTCTTCCTGCGGCGAATTTCCTCGCGGACGGGTTCCGGCGATTGGGCGGATCGTCACCTCGCCGTCGCGGACGCG
>JBMOOR010000251.1:0-7047 GCA_049324555.1 Pseudomonadota bacterium | reverse complement strand
CGGCGACGGCGATGACATGATCATCAATGGCGACGGTGGAAGCGGCGGGCTATCTGGCGGTGCGGGATCCGACAGCATTTTTGCCGGCGCCGGCGGCGACCGTCTCTATGGAGACGCAGGAAACGATACGTTGATTGGCTCGATTGGCGTCGATACCGCGCAAGGGGGCGACGGCGATGATTATATCCTCGCAAATACCGGCGCGGACTGGCTGCTGGGCGACACTGGGGCTGACGCAATTTACGGTCAGGGCGGCAATGATGTGATCGATGGCGGATCGGAAAACGACACGCTGATCGGCGGAACCGGGTATGATCGAATAATTGGCGGGCCAGGCGACGATCTCATCGCAGGCGGCCTAGAAAACGATACGCTCTACGGCGGCGCGGGAGACGACATCTTCGTCTTTGCGCTCGGTGGCGACGCCGACACAGTCATCGACTTTCTGCCAAGTGTCGGCGATGAAATTTTACTCCAAGCGTTCGGCGCCGCATTCGACACATTTGCGGAAGTGATCGGCGCGGCGAGCGATAACGGCGTCAACACGACGATCGACTTCGGCGGCGGGGATGTTCTCATTATCCGCAGTGTCACCGTCAGCCAGCTCAGCGCAGACGATTTCATCTTCGGGTAGCCAAGCCGGGTTTCCCGCGGCGCAGCATTGGCGCGATTGATCGCAGGCGCGGGCGGGCGATAACGCCCGCCGGGCGTGACGCGGGACGATTTTCCTGCTTTCATGGGATCTCTCAACCGGCCCCTTGCGAGGCCACGCCGGTCGAACCAGGTGATTGACCGGCGCCGCTCCCGGCGAGGGCCTCAACAATGCCCAAGGGAGCCTGCCATGAAAGAAAAGAGCCAAGCTGCAAGATGCGCGGTCATTGTGGGACCGCAAGGCGTCGGCAAGACGACGCTTCTCGCCGCCATGATCGCAAGGGCGGGGGGCGCCGAGGCCGCGTTAGACGCAGCGCCTGAAGCGAGGGAGTTCGGGATGACGACAGAACCGAATTTCGCGAGGGCCGACTATCTCGGCGAGAGCTGGTCATTCATCGACTGTCCGGGGTCGGTCGAACTCATTCAGGCGAGCCTCGACGCCATGGAGGCCGCCGACATTGTCGTCCTCGTCGCTGATCCGCATACGGAGCGTGCGGGCGCGCTCGGGCCCTATCTCAAATATCTCGACGATCGCGCCATTCCGCATGTCGTCTTCGTCAACCGGCTCGAAGAATCCGAGACGCGAATCCGCGATCTCATGGAAGCGATGCAGGCGCATTCGTCGCGGCCGCTCGTTCTGCGCCAGGCGCCGCTCTGGGAGGGCGGCAGGATCGTCGGCGCCGTTGATCTCGTCAGCGAGCGGGCGTGGAAATATCGCAAGGGCGCGCCGTCCGACCTCGTCGCCTTGCCGGATTCGGACAAAGTGCGCGAGCGTGAAGCGCGCGAGGCGCTGCTCGACACGCTCGCCGATTTCGACGACGCGCTGATGGAGCAGATTCTCGAGGACCGGACGCCGCCGAAGGAGGAGCTTTTCGAGCTCATGGCGAAGGAGCTCGAGGCCGATTTGATCGTTCCGATCGTCCTCGGCTCCGCGGCGCAGGGGAACGGGGTTACGCGTCTCTTGAAGCTCCTGCGGCATGAGGCGCCGGCGCCGTCGAAAGCCGCCGGCCGGCTCGGCATGAACGAGGGAGGGACGAAGACGAGCGTCATTCGCACCCTCTACGCGCCTCACGCCGGGAAGATTTCAATTGCGCGGGTGTGGCGCGGTTCGATCAAGGATGGCGCCGCAATCAATGGCGGGCGCGTCTCCGGGCTTCTCGCGCTGCATGGCGACGCTCGCATGAAAATTGATCTTGCGCGCGAAGGCGACATCGTCGGCCTGCCGCGCCTCGATGCGCTCGACGCCGGCGACGTCATTGCAGACGGCGCGATCAGGAAGGCGGCGGCGCGCGAGGGGCTTTCCCCGCTTTACAGTCTCGCCGTTCACGCGCGGAGCGAGAAGGACGACGTCAAGCTCTCCTCGGCGCTCGCCCGGCTCATTGAAGAAGACCGTTCGCTGTCGACGGAGCGGCGCGCCGACACGAGCGAACTTATTCTGAAAGGACAGGGTGAAGTTCACTTGCGCCTCGCCGCCGCAAAACTGAAGAATCGCTACAATATCGAAATTTCAACGTCGCCGCCGCGAGCCTCCTATCGTGAGACGATCAGCGCGCCGGCCGACCATCATGCGCGCCACAAGAAGCAAAGCGGCGGGCACGGACAATTTGCGGACATCAAGGTGAAGATCGCGCCTCTCGGCCGCGGCGAGGGCTTCAGGTTCGATGAAGTGATCCACGGCGGCTCGGTGCCGCGCCAGTTCATTCCGGCGGTCGAGGCGGGCGTCGTCGAAGGGCTTGAGGCGGGACCGCTCGGATTCCCGGTGGTCGATATTGCAGTGACGCTTTGCGATGGACAATATCACTCGGTCGACAGCAACGAGATGTCGTTCAAGACGGCGGGGCGCCTCGCCATGCGAGAGGCGCTGCCGGTCTGCCGACCCGTTCTGCTCGAACCGATCTACAAGATCGTCATTCACACCCCGACAGCGCATACGAGCAAGGCGCACGGCGTCCTCGCCTCGCGTCGCGGGCAGATACTCGGTTTCGATGCGCGCGAAGGCTGGCCGGGATGGGACAGCGTGACGGCGCTGCTCCCCGAACCGGGGCTTCAGGACCTCATCATCGAGCTGCGCTCGATCACGCAAGGGTCGGCGACATTTGAATCCGCGTTCGATCACTACGCCGAAGTGCACGGGCGCGATGCGGACAAGATCGTCGCCGAACGACGGCGCGAACTCGGCGCGTGACTGTTCTCGTAAAAATGCGCGGCGTCGGGATTTATAATGGCGTCCGCGTGGCGATCGATTCCAGCGATCGCCGCAGGCCCGTTTTCAGGGGCGCGCACGGTGCGGCGTCTTGAAGACGTTTCGCCCGTCGGATGCTACGACCGGTTGCATCGTCTCGCGGTTTCACATTAGGTCGCGCTCTGCTTGAAAACGCCGCTGTCAGCGCGTCTACTGGGCGTTGATTAATTAAGCGGTTGCGTCCTTCAGATCATACCTCATTAAACGATACGACGCGCGGCGACGCCGCGCCCGAAACGGGGGATTTGAACATGACAACATTCTCAATCGTTGAGCACGCGTCGGTAGCCGCGAGCGGGGTCGCCGCGGGCGTCATTGCGTCAGTCAAGACTGGAACTCTTGCGGCTGCGGAAATCTGGAACCGGTATTTCGTTCAGGGCGCCTTCGACATCAAGATCGAACTCAAGTTCAGCGATCTTGCCGGATCCACTCTCGCGACAGGCGGAACGTCCTTCCACTTCACGGGGGCGGACGGTCCGGGCCAGGAAATCTGGATGGTCGACTCCCTTGAAGAGTACATCACAGGCGCCGAGTTCACGCCGGGCGGCGACGACATCGACATTACGTTGACTATCGATACGCCGACGCTGTTGGCGGGAGGCTTCTTCTTCGATCCGGATCCTTTTTTGCGGACGGCCGTCGTGCCGGTGGATAAGTCTGATTTCATTTCTCTCATTCTGCACGAGATCGCGCACGGCCTCGGATTTCTCGGCAGCGTCGCGGGCGAACCCGGACTCATCGATGATCCGGGCCCGGACATCACGCCTTTCGACGACAATGTCGATCTCATCTCAGGCGATCGATTCTGGACGGGCGCGCTCGGGGCTGCGGTCTACGGCGGCGCCGTTCCGCTCGATCCCGGCTCATTGAGCCATATCGCCGATTCCGGCGATGGCGGATTTGAGAACCTCATGGATCCAAGCCTTACGGACGGCGCGCGCGAATACATTCTGCCGCTTCATCTTGCGATGTTCGAGGATATGGGAATGCCGGTGAGGAAAGCGTCGCTTCTTTCCGACACTCTCTACGGGTTTGATTCGATTGCGGATGTTGCCGCGCTGATGGACGGCTCCGATTTCTACGATGGACTTGGCGGCGCGGATTCAATCGACGGCGGCTTGGGCAACGACACTCTTCGCGGCGGTGAGGGCGCCGATACGCTGCTTGGCGGGTCGGGTCGAGATTCTCTTGCCGGCGACGGCGGCGCTGACGCGATCGATGCGGCGGCCGGCGACGATACTGTCGATGGCGGCGCTGACGGCGACAGCATTTTCGCCGGAACCGGTCATGACAGCGTTCTTGGCGGAAACGGCAACGACACGCTTTCAGGGGCCGCAGGCCGCGATACGATGACGGGCGGGAAAGGGTTCGATTACCTTATCGGCGGCGATGATGCGGATTCGCTCGACGGCGGGGACCTTGCAGACACGCTTGTCGGCGATGCGGCGAGCGATGTTTTGCGCGGCGGCGCGGATGCCGACCGGCTGCTTGGCGGCGTGGCGCGCGATACGATTTTCGGCGACGACGGCGATGACATTGTCGACGCAGGCACAGGCGATGATTCCGTCGATGGCGGAACCGGCCGCGACAGCGTTTTCGGCGGTTCCGGATTTGATTCAGCCAGCGGCGGGGGCGGCAACGACACTCTGACCGGCGGGACCGACGGGGACACACTCCTCGGCGGAGCCGGTTACGATATTCTGCAGGGCGACGCCGGCGATGATTCCCTCGACGGCGGCGACTTAAACGACATCATATTCGGCAATGCGGGCGACGACACGGTGGTCTTCTCGATCGGCGGAGACATCGACACGCTGCGCGACTTTACGGCTGGGGCTGCGACGGAGGACGTTATCCGCCTCGTCGGCTTTGGCGCAGCGTTCGATTCGTTCGTCGAAGTTCTCGCGGCGGCGAGCGACAACGGCGTCGACACGACGATCGCATTCGGCGGAGGCGACACGCTCATTCTCAAAGGAATTATCGTCAGCGAACTCAGCGCCGACGATTTCACCTTCGGGTGAGACCCTGTCGCGAAACGGCCGACTTGCGGAACGCCGGATCTCCGCGGCGGTCGCCGGCTTGGTTGGGGCGGCGGCTGTCGCAGATGAGCCTTGCCTGCGCACTCCATGCGTAGGCGGCTCGCGGCGATGGGGACGATCCTGTCCCGCACGAGGCGATGGCGCATTTTCGCCCAATTTCTGCGCAATTTTAACGAAAGCTTACGGTTTCCCTTAAGGAGCCCGGCGTTTACGCTGGGCGCCTGATCGCACGGTTGCTCAAGGAGCGCGCCGGACATGTTCACAGTCACTCTCGGCGCGCTTGGCGGCGTCTCGCAGTCCATTGCGAACAGCGTGCTGTCAATCGCGCAGGCCGCCGCCAATTATTGGGATCGCTATATCGACACGAGCCTCGCCTCGATCGACATTCAGATCGATTTCACCAATCTCGGCGGGACGACGCTCGCCCAGGCGGGGACGGATTATTACTTCGCCTTCTCCCAGGGCGGGCTCGATTATTTCGACCCGGCGACGGTCATCGAGCTGACGAGCGGGATCGATGAAAACGGCGCCAATCCGGATATCCCG
The DNA here is from genome assembly GCA_049324555.1 of Pseudomonadota bacterium. Classification (GTDB taxonomy): domain Bacteria; phylum Pseudomonadota; class Alphaproteobacteria; order Caulobacterales; family Parvularculaceae; genus Amphiplicatus. The sequence goes on along the minus strand of JBMOOR010000251.1, from coordinate 1,569 downwards.
ATCGAGGTCGATATCGCCTCGATCAATGCGAATGATTTCAATTTCGGGCCGCTTGTCGACGGCGTCTCGATCGGCGGCGGCGCATATGATTTGTGGACGGTGCTCGTTCATGAAATCGCGCACGGTCTCGGCCTTCTGACATTTCTCGACTCCGGCGGAACCGACCGCACGTCCTTCGACCGCTATGTGACTCAGTCGGGAGGGGGCTACAATTTTGACGGGCCCGATCCGAATTTCGGTCCGATTGCGCTCGACGACAGCATTGCGCATTTCGCGGACAACAGCGGCAGCATCCTCGATCCGACGATCAGTCCCAATATTGCGGTCTATCTAACTGCGCGCGATCTGTCGGTTTTCGGCGACATCGGCGCGCCGCTGAAGCGTCCAACGTCGGGAGACGACAGTCTTTCAAGTTTCGGGACGACGTCGAACAGCGTGTCGCCCAATCCCGATCTTCACGCGCTCGCCGGCAATGACACGCTCGTCGGACTGCCGACGGCGGACCGGCTTTTCGGCGATGAAGGAAACGACAGTCTCTACGGCGGCAACGGGAGCGACTCGCTCGACGGGGGCGAGGGCGCCGATACGCTTAGAGGCGACGTCGGCGCCGACACGCTGAACGGCGGAAACGGCGTCGATACGGCGGACTTAACCGCAGCGGCGTCTGGCGTGTCCGTGAACCTTGCGACCGGCGCCGGAGCAGGCGCTTTCGGGAACGATGTCTTCGTTTCAATCGAGATCGTGATGGGCGGCTCGTTCGGCGACACGATAGCCGGATCGGCCGCGGCGGAGTCTCTGATCGGCGGCGGCGGCGGCGACTTTATCTCCGCCGACAGCGGCGCCGATACGCTGAACGGCGGCGACAATGGCGACACGCTGAATGGCGGGATCGGCGATGATTTCATTCTTGGCGGCGCCGGAAACGATTCGATCGGCGGCGATGCGGGCGTCGATTCCATTGACGCGGGCGCGGGCTACGACACTGTCGATGGCGGCGATAACAATGATAACGTGTTCGGCGGCAATGGCGGCGATTCTCTTATGGGCGGCGCCGGGAACGACACGCTGTCCGGCGCCGTCGGCAAGGACGCCCTCCTTGGCGGGGACGGCGCCGATATTCTGCTCGGAGGCGACACGGGCGATGCTCTCGACGGCGGTCTCCTGAACGACTGGCTATACGGCGAAGCCGGCAGCGATACGCTGAACGGCGGCGACGGCGACGATTTTATCATCGCCGATTCAGGCCGCGATTCCGTGACGGGCGGCGTCGGCGACGACAGCGCGGACGCAGGCGCCGGCGATGACACGCTCTCTGGCCAGACGGGCCGTGACGATTTTTTTGGGGGATCCGGCGCCGACGTCATTTCGGGCGGCGGCGGCAATGATACGCTGCAGGGCGGCGACGATAACGACCAGCTCACGGGCGATGACGGATTTGATGCGCTCCTCGGCGGCGAAGGGGACGATCTGCTCGATGGCGGCGATTCGAGCGACATACTTTTCGGCAACGGCGGCGCTGACACCTTTGCTTTCGCGCCGGACGCATCGACCGATACGATCCGCGATCTC
>JBMOOR010000250.1:0-7107 GCA_049324555.1 Pseudomonadota bacterium | reverse complement strand
CGCCTCGCCCGCCAGCGGGCGGTGAACGACATCCTGAAGGACGAACTGGGCGGGCGCATTCACGCGCTCGCCATGAGGACGCTGACGCCGGAAGAATTCAGCCGCGAGCGCGATTAGGATCTGACGGCGATGAGGCTTTTCGTCAGGCCAAGGAATTTTTCGCGGGCGAATGCGGCGTCTGGGAAGAGCGTGCGCATCTGCCCTTCATCGAGCAGCCGCGCCGACTGCACGCGCCGCATCGCCGCGTCGACTGATCCTTGCGCGCCGGCGAAGCCGAGCGCGACGCGTTTGACGAGCCGATAGCGAACCTGTTCCGGCAGCCAGTGAAAGAACAGGCATCGAAAATGCGGCTCATAGGGGAACCAGAAATTCGGCGTCTGGACGTAATAGCATGGAGCAAGGCGCCGGACATTCGCCGCCATCGCCGCCATTTTCGGCCAGTCGCCGACATGTTCGATGACAGAGTTCGAATGAACGAAATCGAAGCTCATGTCATCGAGCGCGGACAAGTCGGTCGCGTCGCCGCCGAGATAGCGGAATTTTCCAGCGGACGCCTGCGCCTCTTTGGGATTGATGAGCGTGATTTCAACGCTGCGCGATGCTGCAAAGCCTTCGGCGATGTCCCAGTAATATTTGGTGCCGCCGATGTCGGCGATCCGACAGCGCCCTTTCTCCGCGATGATCCGGTCGATGATCGATGCGACGCGGACGAAGCGCCGCTCGCGGAAGCGCCGCGACAGCGAACGCCGGTCGAAATAGGCGCGTGCGACCATCGCCTTGGCGTCGATTGCGGGCGCGGAGGAATGGGCGGCAGGAGTCATGGCCATTTGACTAAAGGGCGTTTGTTAACGGCTGATTTACCCCGCTGCGGAGATTGCGAACGCGCCCGAACGCGCGAAGATGGCTGTCTTCAAGTAAATGAGGAGACGACGTGGTAGACCTCTTGTCAGCGCCGGCGACGTTCGCCCTCATCTGCGTCAACATCATCATCAGTCTTTACGCGTTTTACGGCGACCGGACTTTCATCAATCAGTTCGCGTTCCAGGTGCGCGCCGTCAGCGAACTGAAGCAGCATTACCGCATCATCACGTCGAGCTTTCTTCACGGCAACTTCGCCCATCTTCTGCTCAACATGATGACGCTTTATTTCTTCGGGCCGGTTGTCGAAGGAATTCTCGGCAAGCTCGGATTTCTCGTCATCTATTTCGGCGCCATCGTCGCCAGCGGCGTTGTCTCGCTTCGCTTCAACCGCAACAATCCCGCTTACGCCTCCGTCGGCGCGTCGGACGCCGCCTCAGGCGTCGTTCTCTCGTTCTGCTGCTTTTATCCGCTCGAAAAAATCTACATCCTGTTCATACCGATCGGCATCCCGGCGATCGTCTACGGGGCGCTTTTCATCGCCATCTCCGCGCAGATGATGGAGCGCGAGAACCGCGTCATCGCGCATGAGGGCCATCTCGGCGGCGCGCTCGCGGGCGTCGCGCTCACGGTCCTCATGAGGCCCGAAGTCGTCACCCGGCTCTTTGGGTGAGGCCGCAACGGCGGCCGATCCGCCGCCTCGAATTGTTGCAGGACCCCCGTGCGGTGATATGCTCGCCGCCGCCCGTCATCGACCAGGAGAAATCAATGCGCGGACTGATTATCGCCTTTTTGCTTACGACGATCGCCGCCTGCGCCACCGCCGTCGGCACCGCCTATGCGCCGGCCGATTCCAAAGGTTACGGCTACGCCGAAACCCGCATTGAAGCGGATCGCTATCGCATCACTTTCGCCGGAGACGGCGCGACCTCGCCGGAAAAGGTCGAGGATTACGCCCTGCTGCGCGCCGCCGAGCTTGCGGTCGAGAACGGATATGACTGGTTCCGCGTCGTCGGCCGGTCCATGGATGAACAGGAGAAGGGCGGCGTCGGCCTCGGCGCAGGGCTCGGCACGGGTTCTTACGGAAGGCGGTCGGGCGTCAGCGTCGGGGTCGGCGGCGATCTTGGAACCGTCGGCGCCCGGAAGTTTTATACGGCGCGCATCGAGGCGCTTTTCGGCAAAGGCGAAAAGCCGGCGTCTGCGGACGGCGGCGAAGTCTATGACGCGCGTTCGGTCATCGACGCCGTTCGGGCGCGCATGACGGATGCGGGCGCCGCACAGTGATCTGGGAAAAGCTTCGCCGGATTGTCACCGCCGACAACTCGAAAGGCCGGTCGAGCATCATGATCGATGGCGGGGCCGCGAAGGTGCTTGCTGTCGATGAGGCGGGGCTTGCCGAAATCTGGACAGCGGCGCTCGGGCCGAGCCTCCTCGACGGCGAAGACCTTCTCGCTGCGGAAGATGTGCGGCTTGAGCCGGCGGCGGGCGCGGTCAAGATCCGCTGGTTCACCGTTCCGCCGGAAGATGAAAGCGCATCAAGGGCCGAGCGCGAAGGCCAGGCCGCTTTCGCCTTCGCCGCCTGCGCCGCCGCCCACGCGCGAGTCGATACCTCCCGCCACCCGATGATGCACAAGACCGATACGCTCGACGTTATCGTGCTGGTCAAGGGCGACGTCGACCTCCTTCTCGATGACGGCGCGGCGAAGGCGATGAAGCCGGGCGATGTCGTCATTCAGCGCGCGACCAATCACGCCTGGGTCAATCGGGGCAGGGAAACGGCGCTTCTCGTCGCTGTGCTCATCAGTTCCGAACTGGAGACATGATGGCCGAAGAAAATCTCGCCGCCGCCTTCAACGAAAACAACGCGCCCTTCGCGAAGCTGATGGGCGTGAAGATGACGCTGGTCACCAAAGACCGTCTTGAGGCGGAGCTTGTGGTGACGCCCGATCACTGCACAATCCCGGCGACCATGCACGGCGGCGCGATGATGGCGTTCGCAGATAACATGGGCGGGTGCGGCGCGTTCCTCAACATGCCGGAAGGCATGATGACGACGACGGTCGAGAGCAAGACGAATTTCCTGCGGCCCGTGCCCGTCGGCCAGAAGGCGCTCGCGGTGACGACGCCCGTTCATATCGGCAAGACCTTGCAGATCTGGAAAACCGAAATCAGCCGCGAAGACGGGAAGGTTGCGGCGATCGTCACGCAGACGCAGATGATCCTGCCGGCGCGGGGCGGCTAGCGATGTATCGCGTCGCGCTCACGGAAAGCTATTTTCCCGCGCAGGACGGCGCGGCCCTCGATGCAATGACGATCGGCGACCTCTTGCGCAGGCGCGCAAGCGTAACCCCCGATCTCGGGGCGATGAAGGAGCTGACTTACGCCGGGGAGATCGCGCGCGTCTGGTCCTATTGCGACCTCCTCCGTGATGCTGAGCGATTGGGGCGTGCGCTCGCGAGCCGGCACGCGCCGGGCGCCAGAATCGCCGTCTACGCCAACAACATTCCGGAATGGGTGCTGATCGAGCTTGGCTGCGCGCTCGCCGGCGTGACGCTCGTCACGGTCAATCCCGCCTATCAGCCGCGTGAATTGAAATTTGTCCTTGAGCAGTCGCGCGCCGAAGCGATCTATTATGTTGAGGCGTTTCGCGGCAATCCGATGAAAGCGATCGCCGATGAGGTCTGCGACGCAACGCCGACGATCCGCCATCGCATCCTTCTGACCGATCGCGAGGCGCTCTTCGCCGGCGAGGAGAGAGGCGCGCCGCCCGACGTTTCGCCGGGCGACGTCGCGCAGATTCAATACACGTCCGGCACGACGGGTTTTCCGAAAGGCGCGCTTCTCCATCATCGCGGCCTCGTGCAGAACGCGCTCGACACGATGGCGCGCGCCGGTTTGCGCGAGGGGGATGCGTTCGTTCACCACATGCCGATGTTCCACACGACCGGCTGCGCGATCCTTGTTCTCGGCGCGATCGGCGTCGGCGCAACCTTTCTCCTTGCGCCGATGTTCGATCCCGCAATGATCGCGCGGGTCATGGAGCGGGAGAGATCGCGCTTCTGCCTCGGCGTGCCGACCATGCTCGTCGCGCTGATCGACGAGATCGAGCGCAGCGGCCGCGACGTCGCATCTGTTGAGCGCATCATGTCGGGCGGCGCCATGGTCGCGCCGGAACTCTGCCGGAAAGCGAAGGAAGTCTTCGGCGCGCCGATCCAGATCGTTTACGGTCAAACGGAAGCCTCGCCGATTGTCACGCAAGCGTGGCGCGACGACTCGTTTGAAGACCTCACGCAGACGGTCGGGCAGCCCGCGCCGCATGTTGAAGTCTCGATCCGAGATCCGCGAACGAACGCCGTCGTTCCGATCGGCGGGCAGGGCGAAATCTGCGTCCGCGGCTATCTCGTGATGGCGGGCTACAATGACAATCCGGAGGCGACGAAAGCGGCGATCGACAGCGAAGGATGGCTCCATACGGGAGACCTCGGGACGATGGACGCGCGCGGCTATCTCAAGATCACCGGACGCGTGAAGGAAATGATCATCCGCGGCGGCGAAAACCTTTTCCCCGCGGAGATCGAGAGCGCGATGCTTGAACACGAGGCGATCGCCGAAGTCGCCGTCGTCGGCGTTCCAGATGACAAATGGGGCGAACAGGTCGCCTGTTTCATGCGGACGCGGGGCGAGGGGCGACCCGATCCAGCGATGCTGAAGGCCTTCATCCGCGAGCGCCTCTCGCCTCAGAAAACGCCTGTCTACTGGATATATGTCGACGCCTGGCCGCTGACCGGCTCCGGAAAGATCCAGAAGTTCAGGCTCGCCGAAGCGTTTCAGCGGGGCGAGTTTGCGGTTCTGAACGCCTGAGCAAGCGCCTTGTACTGAGCGATCGTCACTTCTTCTGCGCGCGCTGTTTCAGGAATTCCGACGCTTGCGAGCGCGTCCGGCAGGCGATCGGCGAAAGCCGGTTTCAGCGAGGATCGGAGCATCTTGCGCCGTTGTCCAAAGGCCGCCTGCGTCACGGTTTCCAACGCGCGAATATCGGCGAGCGGGTCATCGGCGGGCGTGAAGATCAACACGGAAGAGTCGACCTTCGGCGGCGGCGTAAAGGCGCGCGCCGGCAGATCGAAAGCGCGAGCGGGTCGACTCGCGGCCTGCGTGATGACTGAGAGGCGCCCGTAAGCCTTCGATCCGGGGGCGGCGAGAATTCTGTCGGCGACTTCCTTCTGGAACATCAGCGCCATCAGCGACCAAAGCGGCGCCTCGCCCCCATGGTTGGCGCGGAGCCATTTAATCAGGAGTTCGGTTGAAATGTTGTAGGGAAGATTGGCGACGATCTTGACGGGACGAACGCGCGTGAGCGTCGACTCCTCGACACGCAAGGCGTCATCCTCGACCAGCGCCAACTTTCCTGGATAGGCCTCGGCGAGTTCCTCAAGCGCCGCCATGCAACGGGCGTCGCGCTCGATCGCAATGACATCTGCGCCAGCTTCAAGAAGCGCCCGGGTGAGACCGCCGGGACCGGGGCCAATCTCGATGACGAGCTCACCGGGCGCGATCGCCGCCGCACGCGCGATCTTTCGCGTGATGTTGAGGTCGAGAAGGAAATGCTGGCCGAGCGCTTTTTTGGCGCCAAGATCATGGCGCGCAATGACGTTGCGCAAAGGCGGCAGCTCGCTCGTCATCTTGCCGCGCGGCGAGCAGAGGCCATCGAGGCGGCGAGGTTGAGCGCGGCGATGAGGCTCCCCGCGTTCGCGAGGCCTTTTCCTGCGATGTCGAGCGCCGTGCCATGATCGGGCGACGTGCGGATGATCGGAAGGCCAAGGGTGATATTGACCGCTTCGTGAAAGGCGAGCGTTTTTGCGGGGATCAGCGCCTGATCGTGCAGCATGCAGAGCGCGGCGTCGTAACTGCGGCGCGCTTCGGCATGGAACATCGTATCGGCGGGGAGGGGGCCGGCGACATTGACGCCGAAGATTTCGCGGAGCCGCGCGACGGCGGGCGCAATAACATCGCGATCCTCGGTTCCGATCACGCCGCCTTCTCCCGCATGCGGGTTGAGGCCCGAAATCGCAAGACGCGGCGAGGCGAAACCAAAATCGTGCGTCAGCGCTTCCATGACGATCGTCGCCTTTTCTACGATCATGTCCGTTGTGATGCTTTCAGCCGCCCTGCGCACGGAAAGGTGGATGGTCAACGGAACGGTCCGCAAATCGGGCCCCGCGATCATCATGACTGCGCCGCGTTTTCGATTTTTCGGCATCGGCGCAGAGGCGGTCAGCGCTTCGAGAAACTCCGTATGGCCCTGATATTTGAACCCGGCCGCGATGAGGCTCGCTTTCTGGATCGGATTGGTGACGACGGCGGAAGCCTCACCCGACAGCGTGTAGCCGACGGCGCGTTCGATCGAGGCGATCACCGCCGGCGCCGAGGCGGCATCGGCGCGCCCCAGTGTCGCGCGCGCTGCAACGCCGAGATCAAGGATGGGGAGCGCGCCTTCGAAGATCGTCGCCGCCTCGTGCGGCGTCCTGATCAAGGCGATGGTCGATCCTCGATCGACAAACACGGAAGGATCGGCGATCGCGAAAAAAATGGGTCCGCGCGATTTCAGCGACGCATATGCTTTCAACGCGATTTCCGGCCCGACGCCGCCAGGTTCGCCCATGGTGAGCGCAATGGGCGGGACGGGAAGAGGCGGCATGTCCGTTCTATCAGCCGTTCGTTGCAGGGGGTTCGCCGCGCTGCCCCGCTTCCTGGGGCGTCGTCAGGCGGATATCGACCGTCGATTTGCGTTCGACGTCGCGCAGATATTGCTGCGCGATGCGCATGAGTTGACGATTGTAGATGCGGTCCTCGATCGCCTCGCGCGAAGGAATGCCGAGGCCCTCATCGACTTCGCAGGCGTAAAGAATGTGGAGCGCATCGTCAGCCTCGATGATTTCGCTGAGCTCGCCGCGGTGAAGGCTTTCGACGGCGGAGCGGAAGCGTTCATCGATTGTCGCGAGCGTCGCGTTTTCGATCATGGCGACGCTGACGTCGGCCCCAAGATCCTGCCGCAAGGTCCTGCCGCCGGCGCAGGCCTCGGCCGTCTTGAGCTTTTCAAGCGCAGTTCGCGCGGCCGCGCGGCCCGTCGAAACGGGTGTCGAAGCGTAGGCGAGCGTCCATGTCATCTCGCCCTGCTTCACCGCCTCGCGCTTGTCGCGGACGGCGAGGATCATGAAAGCCCCGTCAGTCGGAATCGGATTGGTGACGGCG
>JBMOOR010000249.1:2239-7111 GCA_049324555.1 Pseudomonadota bacterium | reverse complement strand
GCGCTTGGCGCGGCGCTGCCGAACCTCGCGCCCGGCGCCTATTTCGTCAAACTGAGGGATGAAACGCCGGGCGGCGATAAATACAGGAAAGCGCAGGCCTGGCGCTGGGTGATGTTCACCGATCTCGCGCTGACGAGCTATTCGAGCGGGGAAGGGATTGACATTTTCGTTCGCTCGATTGCGAGCGGCAAGCCGCTTGGCGGCGTCAGGCTTGATCTCATTGCATCAAACAACGACATCCTCGCGCGCGCCTCGACCGACGGCGATGGCCGTGCGCGCTTTGAAAAGGCGGCGGTCAACGGAGACTATCCGCTGACGCCGCGCATGATCATGGCCTATGGGCGCGAGGATGATTTCGCCGCGCTCGACCTCAACCGCGCGCCGCTTGACCTTTCCGACCGCAATGTCGACGGACGCGCCGCGCCTTCGGTGCTCGACGCTTATGTTTATCTCGACCGCGGCATCTACCGGCCGGGCGAGACGGCGCATATTTCAGGCCTCCTTCGCGACAGCGCGGGGCTCGCCGCCGACCGTTCCCTCACGCTGAAGATTTACCGGCCGAATTCGACCGAGGCGCTTAAAGAGCGCATCGGGAAGCTCGCGCTCGGCGGCTTCTCGCTTGACTATGAGATCCCGAAATCCGCCGCACGCGGACAATGGCGCATCGCGATTGAAGCGGATGGCGCCGGCGTCGTTGGCGGCGAGACCTTCTCGGTTGAGGATTTCGTGCCGCAGCGCCTCGAAGTCAAACTCGACGTCGATGAGGAAAAGCCGATGCGCGCCAATGAAACGCGCAGCGTCGCCGTCGAAGCGCGCTATCTTTACGGCGCGCCCGCAGGAGCGCTCGGCGTTGAATCGGAAGCGCGGCTGCGGCTCGATCCCAATCCCTTCCCCAACCTTGAGGGCTATCGATATGGCCCCGCGGAAGGGCGTTTTGACGAACGCTTCCTGACGCTTGCCAATGCGACGACGGATGCGGACGGCAAGGCGAGCGTCGATCTGACGATTGAAGGCGCGCCTGAGAATTACGGCGCCCCGCTCCGCGCCGACCTCGTCGTCGGCGTCGTCGAGCCGGGCGGACGCGTCGTCCGCGAAAGCGCCCGCGTTCCGGTGCGCCCGGACGATCGCTATGTCGGCTTGAAGCTCGGCAAGGACGCGTGGGGATTCGGCGAGAATGAGCCGGCGGAAATCGACGCGGTGCTGGTCGATTGGCAGGGCAGGCAGGCGGCGGGGACGCTTGAGTGGCGTCTTGTCGAGGAAGATTACTGGTTCGACTGGTATCGCGAAGACGGCCAGTGGCGCTGGCGGCGATCCTACAAGGACATCCTTGTCGCCGAGGGCCGCTCCGACGCGAAAGCGAACGCGCCAGCGCGCATCTCGCAAAATCTCGACGCGGGCTCCTATCGGCTGACGGCGAGCGACCCCGTTTCGGGCGCGAAAACCGACATTCGTTTTTATGTCGGCTGGCGATCTTATGAATCGGGCGCCGATACGCCGGATCAGGCGACCTTGACCGTTACGAGCGAAAACGCAGCGCCGGGCGAACGCGTGAAACTCGTTCTCGATCCGCCTTACGCGGGCGAAGCGATCATCGCAATCGCAACCGACAAGGTGCATCAGGTTCAGCGCGTGAAAATCGACGACAAGGGGCGTGAAATCACCGTCGACACTGATCCCTCGTGGGGCTCGGGATTTTATGTGCTGACGACGATCGTCACGCCGCGCGACGCCGTCCGCCGGCCGATCCCGCGCCGTGCGATGGGCGTCGCTTATGTTCCGTTCGACATGGGCGCAAGGAAACTCTCGGTCGCCGTCGGCGCGCCGGAGCTGATGCGGCCGCGCCAGAAACTCAACGCTCCGGTCAAGATTGCGGGCGCGGCGCGCGGCGAGGAAATCATGCTGACGATCGCTGCGGTCGATGAAGGAATTTTGAGGCTGACGAAATTCGTCTCGCCTGATCCCGTCGATTATTACTACAGCAAGAAGCGTCTCGGCGTTGAAGTCCGCGACGACTACGGGCGCATTCTCGACGCCAATCTCGGCGCGGCGACGCGCTTCGGCGGCGACCAGCTCGGCGGGGAGGGCCTCACCGTCGTGCCGGTGAAGTCGGTCGCGCTCTTCAAGGGGCCGGTGAAAGTCAATGCGGAAGGCGTCGCCAACGTCCCGCTCGAGATTCCGGACTTCAACGGCGAACTCCGCCTCATGACCGTCGCCTGGAGCGCCGACAAGCTCGGCTCGGCGTCGCAGCCGATGACCGTGCGCGATCCGGTTCCCGCGCTCCTGTCGCTGCCGCGCTTCCTCGGACCGAACGACAAGGCCAAGGCGACGCTCCTCATCGATAATGTCGACGGCGCCGCCGGCGATTATGCGATCGCGCTTTCAGGCGATGGGCCGGTCAACGCGACCTCAACGAAAACGCAGGCGCTTGCGAAAGCGGCGCAGGCGACGGCGCTCTTCCCGGTGACGGCTGGCGCGGTCGGGATCGGCGGCGTTAATCTCAATGTGACGGGCCCCGGCGGCTTCAAGGTCTCGCGCAATTATCCAATTCAGGTGCGAACGCCTTATTTCCCGGTGACGGAAGTCTCGACGCGGCAAGTCCTGCCGGCCGAGTCCGTTTCGCTCGACCGGACGCTGATCGCGAATTTCGTCCCGGGCTCGACCGCGGTGAGCGTTTCCTTCTCACGCCTCAGGGGCGTTGATCCCGGACCGCTCGTCGATTCCCTCTATCGCTACCCTTATGGCTGTTCGGAGCAGCTGACATCGACGGCGATGCCGCTCCTCTACATCAACGATCTCGGCGGCGAGGCGGGAAGGGGACCTGAATTCGCCGTGCGCCCGCGCGTTCAGGAGGCGGTCAACCAGATCCTTAATCGTCAGGGGCCGGACGGCGCCTTCGGCCTCTGGCATGAAGGCGATTCCTCGGCGCAGCCATGGCTTGGCGCCTATGTCACGGACTTCCTCTATCGCGCCAGGGAAGAAGGCTACGGCGTTCCGGAGGAAGCGCTCGACAAAGCCTATGACGCGCTCGCCCAGATCGCGCGCGTCGATCGCTGGGTTTATATCGGCTATCAGATGCAAGCCTATGAAGGTCCGTGGTCGAACGATACGACGGACCAGCTCCGCCGGCGTTCGGCGGCCTATGCGCTTTATGTGCTGGCGCGAGCCGGAAAGGCCGATCTTTCCGATCTGCGCTATTTCCACGACGCGCTGATCGATCAAACGGACAGCCCGCTCGCCAAGGCGCAGATCGGCGCGGCGCTCGGCCTTCTCGGCGACCGCGCGCGTTCGCTCAGCGCCTTTGGAAAAGCCATGCAGGCGATCGGCTATCAGAACACGGGCGATTACTATCAGACGTCGCTCCGCGATGCGGCGGGCGTTCTTGCGCTGCTCGCCGAAGCGCAAAACGCGCCCGGCGTCAACGAATTGTCGGAACGCTTCGTGCAGCTGATGAAAGAGCCCGAAAGGATGCAGACGCAGGAAAAGGCGTTTGTGCTGATGGCGGCTAAGGCGCTGCTCAAAGCCGGCGGTCCGGTCGAAATCGCACGCGACGGCAAGGCGGTCGCAGACAAGTCGCCGGCGCCGCGCTTCAACCTGACGCGCGACGACCTTGAGAAGGGCGCGTCCTTCTCGAACGCCGGCAAGGGGCCGCTCTTCGCCTCGGTCTCCGTGTACGGATCGCCGACGGCGCCGCCGCCGGCGGCCTCGCAGGGCTTTACGCTGACGAAGCGTCTTGCAACGCGCGACGGACGCCCCGTCGACCCCGCGGCGATCAGCCAGAACGACCGTCTCGTCATCGTCGTTTCCGGCAAGGCGTCGGCGGATCGCCTGCATCCGGCGGTCATCGCCGATCTCCTCCCGGCGGGCTTCGAAATCGAAGCGATCCTTCGCCCGGAGGATGGCGCGACGGAAGGAACATCCGGTCCTTATAAATGGATCGGGCCGATCTCGTGGACGAAAGTCTCCGAGGCGCGCGACGATCGCTATGTCGCCGCGGTCGATCTTTACAACAACAAAGACGGCTTCACGCTCGCCTATCTTGTTCGCGCCGTGACGTCGGGCGAATTCGTCTTCCCCGGCGCCGTCATCGAAGACATGTATCGGCCGGGCGTCTTCGCGCGAACGGAAACGTCGAAGATCAGGATATCGGCGGCGCAGTAGGCAGTCATCATGGCGGCGACTGACGATATGGGCTTGTCACTCCGGGGCGACGCGAGGCGTCGAACCCGGAGCCCATGGCTGTCGCGTCTCGCTAATGGATTCCGGGTTCGCGAGCACTGCTCGCGCCCCGGAATGACGCGCTTGGGGCAAGTTTTCACGCGCACGCGGTTTGTTTCGCCGGCTGTCTTTCTTGCTTTCTTCATCCTCGCCGACATCCTGTTCCCGCCGCCGGTCAGCCGCGCAGGCGATGCGAGCGTCATCGTCACGGATCGCAAGGGTTATTGGCTGCACGCCTTCGCGACGAAAGAGGGGCGGTGGCGGTTTTCAGCCGACCTCGACGAGATCGACCCCGCTTTCGTCCGCGAACTGATCGCCGTCGAGGACAAACGGTTCTGGTCGCATTGGGGCGTTGACCCCTTCGCCGTCCTTCGCGCCGGGCGGAGCGCGCTTCAATCGGGGCGCGTCGTCTCCGGGGCCTCGACGATCACCATGCAGACGGCGCGCCTTCTCGAACCGCGCGAGCGCACTTTTGGCTCAAAATTGATCGAGATGCTGCGCGCGTTTCAGCTTGAGCGGCGCCTCTCCAAACGCGAGATCCTTGAACTTTACCTGACGCTCGCGCCCTATGGCGGCAATCTCGAGGGCGTCCGCGCAGCGAGCCTCATCTATTACGGCCGCGAGCCGGAACGGTTGACGTCGGCCGAACGCGCAATG
>JBMOOR010000249.1:0-2229 GCA_049324555.1 Pseudomonadota bacterium | reverse complement strand
TCGACAAACTCGCCGCGGCCGGCGCGCTCGATCCCGTGATAGCCGGCGAGGCGAAAGATGCGCCCGTCATCGGGCGGCGGAAGATTTTTCCGCGCCTTGCCTATCATGCGGCGCATGAACTCGCGCGCGGGGGGCATGGGAAGACCTCGACGATTGTCTCGACGATCGACATCGCAAAGCAGCAGACGGCCGAGCGCCTCGTCGGCGAACACGTCGCGGCGATCAGGGACGGCGCGACGGCGGCGGCGATCGTCATTGACAGCGCGAGCGGCGAGGTCCTCGCAAGCGTCGGCTCGTCGGGGCTCGACGCCGACGGCGGCTGGATCGACCTGACGAACGCTATCCGCTCGCCGGGATCGCTGTTGAAGCCCTTTATCTATGCGCTTGCTTTTGAAGACGGCGTTGCGGGGCCGAACACCGTCATTGACGACATGCCGCGCGGTTTCGGCGGCTATCGGCCCGAAAATTTCGATCACGTCTTTCGCGGCGAGGTGCGGGTCAAGGACGCGCTGCAGCATTCGCTGAACGTGCCGGCGGTTGCAACGCTCGATGCGGTCGGCGTCGAACGTTTCAGCGCCATGCTGCAAAACGCCGGCGCCAGAATACTCCAACGCAAACGCGCCGACGACCGGCCGAGCCTCGCGCTCGCGCTTGGCGGCGCCGGCGTTTCGATGCGCGATGTCGCAACGCTTTATGCGGGCCTTGCCAATGATGGGCGCGTCAAATCGATCGTCTGGCGCACGGATGATGCGCCGCAGGGCGAAGGCGTTCAGCTTTTCGCCGCCGAGACGACGGCGCGCATCAACGCAATCTTGCGGGGCTCGCCCTCGCTCGCCGGAAGGGCGCCCGCAGCGCTTTCGGCGTCGGCGCCCGTCATCGCCTACAAGACGGGGACGTCTTACGGCTATCGCGACGCATGGGCTGCGGGGCACGCGGATGGACTGACCATTGTCGTTTGGGCCGGCCGAGCAGACGGCGCGCCGCGTCCGGGAGAGACAGGACGGAAAGCGGCGGCGCCGCTGCTCTTTTCGCTCTTCGACGCGATGACGAACGGGAAGAGCCGGCGCCCCGTCGATCCGCTGGAAGAAACGCCCGGCGCAGGGCTCGTCCGCATGGCGCCGCCGCCGGCGCTTGCGCCGCCGACGATCCTTTATCCGGTTCCGGGCTCTGAGATCTTCGCAGGCTCCTTCGGCGGCGACGGCGTCGTCTTCGCGGCGAGCGGCGGGGAGGGCGATTACCGCTGGTATGTCGACGGGAATGAAATCAAGACGGATACGGACGAAAGCCGCCCGATCTGGCGGCCCGAGGCGACCGGATTTTACGATGTCGCCGTCGTCGATGCGCGCGGGGCGAGCGCGTCGGCGAAAGTGCGGGTCGCGGCGATAGAATGAACCGCCGCCGCTTCCTCTTCGGCGCCGCCGCGCTCGGCGCAGCCGGGCCCGTTCGCCCCTTTATGGACGGGCAGACCGTCATCATCGCGCGCGTCGAGCATGTCCTTACCGACCTCATCGCGCCGTCGCCGGCGCCGCTTTCGGGCCACGCCGAACCCTTCGCGGATTATGCGCGCGTCGCGCTTGAGGAAGCGATGCTCCATGGCGCGCCGCTCGCACCCCAATCCGCAAAGACCGACCGCTGGGGCCGTATCGCGGGGCCGGTTCGCTGGCGCGTCGGCGGCGGGCGCGAGACGACCTTGCAGGAAATTCTTCTCGCCGAGGGGGCGGCGCGCGTTGCGCCGCAATCGGACGAGCTTCAGTTCATCGAACGCTGCTTCGCCGCAGAAAGAGCGGCGCGCGAAGGCGGTCTCGGGCTCTGGTCGAGCGACGCTTATCGCATTCGCGACGCGGCGAGCCCCAAAAACGCGCGCGGCTTTCAGATCTATGAGGGCGCAATCATCAGCGCCGCGGATCGAAACGGGCGCGTCTTCTTCAATTTCGGCGCCGATTTCCGCAGCGATTTCACCGCAACGGCCGCCAAAGGCGCATTCCGCCGCTGGAAGAAGAAGCTCGACATCGCAACGCTCGCCGGCCGGCGCGCCGAAGTGCGCGGACATGTAGACTGGATCAACGGCCCGTCGATCGAGCTGAAGCATGAGATGCAGATGCGGGTCGTTTAGAGCTTCGCGCAATAAATCAGGATCGCATTGTCCTTCGTGACGCAAAAATCCTTCATCCTGAGGAGGCGCCCCCGGGTCCGGCCGAAGGCCGGCCCGAGGATAAACTCCGCGCCGTC
>JBMOOR010000248.1:3731-7144 GCA_049324555.1 Pseudomonadota bacterium | reverse complement strand
CCCATATGGGCCAGCGGCGTGTGAAAGGCCGCATCCAAAGGCCGGACACACGTCAGACCTCGACCGCTTTTCCGCCTCCAAAGATTCTTCTTGCATCTACGGGGGCGTCCACACACGTCCGGGGAACGTCGCCTTACGAAGATCTGCGGATTTGGTTTACGCCCAGGCTTACGCATAGTCGTAAGCCTAGGAGGATGGATTGCAGGAGATATTGGGCCGGGAGCGGCGGCGGCGCTGGAGCGACGAGGAGAAGGCGGAGATCGTCGCCGAGTCGTTTCGGCCTGGCGTTTCGGTGAGCTGGGTTGCGCGGCGACACGGCGTGTCGGCGTCGCAATTGTTCAACTGGCGCAAGTCGGCGAGGTCCTCGTTGGCGACGGCGGCGCCTGACTTGATCCCGGTTTTGTTGGCTCCGGCGGGCGAGGCCCGATCTTCGCATGGTGAGAATGTCAGCGCCCGCATTGAGGCGCGTATTGAAATCGCGTTTCCGAATGGTCGTAGGCTCCTGGCGCCGGCTGGGCTCGACCGATCGCTTCTCGATCAGCTGATCGCATCGGTTGCGTGCGGATGATCTCATTGCCGACGGGAACGCGGGTCTGGCTGGCAGCCGGCCGGACGGACATGCGCTGCGGGTTCGACGGGCTTGCGGCGCGCGTGTCATCGGCGCTCGCCGAGAACCCGTTGTCGGGTCATGTCTTCGTCTTTCGCGGCCGGATGGGCGACCGGGTGAAGGTGTTGTGGTGGGACGGCCAGGGGATGTGCCTCTTCTACAAGCGGATTGAGAAAGGCTCGTTTGTGTGGCCGGCGGCGAAGGACGGCAAGGTGTCGGTGACGGCGGCGCAATTGGCAAGTCTTCTCGAAGGGATGGATTGGCGGATGACGCGCGCGGCGCCCGTTGGTCCGCCGCCGGCGCGGGTCGGCTGATTTGCTCCGTGTAATGCTGTTTATTTTGCGGCGCCTGATTCCCATGCGTTGCGACGCGTAATAGCATGTCTTTCATGCGATCGCATGAAACAGCCTCGCTCCCAGATGATGTCGCCGCGCTGAAGGCGATGATCGCTGCGCGCGATGCGGAGCTTTACGCGCAGGCGTTGCTGATTGAAAAACTGAAGCTGCAGCTTGCGGCGCAGAACCGTCATCGATTCGGGGCGCGCTCGGAAGGCCTTGATCAGCTTGCTCTCGCGATCGAGAAGGAAGGCGTCGGCGCGCGGCAAGAGGCGCCCGCGGCGCTGAACGCCGAACCGCGGGCCCAAGGCCGTCCCAAACGTCAGGCTTTGCCTGAACATCTGCCGCGACAGACGGTGGTTCACACGCCGGTTGATCGCTGCTGCAGGGATTGCGGCAAGCCTTTGCGCAAGATGGGTGAAGACATGCGCGAGGTTCTGGACTTTGTCCCCGGGCGCTTTGTCGTGCGCCGGCATGTGTGCGAGAAGTTCTCCTGTCGCGATTGCGGCGGCATCGTTGAAGGTCAGCTACCCTCGATGCCGATCGAGAAGGGCCTTCCCGGGGCCGGGCTTCTCGCCCATGTGCTCGTCTCGAAATTTTGCGACCATCTGCCGCTTCTGTGATCGGGCGGTTTGAGTCAAGACCGTTCGTCAACGAGCAAGGCCATGCTTCTGTCCGTGGTCGGCGACGCCGGGACTGTCAGGAATCTTGTGCGGGGGGCGTGTTGATCATCCGTTCACGAACCGCTCGCCGAACATGACGGCGAATTGTGTTTTGGCCTCGCACCATTCCCGCGGCGGCCGCTTCCAGTCTTCGGCCGCGCGATTGAGGACGAGATACAGCAATTTCGTCGCCGCGTCATCATTCGGGAAATGCCCGCGCGCCCTGATGGCGCGGCGCAGCTTCGAATTGAGCGCCTCGATCGCGTTCGTCGTGTAAATGATGCGCCGGACGTTTTCCGGGAAGGCGAAGAACGGGATCGCCTGGCTCCATTGCCGGCGCCAAATCTGCGCGATCGCCGGATATCGCTGGCCCCAGGCGCCTTTCTCGAAATCGTCGAGGGCCTTGGCGCCGGCGTCGGCGTCCTTGGCGCGGTAGATCGCGCGCAGGACCGGGACGAGCGCCTTCCTGTCCTTCCACGACACGAACTCCAAAGAGTTGCGGATGAGATGGACGATGCAAGTCTGCACGATCGTTTGCGGAAAGACCGCCGTGATCGCATCGGGAAAACCCTTGAGGCCGTCGACGACGGCGATGAGGATGTCGGCGAGGCCTCTTGTCTTCAGTTCGTTCATGACGCGCAGCCAGAACTTCGCGCCTTCGGTCTGCTCGATCCAGAGACCGAGAATCTCGCGCGTTCCGTCGGGCCTTATGCCGAGCGCGATGTAGACGGCCTTGTTCCGGACGAAGCCTTCGTCACGGATTTTGACGCGGATCGCATCAAAGAAAACAACGGCGTAGCAGGCGTCGAGCGGCCGGTTCTGCCATTCGCTCACCTCTTCGAGAACCGCGTCCGTGACCGCCGAAATGAGGTCGGGCGAGACGTCGATGCCGTACATCTCGTCGAGATGGCCGCGAATCTCGCGCACGCTCATGCCGCGCGCATACATCGAGATGATGTTGTCGTCGAAATCCGGAAACCGCCGCTGATACCTCGCGATCAGCTTCGGATCGAACGTGCCCGCCCGGTCGCGCGGAACCTCGATCGTCACCTGCGAGGTTCCCGTCAGCACCGTCTTCTTCGAGGTCCCGTTGCGCCGGTTCGCTTTCCCGTCGCTACGCTCGCCGTCGAGGTGTTCGTCGATCTCGGCGTTCAAAATGCGCTCCGAAAGCGCCTTCTTCAGCTCATCGACAAGCCCGTCGCGGCTGAAAATCTCTTTCGGGTCGCGACCCGAAAGAAGCTGGTCCAATATATCCTTCTCGATCGCCATAGTTGGGTTCCTTTCTTCCCACCTCTATGGCCCACCGCACAAGATTCCTGACAGTCCCCTTCGAGGAGTTTTCGATCGAGCAGCCGCAGTTCCTGCAGCAATGCCTCGCGGATTTTCAGCATGCTCTCGATCAGCATCTCGAGGGCTGGCACGCCGGCGGCGAGTTCGCGAGCTCGGTGTGGCCAGGCCGTCCGGGAGACGGCGCCGACCTTAAGTCCGAAATTGCGCAAGTTGGCGCGCATTGAATTCTCAATGCCTGTCACCTTGTCGACAATGAATTGACGGCCGTTGAGAAGCGCGCGCGTCTCCTGGGCCGTGGGCGCTTTGACATGAACTGACTTGAACCAACCCAGCCGAACGAGTTGCGCAATCCCACGCGCATCATTGCGGTCTGTCTTCACCCGCATTGCTGCAAACGCGGCACGGACATGGCGCGCCTCCATGATTGACACCCGGAATCCTTCTTTCGACAGCCCCGCGTGCAACCACTGAGAAAGCGACCCTGTCTCCAATCCAACATGCTCGATCTTGCGCCCTTTG
>JBMOOR010000248.1:0-3721 GCA_049324555.1 Pseudomonadota bacterium | reverse complement strand
CTTTGTGGCGAATGAACCGCGCGATCGCCTCGGGCTCGCTGGCCGTCTGGCCTTCCTTGATGATGACGCCTCGCTCGTCGATGACGCAGATGCTTGAATTTTCCAAGGACACATCGATACCCACGAAAAATTGCATGAATTTGCCTCCTGGGATTGACCACCGCTTTAGATGCAGGCGCACTTGCCGAAACGCCAAGCCCGATCAGCGCATCTTTATCGCCAGTCGGCGATCTATGCGCGCGAAGGCGTGCATCTGAGCCGCGCGACCATGACCGGCTGGGCCCAAAAGATGGCGAAGCTGCTGGCGCCGCTTGCTGACCGCATTCAATCTCATGTGCTCGGTGGTGAAGCGATCCACACCGACGACACGCCGGTTCCGGTCTTGGACCCCGGGCGCGGTCGAACCAAGACCGGCCGCTACTGGACGCATGTTCGCGACGAGCGCCCGCGCGCGAGCGCCGTCCCGCCGGCGGCGTTCTATCGCTACTCGCCGGACCGCAAAGCGGCGCATCCGCGCGATCATCTGAAAAATTACGCGGGCTTCCTTCATGCCGACGGCTATGCGGGTTATGAAGAGCTTTACCGGAAACGATCGATCGCCGAGGTCGCTTGCATGGCGCATGTGAGGCGCAAGTTTTTCGACATCCACAAGGCGACAGCGGCGCCGATCGCGGAGGACGCGCTCCTTCGGATCGCCGCGCTCTACAGGATCGAGAAAGCGATCCGCGGCAAGCCGCCGGACGAGCGCCGACGCGCGCGGCAGGAGCAGGCAAAGCCGTTGTTCCAGGAATTGCAGGTCAGGGGCGGCAGTGTCCAAAGGCGTGGTGGATGACATTGTAATTGGCACGGCAGCCGAGGCCGGGACTGTGGCGGCAGTTCAGGTTGCAGGCGACGCAATCAACAATGCTCGCTCAACTGATCAACAGCCGCCGCGCGATCAAGCGCCGAAGGATGCCTGCTCATCAAACCCGAGTTCGTGCAAGTGATGAAGTACGATTTTATTTTGTATTCCTACCGACGCGGAAAACACTTTTGTTCGTGGGCCTCGAAGCTGCTCATCCGGTGCCCGTTTGATTGGAGAGCCGAAACACATGCAAGCTATTAAATCCGGCCTGACGACCGCCATAATTGTGTTCGTGGGGTTCTGGGTGATCGCAGCAACGGCCTTCATCGCGCTCACAATTATCGATTTGCTACGAGCAAACGAGCCCGTCAGTTTGCAGACGGTTCTTTCTGCCATTAGAGCGAATACGCCGTGGATGAAATTCTTGGTGTTGTCGACCTTGGCGGCCGGCATTACAGGCGGAGTTAGCATGATCGCAGGGTTCTTCTCTTCCCGGTAAGTTAGAGCGCATTGAAAGGGGCGGATCAACGACATGATAAAGCGAAACGCGCCGTTGGCGCCTGTTTCGAGCTAACGCGTTGTTAGCACGCTGTTTTTGTTGGCGCCAAACGGCGCCAACGGTCCCTGCTGAGGCGCCCTTTTGGTGCAAGTTTTGTGTATGAATTGCGGCAACCCTCTGTATGCGCAGCATGAATCGCGGCGCCGTGTCGGCGACAGGCCGAGCGTTGCAAGAACTTGCGGGATTTACTCTGTACGGATTGATCCTGACGTGCTGCAATTGTCGGCATGTCGTGTGGGAATGACATTGATTTAACCGGAGACGGGTCAGGTTTTGATTTTAAGCCTCGCCTGTCGCGCGTTCGCTCTGACACCCCCCGGCTCTTCATCAATCGCGTCAACGCGGCTGTGGCGCGTTCTCGGGCTGCCGATAGTGGTCATAACCAACTCCTTCAACACGCCTCAACTGGGGGCGGCGCGCTTCGCGCCGAGGCCGCTTGGGTTTTGGGGCCATGCCGGGGCCTTCCGGGGCGGGCGCAAACCCGCCCCGGTCGTCAGAGCCATGCTGGCCCCAAAATCCCCCGACGTGCGGCCAGCCCGTCAGCGGCAAAAGGGATGGTTATTCGTCGTCGAAATCGTCTTCGTCGCTATCGTCGAGGTCTTCATCTTCGGAGGTGTTGCTTTGACGACGATCTTCGATGAAATCTTCAAGATCGCTGAGGCGGTATCGAACAGCCCGCGATCCGATCTTGATGTAGTCAGGGCCGCCGCCTTTAACGCGAAGCCCCTGCAGGGTGCGCGGCGACAGGCCGAGAAAATCTGCCGCCTCGTCTTCGTCCAAGAGGCGGTTCTGTTCGTGGTAGGCGCGGCGTGTTTGCTGTTGGGGCATAGTCAACTCCATCATTCGGGGTCGACCCATAAATTACGCCTGAAAGCTCACGCCCAAAAAACCAAAATCAGACGAAGTTCCAATCAGCCGTCGCGAGGGGAATTTCGTCTGATCGCCCTTCCAACTGCCCGACGGCGCTTTCAATGGCAGTTTGTAGCGATCGATCGGCAGGTCGCTCGCCAATCTCGTTGAGGCACGCCTTTAGAAATGGCACGAAGTCGGTACGTTTCGAATTGATCGTCGTTTCGTTTCGCGAATTGCGAATAGACGAATCCCTGTGTGTCTCATGCGACCGCGAGTATCCTTTGTCAGCACGGAAGCGCCAGAAATGCAGAATGGTCAGTGTATAGACTTTTAGCGGCATGAGCTTGTTGGGCCCGGAGCCCCTCGCGTAGGGCGACTCTGAAAGGGCTGACGCGATTTCAGAAAGTTGTGTAAGTCCGCTGCGAAGCTCTTTCGTTGAGAACGGAAATGCATCCCGCCTAAAGGGCAACTGAGAATGACCGTGCGTCATCTGCGCATGGGTTAACGCCCAAACGGCGCGGCGAACAGTGTTCTGTGTTTCAGTTTCGACAAACGAGCCGGACTCCGAATCTCCGTGTGGCTCTGGGTTGATGGTCAACTCCGACAGCGTGCCTATTAAGCGCCGCGCAAGAGCGGCAACTTCACGCACTTTCTTTCGCGCTTTCTTGGCGTCAACTTCTGCGAATGCAGAGGGCGGAAGCGTGCAAATGTTGTGTGCCGCGCCTTCCAACGTGTCCCAAAGATCAGCCTTCAAATCTAATCTGATCTCATATTCGAAAAGCAGCTTTTCGATAAAGGCCTCGGAGTATCGGAGCCGATGCAAAGGCGGATCACGACGCGCCGCTTCAAGGAACGTAAGAATTGCCGGTTCAATTGGCGGCTCAATCATTTGACGACTCGCAGAGCCGTGGATTGCGTCGGCGATTCGGCGACAATACCGCTAAGCGCATTCGCCACTTGATTCGCCGCGTCTCTGACCGGCGCATCGGCCAAGTGCGCATAGCGCATTGTCGTCTGATATTGCGTATGGCCCAATAGCTGGCCGACCATGTAGAGCGACATGCCGCTTGCGAGCGCCTTTGACGCGTAAGTGTGACGAAGATCGTGAATGCGCACATCGTCTAAACCAGCCTTCGCCCGAATTCGTCGCCACGGCTTTTCCAAGTTTACCGCAGGCTTTCCGTCCGCCTCGCCTTGGAAGGTGAAGGGGTTTTCCGGATTGCGGGGAAGGGCGTCAAGAATTTTACGGCCAGCGTCGGGGAGGGGAATCGCGCGCTTGCCGGTTTTTGTGTCTGGCAAGACCAAATGCGTTCGCGTGACATATTCCCATTTCAGAAACTGGATTTCGGAAAGACGGCAACCCGTCAGCAACAGCATTCGAAACGCCGCTGCGACGTAAATCGAAATGTCGCCGCTTGCTTCGGCGTCGGCAAGAACGCTCGAAAGGCGGGAGATTTCCTCATCGG
>JBMOOR010000247.1:0-7239 GCA_049324555.1 Pseudomonadota bacterium | reverse complement strand
CTTCCCCTGGCGGCCAACTTTGAAAGGCGCTTTGCGCGAGCCCGCATCGCAACCCGCCATTCCTCGCGAGGCAAGAAATCCCCGTCCCGGCGTCCTCCGCTGCGCTTCGGCCCGAGGGGGTGCGGGCCGCGCGCCGGATCCGGCTGAGGGGCGCCCATAGAGCCCCGCGCGCTCCCGCGCGGGGACGATGAGGAGGCCATCATGACCGACGACTTCGTCCGCGACGACATCGAGCCCGCCGAATCGGCGACCGCGCACGTGCTCCACGAATTGCAGCTCTATGGCTGGCGGCAGGGAAGCGACGAGCCTGATCCGAGGCCGTTGCCGGAAGCAGGACCGCTGCAAGGCGCCGTCGCCGACATGGTCGACGCGCTGGTCGCGACGCTCGCCGACACGCGCCTTGAAGGCGACCTCCCGCCGCTGCTCTGGTCGCTGACGAATGTCTTTCACCTTAGCCTCCAACGCACGGAACGCGCGCTCGATCGCAATGAAAGCGAGCAGCGGCGCAGCCAGCGCGAACAGGACGGCTCCGAGATTCGCTCGGTCGAACTCGAACGCCTGCTCGCCGAGGGCTTATCGCTCATCGAACGGCGCAACGCCCACGAATTGATGCGCGACACAGCCGTTTCGCTGTTTGAACGCCATCTCGGCGAATGCTGGCGGCCGCGCAACGGTTCGCGCGTAAGCCATCGCGCCTTGACCGCCGCCGTCATCGACAGCCGAGACTTCATCGCCGCCAAGCGCCGCGCTCAGATCGAGCCGCTGACGCCCGCCGGAACCAAAATTGCCTTCGCAGGCGGCGTCGACTGCAACGATCACACTCGCATCTGGGCTGCGCTCGACCGTGTGCATTCAAAACACGCCGACATGGTGCTACTCCATGGCGGAACGCCGCGCGGCGCCGAGAAGATCGCGAGTGCATGGGCTGACAATCGCAAGGTAGCTCAAGTCGTCTTCAAGCCTGACTGGATCCGCCACGGCAAGGCCGCGCCGTTCAAACGTAATGATGCGCTCCTCGAAGCGCTCCCCATCGGCCTCGTCGTTTTCCCGGGCTCCGGCGTCACCGACAATCTCGCCGACAAAGCCAAGCGCCTCGGCATCCCGCTTCTAGATCACCGAAGGTGATTGACGACAACGCATTCTGTAACGCGGGGACAAAAATCGAGATCGAGACCGTCGTGGTCGGAATTACCCGAACCTCTTGTACCTCTGCGAAGCCAGCCGCCTTGATCAGCTCGGGCAAGACGCCGTCGGCCTTCGGCCTTCGGCCGCGTATCGGCGACGCCGTCCAAGGATTGCTCGATCGTGCGAAATAGGCGCCGCATCAACGGCGTGCGCTGAAGGCCGTAGTCAGCTATGAATAGTTTCACCGCAGGTTTCAGCGCTCGTTGCATCATCCACAGAATTTCGTGTTTGCCAGCAAGCGGAACTTGATGAAACACTAGCGAAGACGTCATCACGTCAATCGCCGCTTCCTAAGAAGCGAGACATTCGTCCGTGAGAAAGCCCTCATGAAAGTTCGCCTTTGCACCCGTCGCAATGGCCTTCGAACGGGTATGAGAATGCACCAATCGCCTTCAGCACGCGATCGCGAAGTCTGAAAGGCTAAGCCTGTGGCCTCGCCGGCATGGTCGAGGAGGGCCGCTATTGCATCGATATCCTGACCCGGTTCAGGCAATCAAAGCGGCTCCGAAGAAAGTCGAGTTGCCTCCATGAAGCGATTCCCGACGACGACGCCAAGGCCTAGCGCGACAAGTTTGCGGAATTTGTGGATCTTTTGGGAAGCGCCGAGCATAAGCCGATCGATGCCCATGCGCTACGGGAAGGCGTTGCAGGCGCAACATCAAATCCCCGCGTACCATTCGTATCCGCGATCTTCCCAATAGCCGCCCTTGCCACCGGCGATGCGCCGGAAGCTCCGAACCGCTTCGATTCGCATCACATATTTCGCGAGTTTGTAGCCAAGCTGTCGCTCAACCCGCAACCGAAGCGGCGCCCCATGCGCGACATCAAGCGGCGCTCCGTTCAGCCGATAGGCGAGGATTGTCTGCGGATGAAAGGCGTCGATCAAATCGATGCTCTCATAATAGCGGCCCATCGACTGGTCGCCGCCCTTGTAGGCCTCCCCGCCAAGATTGTCGGCGCAGTGAAACACGAGATATCTTGCGCCGGGCGCGAGGCGCGCCGCCGTCAGCAACGGCCCCAGCTGCACGCCGGTCCATTGGCCGATCGCGCTCCAGCCTTCGACGCAGTCATGGCGGGTGATCTGCGTGCGGCTCGGAAGTTTCATGAGTTCAACGAGCGACAGCGACAACGGACGGCCCACCAGACCGTCAATCGTCAACCGCCAATCGATGAACTTGCGCTCGATCAGCCGCTGATACTCATCCGTATCCGGCATCAGCGTGCCGTTCGCCGGAAATGTCGGCGACACATCGGAAAGTGAATATTCGCGCGCAAGGGCATGTCGACCGATCAACGCCCGCTGGACGGCGAACGTCAGACCTTCGGCCCGGCCAAGCCCCGCGCGAACAGAGCGGTCCTGGGAAAGCTTATCGCAACCGGAGAGCGCGAAGCCGCCGATCGACAGGCCGCCCGCCGTCAACAGGCGCCGGCGGGTGAGAATTCGTTCAGCCATGCTTGCGCGCCGGAGGAACGACGTAACAACCAGTGACCATCGAGCGCACTCCGTTCCAGGGACCGGTGAGAAGGACCATCGCGAGGTGAATGACGACGAACAATACGACCAAGCTGGCGGCGACAAAATGAAATGTCCGCGCCGACTGCCGTCCGCCGAGCAGATCGGAAAGCCATGGGGCCGCCGCATTGAAACCTGGCGACATGCTGAGTCCGGTCAGAATCATTGTCGGGAGCACGATGAGAATGATCGCAAGATAGCTGGTCTTCTGCAGAATATTGTAGCGCTTCGCCGTTTCTCCTTTTGAAAAGCGCAGCCGCGCGTGCGCAACAATCTCGCTCAAGACATGCCTTGGCCTCAATTCGCCGCGCGCAGGCAAGAGATCGCGGCGGAAATGCCCGTTCGCGATGCTGAACGCAAAATAGACGCACATGTTGATGACGAACACCCATGCGAAAAAGAGGTGCCAGCGCCGGCCGGTCGCAAGATCGCGATAGCTCGGGATGGTCGCCCAGGACGGAAACGCCTGAACCGTCGCGCGGCCGTACGCGCCGTTCGATACGCCGAAGACGCCGGTCGTGTCGAATTCGAGCGCGCCGATGCGAACAACGCCTTTCAGGCCGTCTTCGCCATCATAGGCGCCGATCTCAAACGCCGCGGAATCTCCATAAGCGCCGACCTCGCCCCAATAGAGCCGCGGATGGGCGTTGAAGATTTGCAGCCCGCTCATCACCAGGATGGCGACGCAGAGCGCGTTGATCCAATGCGTGACCCGCGTCGCCAGTCGGTGGCGATAGAAGATCTCACGAGGCGTCTTTGCCGGCCCGCTGACGGCCGCGCCATTCGCGACCGCCTCGTGCGCGCGGCCGGCGACGGGCGACTGAGCCGCGACAGCGTCGGAATCCGAACGCGTCGCCGTCATCGGCTCCGTCGATTGGTTCCCGTTCGCGCGTTCCGTCGCCTCGCCTGGCGAGGCTGCAGGCGCCGGTTGAGGTGTCGCCGGCTCAGGTGGTTGCTCAGTGGGCAAACGTCAATTCTCGTCGATTTCAAACGGGATGTTCTGACGCGGGCCTACGTAGATCACTCTCTTCTTCTTCGCCTCCTTCGATTCCGTCATGCAGGGACAGTCGCAGTTCTTGTCCGCGTCGGCTGACTTTTTTTGCTCCTCCGCCTGCGTCGTGTCCGCGGCAGTTGAAGTCTCCGCGGTTGCGGGCGGGATCGCCAGCCAAAAAACCGCAAATCCGGCGATTCCGGCCTCTAGATATCTGCTGTAGTTCCGTATGCGCATTTGAGCCTCCTTGGCTGCTTCAGAGAATTTCAATCGGACTGCCGGGGATCGAGCGTGCAGGGCATGACCGCGCCGCCTTGCATGTTCATGCCCATCATCATGTCGCCGTCCGCCATGCCTTCCATCATCGACTTCATGGCGGCCTTGTGGGCGTCCATGTCGCCTTCGATGCGGCAGGCCATCGAAACCGTGTAGGTTCCCTCGCTCGCCGGCTTCAGCATGAAGCGCACGTTGTCGCCCTCGTTGAACGACTCGATGTTGATCGGTTCATCGACGGCGAACGCCATCGTCATCGCGCCCCAGCCGATTTCCGGAATCGGCTCATGGGAGATCGTAACCTTGCGCGCCTCCTGATCGACTGACGTGACGGTCCCAAAGCCGTGCGCCGCCTTGGTCGCAGAAGCATCGGTCTGCACATCCGTCTCTTCCATGGCCATGGTGTCGTTCATCGACTTTTCGCTGTCCTTGCTGCAGGCTGTCACCGAAGCTGGCAGGAAAATCACGGCCGCGGCGGCGGCGATGGTTTTAATTTTCATTGGACTTCTCCTTTCAGGGTTGAAATGCGTGGCGCATCGTTGAACTCGCCGGTCGGCCGCGCCGCGTGAGGCTCCTCCCGACCCAGACAAAATAGATCGCCGGAATGACGATCAGCGTGAGGAGCGTCGTCGAGACCATGCCGCCGAGCATCGGCAGGGCGATGCGGCGCATCACGTCGGAGCCGAGGCCCTCCGTCAAAAAGATCGGCGCGAGGCCGGCCATGATGGTCGTGACCGTCATCAGCTTCGGCCTGACACGCAACACCGCCCCGTGAGCGATCGCATCGTGTAGCTCGATGAGGGTCGCGGGCGGATGGTCGCGCACCTGCTTGTCGATATAGAGCAGCATCACGACGGCGGTTTCCGCCGCGATGCCGCCAAGGGCGATGAAGCCGACGGCGACTGCGACCGACATGTTGTAGCCGGCGAGATAGACCGCCCACATGCCGCCGATGAGCCCGAACGGCAGCGACAGCATGATCATCAGCGTGCGGTCGAGCCGCCCGAAATGCAGCATCAAAAGCAGGAAGATGATCGCCACGGCGGAGGGTATGGCGATTTTGAGACGGGCGGCGGCTTCCTGAAGCTGCTCATATTGCCCCGACCATTCGATGGCGTAGCCCGCGGGCAAGTCGACCGTCTCATCGACGACGCGGCGGGCTTCGGCGACGAAGCCGCCGAGATCGCGGCCCTCGATGTCGACGAACACCCAGCCCGTCAGCCTTGCATTCTCGGAGCGGATCATCGGAGGACCCTCCGTGAATTCGACCGATGCGAGTTCGCCAAGCGGGATGTGCTGGCCTTCCGGCGTCGGCACGAGAACGTCGCTGAGCGCTTCCGCCGTCTCCCGATAGGGCCGGTCATAGCGCAGCATGATGTCGTAGCGCTCCCGTCCCTGAACGCTTTCGGCGAGCTTCATGCCGCCAAGCGCCGTTGCGACGACGTCCTGGAACGCGCCCATGTCGATATTGCGGCGCGCGAGTTCGGCGCGGTCGGGAACGATTTCGAGATATTTGCCGCCGAGCACGCGGTCGGCGAAGGCCGAGCGCACGCCGCGAACGCCATTGACCGCGCGTTCGACGTCAGCCGAAACGCGCTCGATCTCTTTAAGGTCGTCGCCCGTGATCTTGACGCCGACCGGCGTCCGGACGCCGGTCGAGACCATGTCCATGCGGATCTTGATCGGATAGCCCCAGCTGTTGATGAGGCCCGGGAGCTTCAGGCGATCGTTCAATTCGGCAATCAGCGCATCGGGCGTCAGACCTTTTCGCCACTCGACGCGCGGTTTCAGCCGCACCCAGGTCTCGATCATGTTGAGCGGCGCCGGGTCGGTCGCCGTCTCGGCTTGACCGGCTTTTCCAAAGACGTGTTCAACTTCGGGAACGGTCTTCAGAAGCCGGTTCGTCTGGCCGAGGATTTCGCGCATCTTGGTCGTCGACGCGCCGGGCAGGGTCATCGGCATATAAAGGAGCTCGCCTTCATAGAGCGGCGGCACGAACTCCGATCCCGTGCGCCATAGCGGCCAGGCGACGCTCGCGAGCAACAGGCCCGCAACGCCGATCGTAATCCATTTTCGCTTCAGCGCCGCATGAAGCACCGGCTCATAGAGCCGGATGAAAAAACGGTTGACCGGATTTCGGTCTTCGGCGGCGATCCGCCCGCGGATGAGCCACAGCATCAGGACGGGAACGACCGTCACCGACAGGATCGCCGCGAAGGCCATGGCGTAGGTTTTGGTGAAGGCGAGCGGTGAAAACAGCCGATAGCTTTGACCGGTCAGGGCGAAGACCGGGAGGAACGAAACGGTGATAATGAGCAGCGAGAAGAAGAGGCCGGGGCCGACTTCCTGCGCGGCCGTGATCAGCGCCGCTCGCCGTTCGTGCGGATCGGGCTTTGGTCCCAACGAGGACAGTTTGCGGCTGGCGTTCTCGACCATCACGATCGAGGCGTCGACCATGGCGCCGATGGCGATCGCGATGCCGCCCAAAGACATGATGTTGGCGGTCACCCCTTGCGCCGACATGACGATAAAGGCGCCGAGAATGCCAAGCGGCAGGGTGACGATGGCGACGAAGGCCGATCGCACATGCAGGAGAAAAATCAGCGAGACGAGCGCGACGGCGATTCCTTCCTCGATGAGCTTATGATTGAGGTATTCGACCGCGCCCTCGATCAGCGGCGCCCGGTCGTAGGCCGTGACGATCTCGACGCCCTGGGGCAATCCCGCCTGAAGAGATTTGATTTTTTCTTTGACAGCCTTGATGACGGTGAGGGCGTTTTCGCCGTCGCGCATGACGACAATGCCGGCGACGGTCTCTCCTTCTCCGTCGAGTTCGACGACGCCGCGCCGGAGCGCGGGGCCTTCGATGACGGACGCGAGGTCGCCGAGCGTCACCGGCGTGCCGTTGTCGGCATAGACGACGACTTTCTGCAGGTCGCCGACATCGTCAGCATAGCCGGACGACCGGATGACGTATTCAGTTTCACCCTGCTCGACGACGCGGCCGCCGACTTCGCCGCTTGCAGCCCTGACCGCGTCGGCGATGCGCTCAATCGAGACATCGTAAGCGCGCAAGCGGTTCGGATCGATCAGCACCTGGTATTCGCGCACGAAGCCGCCGACCGAGGCGACTTCGGCGACGCCGGGAACGCCCGTGAGTTCGAACTTCAGAAACCAATCTTGAAGCGTCCTCAGCTCTGCGAGATCGCGGCGCCCGGTCCGGTCTACAAGCGCATATTGAAAGACCCAGCCGACGCCGGTGGCGTCGGGCCCAATT
>JBMOOR010000246.1:0-7392 GCA_049324555.1 Pseudomonadota bacterium | reverse complement strand
GCCAAGATCGATGTCGCTTGCTTTCAGCGCCTCGATCGACACCAGAAATCCGCCGCCCTGCAAAAGCGCCTGCAGGA
The DNA here is from genome assembly GCA_049324555.1 of Pseudomonadota bacterium. Taxonomy (GTDB): domain Bacteria; phylum Pseudomonadota; class Alphaproteobacteria; order Caulobacterales; family Parvularculaceae; genus Amphiplicatus. The sequence continues at coordinate 7,315 of JBMOOR010000246.1, read as the reverse complement.
TGAGAAGGATGTCGGCGACGCGCGGAGTTTCAAGACGCTTCTGGAGCCCTGAGAACTCACCCTGCCCGAGCGTTTCTTCAAGGCTTGCAAGCGCGCCGAGCGTGAGGCGGAGAATTTTCCGTTCGCCGTCGATCGTTATGGCGGCGTCGCCGATGCGATGCCCGGTCATGGCTGGCTCACGAAACTGACGGCGCCCGCGGAGGCGAGCGCGAGCGCGAAAGTCGCCTCGCCGTCGTGCTCGCCCGCATAATCGAGATTGGCGATGAGGAACGGGCCGACGAGATCGCCCATGCCCGGGATGACGAGCCTGAAATTGCGGATCTCGCCCGAAAAAAGCGCTGCGCGAAGGGCTTGCGCCGCGGCGTCGTTGAGGAAGACGCCGGCCCCTGAAACGGAAACCTGGCGGACGCCCGCCGCGCCGAGAAGTTCGCGCCAGCCGTTCGATTCCGAATGCGTCGCGTCAACCTCGCGCGCGTTCAGGGAAATCGTCCTGGTGCGGAGGCCGGCGACGGTCGTAAAATTCTCCGGAATGCCGCCGTCGCCGATCTTGACGAGCATGTCCTTTCCGCGTTGGGCGGTCATTGCCGGAATCCTGAATCCGGAAGCCTGAAGCCTGGCCGGGCTTCTTCGTGGTGGGTTGTCGTTGCATCGGTCATAGGGAGCGTCTTTCTGCTTTCTGTTTTCAGGTTTCAGGTTTCAGATTTCAGATTTCAGGTTTCAGGTTTCAGGACCGCTCCGTCACGGCGCGAAAGCGGATGAGCCCCTGATAGGCGTCGGCATCAGGGCGATGGAAAATGTCCGAGAACGCCGCGCGCAGGGAAATGAGATGAAATCCTGCAAGGGCGAGCGGCGCTTCGTCGAGCGCGGAGACAATCGCCGTCACGATGTCCTTCACTTCGCGCCGCCCTTCATAGCGCGAGTGAACCGCAAAGCGGATGTCGTGCTCGATGAGGTTATCGGCGCCCGAGACTTTCGCCTCGCGCGCATCGCCGAAGACGACAAAGGGAAACGGCCCCCGCAACGGCGCGATATCGAAGACGCGCGGCGGATCGCCGATCAGCGCCTTCAGTGCGGCGTCGGCGGAAAGCGCGTCGAAGATCGCCTTTTGCAGAGCCCAACCGGCGGCGCTCATTTCGCGACCTCTTCGCAGATGAGGAAGACGCGGCGGCCGCGTTCGTCGTCCGATTCGATCGAGACGATTTCGTAATCGACGCCCTGATGACGGATGCGGCCGCCGAGCGCGAAATCGCTGCGATTCCTCACATAGGCCTTGATGCGTTTCAGCCTCTGCGTGCGCGCGCCTTCGCTCGCAACGACCGAGGAAAGCTGGTCGACCGCGGACCACACCGTCGCGACGGGCGCGTAGCTGACGGCTCGCCCGCCCGCTTCGTCGCCGGCGTTCGTCGCGGAGAGAATATCGATCTGGAAGCGAAGGGCGCCGATCATAGAAGCGCCCGCCGGTAAGGCGCGACGAGCGCGGAGACGGCGGGCGCAGCCGCCTCGCCTTCGCGATGCTCATAGTAATGCGCGGCGAGAAGCCGGATCGCAAGCTTCAGCTCTTCTGGAACAGCGCCCGCGTCCGTCCAGCCCGCGGTGAAGGCGATGACGACGCCGCCGAATGCGCGGTCGCTCGCCGCCGGCGTCTTGATCCGTATGCGGCCGATAAGCCCCGTCTGCGTTTCATATGAAGAGGCGCCGAGAGCTTCCGTCACGCCGCCCCGGACGACGCCGACGCTGTCGATCGAAAGGACCGGCGACAGGGGAAGGGTGAGCGCGCAATCGGGCGCCGTATCGAGCGCGAGCCGCCAGGATTGCGCCATGATCGCAAGGCCGAACCGCGCTTCGATCGTCTGCCGCGCGGCGAGACCGAGCCCTGCGATAAGCGCGTCCTCCGCATCGCCGTCGATCTTCAGATGCTCTTTGAGATCGGCGAGCAAAACCGGTTCCGCCGCTGGCGGCGTGATGAGAGTGAGGGACATGACGCAACTCGTCCTTTTGAGGTTTTAGGTTTTAGGTTTTGGGGATTTGGGGGCGGCTGCGGGTTTTGAGGGTCGCGCGGTGACGCGCATCGGCCCCTAAAACCTGCAACCTAACCCCTAAAACCTCCTCGTCAGCTCGCCGAAAACTTCAGCAGCTTCACCGCCTCGAAATTCTGGACGCCCCCGCCGACGCGTTTCGTCGTGTAGAAGAGGACGTACGGTTTCGCGGAGTAGGGATCGCGCAGGATGCGGACGCCCTGACGATCGACGATCAGATAGGCGCGGGCGAAGTCTCCGAACGCGATTGAATAGGAATTCGCGGCGATGTCCGGCATTTCCTCAACTTCCGTGACCGGATAGCCGAAGAGCGTCGAGGGCGCGCCGGCGACGAGCGAGGGTTGCCAGAGATAATTGCCGTCGGCGTCCTTGAACTTACGGACGACGGCGAGCGTCTTCCTGTTGAGGACGAAGCGGCCGCCCGCGCGATTGGCCTGTTTCGGCGCGTAGATGAGATCCAAAATCCTGTCCGCGGGATTGGCCGCGCCGAAAGCGCCGAGAGCGCCCGTTGCGACATAGCCGATCTCGCCGGCGCCGCGCACGGAATCCTCCGTAACCGGATAAGAGAGGAAGCCCCTCGGCTTGGCGACGCCGTCGCCGTTGACGAAGGCGTCCGTCTCCTGGCTTGCGAATTCGCCCTGCACTTCGTCGGCGAGCCATTGCTCGATGTCGACGACCGCGTCATCGAGCAGCGTCTGCGAAGCGGCCGGCATCGCGTAGAGCTCCATCGTCGGGAAATCGATCGAGGAGAGCGTCGGCGCCGTCGTTTCAACGCGCCCGCCCGTTTCGCCGACCCAGCCCGCAACGCCGCCGCCAAGACTGACCGGCTTCTTGAACGACGTCGTTCCGATTTCGCGGACCGTCGCAATCTGGCGGATCGGCGAAATCTCCCTGACCGCCGCGGCGATGATGCGCTCGGTCGGTTCGGGCGCAAGATAGCCGCCTTCGGCGTCAACGCCCGCATTCAGGGACTTCGTCTGCAGCGCATGAATCGCCGACGCATCGCCCGCGCGCATATAGCGCTCAATCGCCGCCTTTTTCTCGTCGGCCTCGCGCGTCTCGCCGAGAACAGGGCGCTTGCCCGCAAGCGTCATTCGGTCGAGCGCCGCCTTCTGCTCGGTCAAGGCCTTGTTGATGCGCTCGACCTTCTCCGAGAGAAGAACGTCTTCCCTTTTTTGTTCGATCGCCGCAAGCCGGTCGTCATTCGATTGCTTGAAGCTCTCAAAGGCGGCGAGGAAGTCGCGTATCGCGCCCTTGATCTCGCCGTCGGCGTTTCGTGATTTTACTTCCATGTCGTACTGCTCCTTACACTGACAGGATTAAGCTGAAAGAATTCTGGCCGCCTCGCGGACGCCGTCCGCGAAGATGCTGATGGATTTGTCCCCCGTGCCCGCGCGTTCGTCTCCGATCCGCGCGAGCCGCGCTTTGGGCGCCATCGGGAAGGTGACGATCGAGACTTCCCAGAGTTCGGCTTCGGTGATGCGCCGCGCGCCGTTCGATTTCTGCGACCTGACGGTCCTGAAACCGATCGAAAGCCCGTCGATGATGTCGGCGCGGACGAGTTCGGCGACCTCGCGCGCCGTCTGCGTTGCGAGGAAAAGCTCGCCGCGGCCATAGAGCCCTTTGGCCCGCTCCTCAAAGGCGAGCCAGCGGCCGATGGGGCTTTCCGCCGTGTGCTGATAAAGAAGCTTCACCGCTGAGGCGCCCGATTTCGCGAGCGATGCCCTGAACGCGCCAGGCGCGACGATGTCGCCATTGAGATCGACCTCGTCATAGATCGCGGCCCAGCCTTCGATGGGGAGTGTCGGGGTCATCGCGCTCCCTCCCCGTCGATTTTCGTCTCGATGCGGATGAGTTGCGCGCGCATCGCGGCGAGCTGTTCTTCGAGCCGCGCCGCGCGCACGAGAAGCTCCGCCGTCGCATCGGATTTCCTTTCAAGCTGCGAGAGGCGTTCGGCGGCCGAGCCGGACCAGAGGAGTGCGAGCGCCGTCTGGATGACGATGGTCGCGCCGACGGCGACCGAAACGCGAAGTTCGGAAAGTTTGAGAATTGTCTCGCTCACGCGCGGGCCTCCGTCGCCGGAAGCCCGAGCGCGCGGCGCTTTTCATCGTCCGAAAGGAACGCCGCCGCCGAGACGCGCGCCCATTCGGCGTCGCGATCGGCCGCGAGCGCTTCGATGCGTCCCGCGTCGCATTCAACGCGCGCGCCCGAAAACTCCGCCCCGAGCCAGCTTGAAAGCGCGGCCGCCGTTTTCTTCACGAGCGGCAAGACGGTCTGCTTCCAGAAGGCGAGATTGGCCTCCCGGTAATTCGCATACGTATTGTCGCCCGGAATGCCCAAAAGCATCGGCGGCACGCCGAAGGCGAGCGCGATCTCGCGCGCCGCGCCGTTTTTCGCCTCGACGAAGTCCATGTCGCTGGGGGTGAGCGACATGGACCTCCAGTCGAGGCCGCCATCGAGGACGAGGGGGCGTCCCGCGTTGGCGATTCCGGAATAGGCGGATTGAAGTTCCGATTTCAGCCGCTCGAACTGATCGGCGGTGAGGCTTTCGGCGCCGTCCGGCCCCTTGTAGACAAGCGCGCCCGAAGGCCGTGCGGCGTTGTCGAGAAGCGCCTTGTTCCAGGCGAGCGCCGCATTGTGAAGATCGACGGCGCCGGCGGCGGCTTCGAGGGGCGACAGCCCGTAATGATCGTTGGTCGGATGGAAGAGCTTCAATTGCAGGATCGGCGAGAAGCCGTCCGCATCGCTGCGGAAAACGGTCTTCCGTCCGTCGACTGAGTATTCCCACGCCTCCGCCCAGCCCGACGGCCCGACAAGGGCCTTCATGCGATCGGGACGGAGCGCGTAAAGCTCCTTGACCCGCCCGTCGAGCGCGACCGCTTCGATATAGGCGTTCCCCGCCGTCTGCAGATAGCCGTAAAGCGTTTCAAGGAGCGTCGCGCCCGACTGCTCGGCGTTCGGGCTTTCAAGGAGCGCGGCGAGCGGATGGTCCGCCATGAGGGCGCCCGCCTCGACGATGCGCAAGGGAGCGGACGCCGCCGCTTCCGCCACGAGGCGGATGCAACGATAGGCGATGACGTTGCGCTCAAAGCCCGCTTTGGCGAGCGCGGCGTAATTGCGCGGCGTCCACACCGGCTGGCCGGGAGATGAAAGCGCGACGAGCGCGCGCGCTTTTGACTGCTTTTTTTCGAAGAGGGAGATGAGCGGGTTCATCGGGCGATCCCCGCCTTTCCTTCCGCTCCCCCGTTTACGGGGGAGCTGTCAGGCGCGGCCTGACTGAGAGGGCGCGCTGTCTCCGCGAGGACGGAGCGCGCGGATAGAGCGCGCCCCCTCAGTCGCTTCGCGACAGCTCCCCCGTTGAGGAAACGGGGGAGCGGGGTCCTTTCCAGATCATTACTCCGTACGCAACTCAACACGTTCAACTCCTACGAAATTCTCTTGATGCGGGGCTCGGCCTGCGGGCGGAGCATGAGGTCGGTCAGCGCCCAGACGAGCGCGTCGAGCCGGTCCGGGCTCTTCGTCCCATCGCCGGTGAACGTCGTCATCTGGTCTTCGAGTTTCGGGAACGCCGCGACATGGCGGACGAGTCCTTGTTCGTAGAGCGCAGCGACGGGCTCGGCCCGAAGGCGCTTGCCGCGCGTTGCGCGAACCTCGCGCACCGGGACCGAGGGATCGATCCCTCTGACGATTTCGCGGACCATGTCGCCGCCCTGGTTCGTCTCGACGACGATGCGGTCGGCGTTGAATTCATGAAAGACGGCGACCGCGCGCGCCGCCCACTGGCGAGGGCTTAATCCGCCTAAGGAGCGATCGGCGAGGATGAAGGCTGTCCTTTCTCCTGCCCCCCCGCCTGCGGGGGAGCTGTCACGCACCGCGTGACTGAGGGGGCGCGCTGCATCCGCAAGCGCAGGCGCTTGTGACTCCCCCCCTCCGTCGGCTTCGCCGACACCTCCCCCGCGAGCGGGGGAGGAGGAACGAAGCGCGCCGGCGACGACAATCCCGCATTCGTCGGCGTTTTCGCCCGCCGTCGCCGGCGGATCGACCGCGACGACGATGCGGTCGAGCGCTTGATGAAAGCCCTGTGGAACAGAGATGCGCGAGACTTCGATCATCTCATGCGTCCACAGGGCGCCCGCGACGTCTTCGACGAGTTCGCCGAGGAGTTCCTGGCGGCCGAGGCGCGTCCCTTCATAGGCCGCCGCGATCTCGTCGAGAAACGCGCGGGATAGATATGCTGCGTTGTCATAGGTCGCGGCGCGTTGCGTCACGGTCCCTTTCGCCGCGAGGATGCGCTTCAAGAGCGCGGTCGGGCGCGGTGTCGTCGTCACCGCCTGGCGCGGGCGCGCGCCGAGCCGGAGCGCGAGCTGGAGATTGCTCCAGGTTTCCTCCGCATGCTTCCATTTGCAGAGTTCATCAGACCACGCTGCATCGAACTGATGGCCGCGAAGGCCGTCCGGATCTTCCGAGGAGAAGACATAGCCGACCGAGCCTTTCGGCCAGACAAGGCGCCGGCGCGAGGGTTCGTAGAGCGGGCGCTCCTCTTCCGGGCCGATATGCGCAAGACCTGATTTTCCGTCGATCATGACTTCCCTCCCGTCGGCGTAGGTTTCCGAGACAAGCGCGATGCGCGCGGGCTCCATCCGCTCCCGGACGAAAGCGCGGACCCATTCGGCGCCGGCGCGGGTTTTTCCAGCGCCGCGCCCGCCGAGAACGAGCCACACCGTCCAGTCGTCGCCGAGCGGCCATTTCTGGTGGCCGTGCGCGTTGCGGTCGCGCCACTCATGCTCGGTCCCCCGGGCCTTCGCCGCCTTGCTCGCCATCTCCGCTCCGAGCGTCCGGAGCGCCCTGACCTGCCAGTCCGTCAATGTAGGCGTCGAGCCGGCGCTTGAGTTCGGCTTCGTCTCTGGCGATGCGGGCGGCTTCGTCGGCGCCTCCGCCGTTTTGCTCATTTTCAATTTGTTCCTTGCGTTTGCGGGCGGCGAGCGCGTCGGCGTCGTCTGCGATGCGAAAGAGAACCTGCGCGGTCCGCGCGAGGCGATCGAAGGCGATGTTGTCCCTCGTCTCCTTCGGATCGACGTTCTCAAGGCGCGCGACCGTCAGATCGAGCGCGAGATCGAGAATGCGCTCGACGCTTTCCGCCCGCGCCGCCTGCCGCTGTTTCGTCTTTTCGTCCGTCATCGGCCTCTCCGCCGGTTGAAATTCAAAACCTGACGGGGAGCGTAAGCGCGCCGGAAAGGAGGGGGATAACTTGTAGGATAACTCGGGGGAGAAGTAGGGGG
>JBMOOR010000245.1:4079-7440 GCA_049324555.1 Pseudomonadota bacterium | reverse complement strand
CAAGGTCGGTCCAGCGTCCAAGCGTGTTCAGAAAATCCGCCTGCGCCGTCGGATCGTAATTCGCCCTCGCGAGTGCGCGAACGCCGATGAGATCGGCTTCATATTCCTGATTTCGGGAATAGCGGAGGAGATAGATCTGGCCGAGTTGGTTGGCGAGCTGCATCCCTTCCTGGCTGCCCGTCAGTATGCCGACGATCGCAGCGCCGAGGCCGGTGACGTTTGACCGGCTGACGCGCTCCGCCGTGTGGCGCGCATAGACATGGCCGAGTTCGTGCCCGAGGACGCCCGCGAGTTCAGCCTCCGAATTGGCGAGCGCAAGGAGGCCGCGCGCCACATAAACGTGGCCGGGCAAGGCGAAGGCGTTGACGACCGGACTGTCGAGGGTCGTGATGACGATCGGCTCGGCAGGGTGTTCCCCCGCCGCGATGAGCCGCCGGGCGACGCCTTCCACATAGGACTTGAGCCGCGCGTCTTCGACCTCGCCGCCGAACTGGGCGAGAATTTGCGGATGCTGCTGCTCGCCGATCGCCTTTTCCTGCTCGCGCGAAAGGCCAAGCGGCCCGCCGGTCGAGGCGCAGGCCGCGACCGCAACCGCCGCAGTTGCAGCCAACGCTTTACGAAGACCGCGCCAGAACGGACCGCGTCTCTCGGATGCTCTCAATTTCCGCATGTTTCCCCTCCCGTCCTTCGCCCGGCGCCTACCGGCGCCAAGCCCCCATTGGGCGGCATTATAACGCAAAAAGCCGACGGGCCGAGGGCCCGCCGGCAAGCAGTCCGAATCTGCGTCAATCGATCAGGAGACGCCGAAGAGGCTCTGCGCGGCGACCATTGCAAAGAGCATCGGCACGGAAAGAACCGTGTTGACCCGCGAGAACAGCATTGCCGTCCGGCCGGCCTTCGCCTTCGCATCTGCGGCGATGTCCGGATAGCGATTGGCGATGTTGAGCGCCTTCTGCTGGTTCGGCCAGATCACAAACCAGACGTTGAACCACATGATGGTCCCGAGCCACATGCCGATGCCGATCGCCGCGTGGCCCGCAGTCCCGCCGGTGAGGCCGAGCGTCAGCGCCTCAACGATGTAGCCGTTCAGCATTGCGAGGATGAGGCCCGTGATGATTGTCGACATCGCGGCCCAACGGAACCAGAACAGCGCCTTCGGCGCGATATGTTTGCCGATCGCTGGTTTCTGCTCGTCCGGAATGGACGGCATGGTTGGGATCTGGACAAAATTGAAATACCAGAGCAGCCCGATCCACATGACGCCTGAAATCACATGCGCCCAGCGAAACAGGAACGGCCAGAACGGCCGGATCTGATCGCCCCAGACGCTGAGCGACAGCGCCGCCAGAAGCGCCGCCAGCACAAAACCCGCGATCACCGCATTTCGAAGATTCGTTAAGATGGCTGTCATGTTTCTTCCCTTCAACAAAAGCCAGCCCGGATCCGGCCGTACGGCCGTCCCGCAGTCGATGCAACTTATTGATTGAAAGGCGAGTCCCCGCAAGCAGGCAAGCAAAGGCCCAACATTCAAGCCGATATGGGGAATATCAGCGGCGGCGGACCATGACGAGGGCGTCTGAACCGGGGAAAGTCGGCTCCCATCCTGCTCCGGTCTTGCGCTGCAGTCTGGTCCTGATCCTGCCGTCAGCGAGCGGCTCGAAGACCTGGCGGAACTCGGCTGTCGCGCCGGATCCGCCCGTGAACTGGACCGTTCGCATTAGCGTCCCGTCGGCGCTCCGTGCAATCGTTCCCCGCTCCTGCGTCTGCGATCCGGGCTCGACCGCGAAAAGATAATCGAACCAGCCGTCGCGCGCATTCCAGATGGCGATCCCTTCAAAGTGAACGCGCTCCTCGACGCCGTCGCCGCCGAGGATCGACGTTTTCACCCAGACGTAACTCTTCTTTGCGTCCCAGTGATAACTCTGCACAAAGACCGGCGCGCCATTCTCAGGGCCCGTGCTCCAATCGCCAATGAGAGGCTCGATGTCGGCGGCGGATAGACCGGAAGCCCTCGCAGCGCCGGACGCTGAAACCGACGCGAGAAAAGCGAAAGCGCTGAATAGAACAGCCAGGATCGATTTCGTCATGTCAACACCCCTCGCCGCCCATCCCTTCAATAGAATGTGGCGCGCCGATGGGCGATTGAATTGCGGCAAGGCGAAATGCGCGGTCGACGAGTTGTTTGGCGAGCCGATCCGGACGCCGTCAGTCTCCGGCTTTGCGTTCGCCAATTTGTCGAAGCGGTGGACCGAATCGATCCTGGCCGCGTCTTGGTTCTCTGATGTGGGCGAAGGGGCTCCTGCACCCTGCGGTCAGTTTTTTGAGCGGCTGCGTCATGTCCGGGCCGGGGGATTTGCGGTATGGCGCAGCTTGGGCGATCCGTCAGCGGCGCGCTCGATCGAGCTGAGAGGCCAATCGCGCGAAACGGGACGGCGGCCGCCCCTAGATCGTCGCGCCCTGATTCGGAATCAGGTCGCGACGGCCTGGTCTTTGAGTGGCGCGGCGTTTTCGCGCAAGTGAGACGCGAAGCGTCGGACGCGCACATTTTTGCGCACACCGCGCTAGAAAACCGAATTGAGCGAGGAACGCACCGTATGCTTGACCGCCTCTTCCCCAAAGTGATCGACAACGACTATCGCGGCCACTTGATTGCGATCTGGCTCCTCGTTCCGGTCGTGCTCCTCAAACTCATCATGGGGTTTAATGTCGCCGGCCTCAATCCGCTGGTCGCCAATGAATACATCATCGTTAACGCCGACGGCGTGCCTCTCGACACGTTCGACGCCAAGACCCAGGAACTCGTCATGTTCCTGTTTGCAAGCTGGGGGCTTGCGCTTTTCCTTTTTTGCTTGTTTGCGATCGTCGCTCTTGTTCGATATCGCGCGATGATCCCATTGGCTTATCTGCTTCTCGCCGCCGAACAGGTCGGCCGAAAGCTGATCCACATGCAGGAGACGACGCCCGCGCCGACGCCCGACGGCCCCTCCTTCGGTTTCATGATCAATCTGGCGTTTTCAATCGTGCTCGTCGTCGGGTTTGCATTGTCTCTGACGACAAGGCGCAGCCGCCGGAATTCCTGACGAGTTCGCCCCGAAGAAGCGAAGCGCTCGAACCAAGCCCCTGCGCGCCGTGCGTGACTCCTCGCTTGCGTCGAGCGCAAAAACGCCCGCCGGGGAGAGAAACCGGCGGGCGCTATTTGTGCAGTCGTCGCCAAAAACACAAACGGGAAACCCGCGCTTGCGCCTTTCCGATTGAACGCGCCGGAAAAGCGCTGGGCGCTGGCGAGGCATGGTTGAGCGCGGGGGAGAGAAGCGCGGGGCCCGCCTCGCCAGCTGTCGCAAGTTTCCCAGCGACATGATCA
>JBMOOR010000245.1:0-4069 GCA_049324555.1 Pseudomonadota bacterium | reverse complement strand
CTAATGCGGCGATTGTCGCAGCGCGGGACGAAAAGATGGCGCAAATGCGGCGCGCCATCACGAATTGTAAGCCGGCGCTGCAAAGACCCTCAGGCGGCCTTTTCGACCTGGGCGAATTCAAGCTCCACCGGCGTCGCGCGGCCGAAGATCGAGACCGCGACCTTGACGCGCTGCGTGTCCTCATCGACATCCTCAACGACGCCTGAAAACGAGGCGAACGGGCCGTCGACGACGCGAACATTTTCGCCGACTTCAAAGGTGATGGTCGAGCGCGGGCGTTCGATCGATTCGGTGACGACGCCGCGGATGCGGTCGACTTCCTTTTGGCTGACCGGCATCGGCTTGTTGCCCGCGCCAAGGAAGCCCGTGACCTTTGGCGTCTCCTTGATAAGGTGATAGGTCTGATCGTTGAGGACCATTTTCACCAGCACGTAACCAGGCAGGTAACGCCGTTCCGAGGTGATCTTGCGGCCGCGGCGGACTTCCGTCACGTCCTCGGTCGGCACGAACACTTCCTCGAAGAGGTCGGACATGCCCTTTTCGGCCGCCGTCTGGCGAATGGCGTCGGCGACTTTTTTTTCAAAGTTCGAGTAAGCGTGAACAATGTACCATTTGTGTTCCATGGTCGTGATCCGTCTGCTGATGAAATGAGGCGGGACTAGTTCTGCGACGCGCAGTCGATCGGAAGGATCGTGCAAACGCCGAATTTGAGGCCCTGATCGATGATGAGGAAGAAGATCGCCATGATGACGACCATCGTGAGAACCATAAGGGTCGATATCCAGGTTTCGTTCCACGTCGTCCACGTGACTTTCTCGGCCTCGGCGCGGACCTGCTGGAGGAAGACGATCGGGTTGGTTCGCTTCTTCTTCGGTTCCACGGCTTCGCCCTCGATGGTGACGCCGGGCGCCGCCTTTGCGCCCTGCTTGCCGGATCCGGTCTTCTTCTCGCCTGCCATGGCGGCTTCGTCCTCATGTCTCGAAGGCAAGGGTTCTCGTGCGCCGATCCCGACGCGCCCCACCTTCTGATTGTTTCGGAAGATGGGCGCTTAGGTAGACTTTTTCCCGAAGAGGTCAAGGGCCGCGGGCATTGAACCTATTGAACTGCCGCCGGTTCGGCCTTATTCGGAGCGCGGCCTAGGGGTATAGCTCAGCTGGTAGAGCATCGGTCTCCAAAACCGAGGGTCGGGGGTTCGAGTCCCTCTGCCCCTGCCAGGCCAAACCCTCAAAAATCAGCGCTTGGCGACAAGCTTGTCGCCGACATAGACCTCGCCGGCGCCATGGCGCGTGATGCGGCCCTCGACCGCGCCGAGGCGGACTGTCGGCGAGCCGTAAAGGCGAAGTTCGGGCGAGACAGCCGTCCCTTCGTGGAAGACCCCGCCCGAACCGTCGATCGTCACGATCATCCGGTCGGCCTTGCCGCCCTGGACGGCGAGCGCGCCTGACCCTGCGATGCGGGCGGTCAAAGGCCCGTCGACACGCGCGGCGCGGGCGAGCCCTGATCCCGCGATTGAAACATCGAGCATGCCGTCGACGGCGCCGATCATCACGTCGCCCGGCCCCGCGATGTCGATATCCGCCATCGCGGCGTTGCCGCCCGACACATCCGCGTCGCCTGAAACATCAAGCTCAAGCATCGAGCCGACATCGCCGATCGCAAGACGGCTTCCGGAAATGACGCCGATCGTCGCCTGACCGAGATTGCCGGTTTCTCCGTATACATAGCAAGCGTCGAGCATGAGACGCCCGTCAAGCGCGCCCATCGACAGTTTGATGCGCGCATCGACGAAGGAGACGTCGCTCTTGCGCGGCAGCGACACCTCTATCACCGGATAATCCGTGAGAAACGCGTTCGGGTCGGACGGCGGCGCCCCGACGGCGGCGACGCGGTCGCGCTGAAGATTTTCGGTGCGGCGAATGCGCGTGTTGCAGCAGTCTTTCGTTTCCTCCTCGCGCCAGCGCTCTCCAGCGATGACGACTTCGCCGTCGACGAGCTTGACGGAGACGGAGCGATAGGTTTTTCCCTGACGGATTGCGACCTCGACGTCTTCGCCGCCGGTTGTCGTAATCTTCACCTCGCCCGTGATGTCCTGAAAGAGGACTTTCGACGCCGTGAAGCGGGCGGCGGACGCCTCTGCGCCGATGGCGAGAACTCCGAGAACGGCGATGACGCCGGCAAATGCGCGCATGCAACTCACCCCTGAGGATTGGCGGCGAACGCGAGTTTTCCTGCGCCCGCCCCCGCGATTTCACGCTTGCCGCAGCAAGAAGCGCGCCCTCGGCCTGCGCCATTTCGGGACATCAGGCCGCTGCGGCCGCCGCGCGCTTCCTCCCCAAATGCGCCCATTCGATGACGCGCGTTGCGGCAAGTCGCGCAGCCGAAGGGCCGTCGACGCCAAGCTCCTTGAGGATCAGATCAAAGCTCTCCGCCTGATCGACATAGGCGGCGGGGTCTTCGAACAGGGAGAGGAGCGCGGAGGCGATCACCCGCCCGTCGCAATTTTCCTGGATGAATTCAGGGATGACGAAGCGGTCCGCCGCAACATTGATGATCGAGGCGTAAGGCGTCGTCTTGACGCGCCGCGCCCAGAACGCGGTTAAGGGATCGACCCTATAGGCGACGACCATCGGCGTCCTGTTGATCGCAAGCTCTGTCGATGCGGTGCCGGACGCCGTCAGCGCGACATTCGCCGCCGCCATCGCGTCATATTTCTCGTCCGCGCCGACGAGGATCGGTTCGCCCGGCCAGCGCGCCAATCTCCTCGTCACGATCGATGAAACGCTTTCGGCGACAGGCGAGACGACGCGCAGTCCCGGAATTTCCTTGATCAGATGCTCGACCGCTTCACGGAACGGCTTTTCAAGACGCGTCACTTCGCGCTTGCGGCTGCCGAGAAGGACGGCGATGAGCGGCGCCTGACCAAGATGATGGCGGGCGCGAAACCGCGTCTCGTCGCCCCTCGCCCGCCACGCCGCCTGAAAATTCGGATTGCCGACGAATTCCGCGCGAACGCCTTCGCGATGAAAATAAGCCGGTTCGAACGGGAGGAGCGTCAGGACGCCGTCGAAGAACCGCTTGACGAATTTGACGCGCTGCGGGCGCGAGGCCCACACCTGCGGCGCGACGAACTTGATCGATGTCGTCCTCGGCGACAGCTTGCGGAGCCGCGTCGTCGCAAGCCGTGAAAAAGCCCAGCCGTCGATAAACACCGCGACATCAATGTTCTGCGCAGCCGCCGTTTCGGCGAGTTCGCGCGCGCGCTTCATCGCGAGCGGCGCAACGCGGATGACATCGGTGGCGCCCATCACCGAAAAAGCGTCGATCGGAAAAAGGCTCTTCAGTCCCTCGCGCTCCATCAGCGGGCCGCCGCAGCCGATGAAGGTCGCCTCCAGCGCCTGTTCTTTAAGTTCGCGAAGAAGGCTCGCCCCGATCGAATCCGCGGAGGGCTCGACCGCCGCCAGCATAATCTTGAGCGGATCGCCGGTCACGTTTCTTCGATCTCCGCCAGTTGGAAGCCGAAGACGAAAACTCCGCGCGCGTCGGCTTCTCTCGCGATCGCTTCGCGGTCGATGAGGAGCGCTCTTCCCGCTTCCACCGCAATTCCCGAAAGCCCCGCCGCATCGGCGCGCCGCACCGTCTCGACGCCGATCGTCGGCAGATCGACGCGCAGTTCCTGCCCCGGTTTCGGCCGCTTGACGAGAACGCCGTTGCGCTTTTCGCCGCCGCGCGCCGAAGCCGGAAGCGCGGCGCAGCGCTCAAGCATGCGGTCGGTTCCCTCCGCCGCTTCGATCGCAAGCGTGTGGCCTGAGGCGACGACCGCCGCCTGACCGACATCGAAGGGACCGAGCGCATTGACGATCGCCGCTCCCTTGCGGATATCGCTCCAATTCTCCTCAGAAGGCGCATGCGAGCCGATCGCGCCCGCCGGCGCAGCGAGTTCGTCGAAGACTTCTTCCGCGCCGATCACGCGGAACCCTTCCCCTTCCAGCGTTTCGACAAGGACGCTCAACATCGCGCCGTCGCCCTTCGCCGCCGCTGCAATGACGCGCGGCAAAAGCGCCGCGCCGCG
>JBMOOR010000244.1:0-7460 GCA_049324555.1 Pseudomonadota bacterium | reverse complement strand
CGCCTGATTGGCGCAGCCCATCACGATGTCGTCGAGCGCCTCCCAATCGACGTTCAGATTGCGCTCTTTCAGCGCCCTGAGCGGGATCGCCGCGAGATCGTCTGTCCGCACAGACGACAGCGCTCCGGCGTAACGGCCGATCGGCGTTCTGACGGCGTCGCAGATATAGGCGTTGGTCATTGTTCTTTCGGTCTCCGCATTTGTTCTCTAACCGCAAAGCGGTCACTCCACCACCAGCCCGCCCGCCGTCCTCGACAATCCCTGAAACACAGCGACAGTGCGGCCGTCCTCGCCGGTCACCGTCACCGTATAGACCCCCGTCCGCTCCGACGCCGCATCCTCGCGCGCGGCCGCGACCAGTTTTTCGCCGCCCCTCGCGGGGGACAAAAAGGAGATCGACGCGTGCTGCGCAAAGGTTCTGACGTTCCTCGAATTGCAGGCGTAAGCGAAGGCGGTGTCGGCGAGCGCGAAGATCATGCCGCCATGCGCCGTGCCGAGCCCGTTCAGCATGTCGCTCTTGACGATCATCGAACAGCGCGCCCAGCCGGCGCCGGCGTCCTCGACGCGCAAATCCCAGGCGGGCGCCGTCGTTTCCGCGGCGTTCAAGGCCCTCGCGATTCGAAGCGCCAGAGCGTCTTCGTCCGTTTTCTTCATTCAATCCCTGTGAATTGACCGACCAAGCGTTCAATTATATCAAGTCGCCAGTTCCAGCTAGCCACTCCTATCTGTCATTCCGGGGCGGCGTGGAACACGCCGAACCCGGAATCCACGGCCGGGAAGCTGGATTCCGGGTTCGCGGCCTTCCGGCCGCGCCCCGGAATGACGTGGAGTTTTTCTGGCGGAATTAAGGATTAGGAGCGGCGATGGCGTTCGAAACGGTAATCTTTTCGATCGAGAACGGCGCGGCGCGTTTGACGCTCAATCGCCCGGACCGCTTGAATTCCTTCACGGTGCAAATGCACTCGGAGATCGCCGAGGCGCTGAAGCAGGTTGAGACCGACAAATCCGTCCGTACCCTTCTCATCACCGGCGCCGGGCGCGGTTTTTGCGCAGGACAGGATTTGTCCGACCGCGCGATTTCGCCAAACTCAGGAACAGGGGCCGGCGAAGCGCCCGATCTCGGCCTATCCGTCGAGCAGCGCTACAACCCGCTGATCCGGCGCCTCACCTCGTTGCCGATGCCGGTCGTTTGCGCGGTGAACGGCGTCGCCGCCGGCGCCGGCGCCTCGCTCGCCTTCGCGTGCGATATCGTCATCGCGGCGATGTCGGCGAAGTTCATCATGTCCTTCGCCAATATCGGCCTTGTGCCGGACTCAGGCAGCTCATGGGCGCTGCCGCGATTGGCGGGGCAGGCGCGCGCGCTTGGGCTCGCGCTCACCGGCGATCCCCTCCCCGCCGAGACGGCGGCGGAGTGGGGCCTCATCTGGAAATGCGTCGAGGACGACAGGCTCGCCGAAGAAGCGAATGCGCTTGTTGCGAAGTTCGCCTCAGCGCCGACACGCGGGCTTGCGGAAACGAAAAAACTCATCCGCGCCGCCTTCACGCGCCCGCTCGACGAGCAGCTCGATCTTGAACGCGACCGGATGCGCGAGCTTGGGCGCTCGGAGGATTATCGAGAGGGCGTCGACGCGTTTTTGAACAAGCGCAAGCCGGCGTTCAAGGGGCGGTGAGTTCTTTATGCAATCTCCGCCGTCATTTCGAATGCGTCTTTCCCTCTTCCCTCGCGCAAGCGGGGGAAGTGTCGCCGAAGGCGACGAAGGGGGCTCTCGCCGCGGGTCCTTCGCATGAGGATAGAGTGCGCCCCCTCAGTCGCTTCGCGACAGCTCCCCCGCAAGCGGGGGAGCAGAGCCAAGTCATAAGGAGCCTTTGATGCCCCCCCTCATCCTTAAAAACTACGCCCTCGGCAAATGGACGGAAGGGAAAGGCGCAGCCGCCGATATCCCCTCCGCCGTCACCGGCGAGATTGTCGCGCGCGGCGGGTCGGGCGGGCTCGATTTCAGGTCGATGGCGGATTACGCGCGCGAGGTCGGCGGCAAGAACCTCCGTAAGCTGATGTTCCATGAGCGCGCCGCGATCGTAAAGGCGCTCGGAACAGCGATTATGGACCGTAAAGAAGAGCTTTACGCCCTCAATTTCCACACCGGCGCGACACGGAAGGACGGCTGGATCGACATCGAGGGCGGCGCCGGCACGCTCTTCTCTATGGCGTCAAAGGCCAAGCGCGAACTCCCCGACGGTTATCTCCTCATCGACGGTGCGGTCGAACAGATTTCACGCGAAGGAACCTTCCTCGCGCAACACGTCTACACGCCGCTCAAAGGCCTCGCGCTGCACATCAACGCCTTCAACTTCCCGGTCTGGGGGATGCTGGAGAAGCTCTCCGTTTCGCTCATCGCGGGCGTCCCCGCGATCGTGAAGCCGGCGACCGCGACCTCTTATCTCGCGGAAGCCGCGTTCCGCATGCTGATCGAAACCGGCAAGGTTCCCGACGGCGCGTTGCAGTTCATCGCCGGTTCGACCGGCGATCTTTTCGATCATCTGACCGGTCAGGACGTCGTTTCTTTCACCGGCTCAGCCTCGACCGCCGCGAAACTGAAGAGTCATCCCGCCGTCATCCGAGAAAGCGTCCGCTTCATTTCCGAACAGGATTCATTGAACGCCTCGATGCTGGGGTCCGATGCGACAGCGGACAGCCCGGAATTCTCGCTTTTCGTCAAAGAAGTCGTGCGCGAGATGACGGTGAAGGCCGGGCAGAAGTGCACCGCCATCCGCCGCGCATTCGTTCCCGCCGCCATGCTCGACGCCGCATCGAAAGCAATTTCGGAAGGGCTTGCGAAGACGACAGTCGGCGATCCGGCGCGCGAGGAAGTCAGGATGGGCGCGCTGGTGTCGCTGTCGCAACGCGAGGACGTGCGCGCGAAAGTCGCCGCGCTAAGATCGGAAGCTAGAATCGTCTTCGGCGACAGCGCCGCCGCTGATCCGATCGGCGCTTCCGCCATCACCGGCGCTTTCGTTTCGCCGATGCTTCTGCGCTGTGACGATCCGTGGAACGCCAAAGCCGTGCATGAAGTCGAGGCGTTCGGTCCTGTCTCGACACTCATGCCCTACAAATCGCTCGATGACGCCATCGCGCTTTGCAACAAGGGCGGCGGCTCGCTCGTCATGTCGCTCTTCACCTACGATCCCGAGATCGCGCGCGACGTCGTCATCGGCGCCGGGTGCTTCCATGGCCGCGTCATCGTCATCAATCGCGACTGCGCGAAGGAATCGACCGGGCACGGATCGCCCCTGCCCGTTCTTGTTCATGGCGGGCCGGGACGCGCGGGCGGCGGCGAAGAAATGGGCGGCATGCGCGGCGTTCGCCATTACATGCAGCGCACCGCCATTCAGGGCTCGCCCGAGACTTTGCGCGCCGTCACCGGCTCATGGGTGAAGGGCGCGCGCGTTGACGCTAAGCCGCCGCATCCCTTCCGCCATCGCTTCAGCGAGCTTGAAATCGGCAAGACGATCGAAACGCCGGCGCGCACGATCACGCTCGACGACATCGAGCATTTCGCACACTTCACCGGCGACACGTTTTACGCCCACATGGACGAGGCGGCGGCGAAGGCGAACCCGTTCTTTCCGGGGCGCGTCGCGCACGGCTATCTCATTCTTTCGTTCGCGGCGGGATTGTTCGTCGATCCGGCGCCCGGTCCCGTTCTCGCCAATTACGGCCTCGACGAGCTGCGGTTTCTGACGCCGGTCTCGCCCGGCGACGCGATCAAGGTGCGTTTGACGGCGAAGTCAAAGAAGAAGCGCAACGACGAATACGGCGAGGTGAAATGGGACGTGCTCGTGACGAACCAGAAGAATGAAACCGTCGCGACGTATGAACTGCTGACGATGAACGCGATGTGATCCGCATGCGCTGCAATCAAGAATGCTGTCACTCCGGGATGATGCGAAGCATCGAACCCGGAGTCCATGTCCGCCGCAGAGAATGGATTCCGGTTCCGCAGCCTGCGGCTGCGCCCCAGAATGACAGTTGGCGCTGATGGCCCGTAAACAAGCCGACGATTACGAAGAAAAGCGCGACGCGATCGTCGATGAAGCCGCGCGGCTTTTTGCGACTAAGGGGTTTTCAGGCGCGTCGCTTTCTGACCTCGCAGACGCCTGCGGCATGTCGAAGTCGCTTTTCTATCACTACTATCCGTCGAAAGAGGCGATCCTGTACGCGGTGATGACGGGCCACATGGACGAACTTTTGACTGCAATCGACGGAGAAGCCAGCGGCCATCCGCTTTACGATCTTCGAG
Source organism: Pseudomonadota bacterium (assembly GCA_049324555.1). Lineage (GTDB taxonomy): Bacteria > Pseudomonadota > Alphaproteobacteria > Caulobacterales > Parvularculaceae > Amphiplicatus. Next base: position 3,162 of record JBMOOR010000244.1, on the reverse strand, counting down.
GGTTTGCGCGCGCCCTCCTTCGCCTCTACGCCGGCGCCGCGAATGCGCAGAAAGTGTTGCTCTATGAGCTTTCTTCTCTGCCGAAAGCTGAGCGCGCCGACATTGTCGCAAAAGAGCGCCGGCTGATTGCGCATGCCGAGGAGATCATCGGCCGCGCCAATCCGGGTCTTGAGAAATCTCTTCTTCGGGCGAGAGCCATGCTGTTTTTCGGCATGCTCAACTGGACCCACACATGGCTGAAAAATGGCGGGCCGGTTGCGCGCGACGAAGTCGCCGACATGGCGGCGCGGATGACCTTGTCCAAAGCCTGACGACTTTCTGCGGCTTGTTGTGGACAAGCCGCCGCAAGCGAGTGACAACATCCGCCACTATCCGGAGGGGTTCGATGACAAGGATTTTTCGCACGTCCCTTTTTTTGTGCGCACTTTCACTCGCCGCCTGCGCCGCGCCGCCGGAGCCGGAAGTCGATGACGCAGTCCTGCGCGCGCTCGGCCCGAACCCGGCGGGCGTCGACGCCGCCGCGATCATCAACGCTGATGAAAATCCCGGCGAATGGCTCTCCCACGGGCGGACCTATTCGGAACAGCGCTACTCGCCGCTCGATACGATCAACGCCGGGAACATTTCCAATCTCGGACTCGCCTGGTCATACGATCTCGGCGTCTCGCGCGGCATCGAGGCGACGCCGATCGTTCATGAGGGCGTCATGTACGTGACGGGAAGCTGGAATATCGTCACCGCGCTCGACGCGAGAACGGGCGAGAAAATCTGGTCGTTCGATCCGGAGGTCGACCGTTCCCGCGCGTCGGTCATGTGCTGCGACATCGTCAATCGCGGCGTCGCGATTTGGGGCGACAGGGTTTTCACCGGAACGATCGACGGGCGCCTCATCGCGCTCGACGCGAAAACTGGCGTCAAAGCATGGGATGTCAATACGATCGACAAGACGAAGCCCTACTCGGTCACCGGCGCGCCGCGCGTCGTCAAAGGGAAGGTGCTGATCGGCAACGGCGGCGCAGAGCTTGGCGTCAGAGGCTATCTTTCCGCCTACGACGCAAATTCCGGCGAAATGGTCTGGCGTTTTTACACCGTGCCCGGAAATCCGGCCGACGGATTTGAGAATGCTGTGATGGAAATGGCCGCGAAGACATGGAACGGCGAGTGGTGGAAGCTCGGCGGCGGGGGCACCGTTTGGGACTCGATGGCTTATGATCCGGAACTCGATCTTCTTTATATCGGAACCGGCAACGGCTCGCCGTGGAACCAGCGCATCAGGAGCCCCGGCGGCGGCGATAATCTGTTTCTCTCGTCAATCGTCGCTCTGCGCCCCGACACCGGCGAGTATGTCTGGCACTATCAGACGACACCGGGCGAAACCTGGGATTACACGGCGACGCAGCATCTCATTCTCGCCGATCTCGATATCGATGGCGCGAAGCGGAAGGCCATCATGCAGGCGCCGAAGAACGGCTTCTTCTACGTTCTCGACCGCGCGACCGGCGAGCTTCTCTCGGCGAAAAACTTCACGCCGGTGAACTGGGCGTCCGGCGTCGATATGAAGACCGGGCGTCCGATTGAAAATCCCGATGCGCGGTGGCCGGGCAAGACGCCCTATCTGCAGCTTCCAGGCCCCTTGGGCGCGCATAACTGGCACCCGATGTCGTTCAGTCCGCGGACGGGTCTTGTCTACATTCCGGCGAACGAAATTCCGTTCGCGTTCGGCGATATCGGCGAGTTCACGGAAAAGAAAATGGGGTGGAACACCGGGGCCGATTTCACGCTCGGAACGCTCCCCGACGATGAAGCGACAGCGAAAGCGCTGCGCGCCATGCTGAAAGGGCGGCTCCTCGCATGGGATCCGGTCAAGCAAGAGCCTCGCTGGTCGGTCGAGCATTTCGGCCCGTGGAACGGCGGCGTTCTTTCGACGAAAGGCGGCCTTGTGTTTCAGGGAACGTCGGACGCGCATTTCGCCGCCTACGACGCCAAGACCGGCGACAGGCTCTGGAAATTCTTCACGCAGACGGGCGTCGTCGCCGCGCCGATCGCCTATGAAATCGACGGCGAGCAATATGTGAGCGTCGCCGCCGGCTGGGGCGGCGCCTACACCCTCCTTGTCGGCGGCATCGTCCCGACAGGAAGCGAGGCGAAAGTCGGCCGTGTGCTGACATTCAAGCTTGGCGCGACGTCTGAGCTGCAGCCGGTCAACATTCCCGGACAAGCCAAAGCCGCGCCGCCGGCGTCAACCGCCGCGCCGAAAACGATCATGGCCGGCATGGCGGCTTATATGGAAAGTTGCGCCGTCTGCCACGGCGACCGCGCGATGACGTCGGGCCTTGTGCCGAGCCTTCGCCATTCGCCGCTCTTGGGCGACAGGAACCTCTGGAGGGCGGTTGTGCGAGGGGGAGCAAGGGCCTCGCTCGGCATGGGAAATTTCAGCGATATCGTCGACGACGACACATCCGAAGCGATCCGCGCTTATGTGATTTCCGAAGCGAACAGCGGACGCGACGCCGCCTATTATGAGAGGGTCGCAGGAACGGAGAAGAAGCAATGAACGGCGCCGAAGCCCTGATCGAAACGCTCTACAACGCCGGCGTCGAAGTCTGCTTCGCCAATCCCGGCACGTCGGAAATGCAGCTTGTCGCGGCGATCGACAGGCACCCAAAAATGCGCGGCGTCCTCGGCCTTTTCGAAGGCGTCGTAACGGGCGCCGCCGACGGCTACGGCCGCATGGCGGACAGGCCCGCCGCAACGCTCCTCCATTTAGGGCCAGGTTTCGGAAACGGCGCCGCAAATCTTCATAATGCGCGGCGCGCGCATTCGCCGGTTGTCAACATCGTCGGCGATCACGCGACCTATCACCGCGAGTATGACGCGCCGCTGACCTCCGACATTGAAGGCGCGGCGCGTCCCTTCTCAAATTGGGTGAGAACTTCCGTCTCCGCCGATGCGCTCGCCGCCGATGGCGCGATCGCCGTCGCCGAAGCGATGCGCTACCCGGGCGCAATCGCGACGTTGATCGCGCCGGCGAATTTCGCGTGGGAGGAGACGAAAGGCGCTGCGGCGCCGATTGCGCCGCGCAGCGCTCCGCAGGCGGATGAAGCGCTGATCCGGCAAGCCGCTGAAGCATTGAGATCCGGCGAGCCTTGCGCGCTCTTCCTC
>JBMOOR010000243.1:0-7517 GCA_049324555.1 Pseudomonadota bacterium | reverse complement strand
GTTGTGCGACATCAGCCGCCCGCCGCCTTGCCGTTACGACTCATGCGGCGCATCCTATAGAATGATCCGTCGATAATTGGAAAACGCCGGACAGAGAAATGAGCTGGAAATCCGTCATTCCGCCGAGTCCCTCGGCCGAGGCCTACAAGGCCGATGAAGATCAGGGCGACGTCTTTACGAAGGAAGACCCGCTCGCGCTCTTCGTCGAGTGGCTGGAACTTGCGAAGAGGAAGGAGCCGAACGACGCCAACGCCATGGCGCTCGCGACGGTCGATGCGGACGGTCTTCCCAATGTCCGGATGGTGCTGCTCAAGGACATCGACGCGATGGGGCTCACTTTTTTCACCAATCTCGAAAGCGCAAAGGGCCGCGAACTCGCCGCCAATCCGAAGGCCGCGCTCTGCTTTCACTGGAAATCGATCCGCCGCTCGGTGCGGTTTCGGGGAGCCGTCTCGCCGGTGACTGCGGCGGAGGCGGACGCCTATTTCGCAACGCGCGCGCGGACTGCGCAACTCGGCGCCTGGGCCTCAGCGCAGTCGCGCCCGCTCGAAGGGCGTTTCGCCCTCGAAAAGGAAATCGCGCGGGAAACGGCGCGCTTCGGCATCGGCGCGGTGCCGCGTCCGCCGTATTGGTCGGGATTTCGCCTCGCGCCGGAGGAAATCGAATTCTGGGTCAATCGTCCGTTCCGACTGCATGACCGGCTGCAGTTTCTCCGCGACGGCGACAGGTGGACGACGCGGCGGTTATATCCTTAATCTTGATGGGCGAGGATCGCCGTCCGCTCTGAGGGGGAAAGATGCACATCCTGATCGCGCTCCTCGGCGCCGCCGCTGCGGCCTTCTGGGCCTTCACCTATTTTGTCGGCGCGGCGCGCGAGGGTCGCGAAGCGATCCGCGACGTCCACGGCGCTTTTCGCGGCGCGAAATGGTCAAGGCGCGTCGGCAAGCGCCTCATCGAAACCCTGACCGATCCGCGCGAAGCGGCGGCGGTGCTCCTTTTCCAGATCGCCGCCTATGACGGCGCTGTGACCGACCGTCAGCGCCAGGCGATCGTCGCCGACATGCGAAAGGCGTTCGGCGCCGACGCCGAGACGGCGGAGGGCCTGTTCGCCTTTGCGCGCGCCGCAACGGGCCAGATCAACGATGCGGCGAACAGCCTGAAGAAAATCGTCAAGCCGATCGAAGCGGCCTGCTCGCCGGAGGAACGCCGCCAACTGATCGACTTGATGCTGAAGGCGGCCGAGATCGAAGGGCCGGTTTCAGAGGTCCAGAACCGCCTCATCGTGGAAACGAGGCGCCTTCTCTTTCCGCCCGCCTGAGATTATTCGGCGAGGACTTTCACCGTCGCTGAGCGGCGTTTGCGGCTCGTTTCTTCATAGCGGAACGTGATCGACCGGATGTCGCGCGCGCCGCCTTCAAGATCGATGACGCGCGTGCAGTCGCCGGGATTGATCCGCGCCGCGACGGCGACGTCCTGATGGCCGCCATTGCGGAAAATAATGTCGACATCGATGAAATGGACGGGATGGCGCTCGACGCAAATTTTTATGCGGTCATAGCGGTTGCTTCCCTCAACGATCATGGTGTCGGATTCAACGCGGTCGCTGACGCTGCGCTGGCCGATCTTGTCCCACGCCGCCGCGGGGCCGGCGCCAGCGAGGCTTGCGAGAATGAACGAGACTGCGAGCGCTTGGGCTTTCATGGACGTCTCCCTCCAGACTAGGCGTCAGGGAATCATGCGCCCCGGCCGCGGTCAAGGCGGCGTCCTCACCAAGGTTTGACCGACGGGCGATAGACAACGCGCGCGCCGGCTTGCGAAGTCTTTCAAATGTCGTGGTCTCTGCTTTTGGCGTCGTTTATGGGCGCAGCCGGTGCGCCGACGCTTTCGCCGGACGAGACTGTGTCGTTGCGCGCCGGGGCGGCGGTCGTCCGCGTCGAGCCCGACCGAAGCGAGAAAGAGGCAGCCGGCACCGTATTCGGCGCCGTTGAAATAGAGGCTGCGCCGGATCGCATCTGGGCGGTGATGACGGATTGCGCGCGCGCGCCGCAATTCGTGCCGCATCTTGAAAGCTGCGAAATTCTCGACGCGTCGGCGGACGGGCGGAGCGATCTTCGCCGGCATGTCATCGACTACGGCTTTCCGCTGCCGAAAATCAGCATTGTCTTTCGCAGCGACTATGATGCGCCGCATGTGATCGCGTTCGAACGCGCCGGCGGCGATCTTCGCATCATGGAGGGCGTCTGGCGCATCGAAGCGGGCGACCGGCCGGGCGTCGCGCGCCTGTTCTACGACGCCCGGCTTGCGATCGGGCTTCCGGTTCCGCGCGGCCTCATCCGGCGAAATCTCCGGCGCGATACGCCGCGCATCCTTCTCGCCGTCAAACATGAAGCCGAAAGCGCCGGCGGTGGACGCTGAAGCGATCGCCGCCATCGTGCCGACCCTCAATGAGGGCGCGCGCATCGGCAAGCTCATTGACAGCCTCGAACGGGCGGGCATTGACGAAATCATCGTCGCCGACGGCGGCAGCGCGGACGACACGCTCGCCCTCTGCAGCGGCAGGGCGAACGTTGCGACGCTCACGAGCCCGAAAGGACGCGGCGCGCAAATCACGGCTGGCGCAAACGCAGCGCAGGCGCCGATCCTTTGGATCGTTCACGCCGATTCCGCGCCGCCGGCGAATGCGGGAGACCTTATCCGCAAGACGCTTCGCGATCCCTCCGTCGCACTCGGATGCTTTCGGCTTTCGTTCGATGATCGCCACCCGCTTCTAAGCCTTTACGCCTTCGCGAGCCGCATTGACAGCGCTGCGACGACGTTCGGCGATCAGGGGTTTTTCATGCGCCGCGCCGACTACGAATCGGTCGGCGGCGCGCCCGCGTGGCCGCTGTTTGAGGATGTCGAGCTGCGCCGGCGCCTGCGTCCGCGCGGCGCCGTCGCCAAGCTTGACGCACCGCTCATCACATCGGCGCGGCGCTTTCGCCTTCGCGGCGTCGCGCGCCAGCAGATCCTCAACGGATGGCTCTTGTTCCGCTTCTGGACCGGTGCGCCGCCCGACGCCCTCGCAAAGATTTATGAGGGCGTCACGCGAGCCGGTAAACGCCGTTCATCGCGGGATCGCCCTCTGTCCTGACGGCGCCTGTCTTCACGAGCCGGATCAAATGCGCATAGACGTTGAGCGCCGCCGCGCCGTGAAGGCGCTTGTCGATGTCGGCGTAGATCGCGGGGACAATCTCATTGATCCGTGTTCGGCCTTTTCTCAGCTGATCGAGGATCTGCCCGTCGCGGATGCGGCGGTGGGTCCTCACCGCGCGCACGAAGGGTTTCGGCTTCGCGATCGGCGCGCCATGCGTCGGGAAGTAGATGTCGTCCTCGCGCGCAAGCAGCCTGTCGAGGCTGTCAAGATAAGCGCCCATATCGCCGTCGGGCGGCGCGACGACCGTCGTCGCCCAACCCATGATGTGGTCGCCGGTGAAGAGCGCTTTCTCCTCGATGAGCGCGAAGCAGAGATGATTTGAAAGATGGCCTGGCGTTGCGACCGCTTCGATCGTCCAGCCGGCGCCCATCACTCTCTCGCCGTCCGCGATCATGATATCGGGTCTGAAGGCGTAGTCGGCGCCTTCGTCGAGCGCCGGCGCATCATGCGCCTTGTCGGCGACGGGATGGGGTCCCGCTGCGCGAATCGGCGCGCCGATCCTGTCGGCGAAGGCCCGCGCGCCGCCGCAATGATCGGAATGCGTGTGCGTGATGAGAATATCGCTGACGCGCGCCTTGCCGACGGCCTCAACGAGGGCGTCGAGATGCTCCGCGTTCACTGGCCCGGGATCGATGACGGCGAGAGGGCCTTCCTCGCGCCCGATGATGTAGGTTCCGCTCCCCGTATAGGTGAACGGGCCGGGATTTTTCGCGATGACGCGGCGGATGAGCGGCGAGAGCGGGTCGGCGCGGCCGTATTCGAACGGGAATTCTTTGACGAAAGGGATCGCCGCCAACGATCAGGCCTTCAGCCGCGCATCGACAAGGGCGGCGAAAGCGTCCGCTATGCCGCGCATCGCTTTCAGCTTGTCGTCGCCGGAGAGCGCGGACGGCGGCCCCATGTCGGTCTTGTTGGCGTCGACGATATAGATGCGCCCGTCCTCGCGGTCGCGCAGCACGTCGAGCCCGCCGAAATCGAGCGCCATTGCGCGCGTGAATTCCGCGATCTTCGCCTGTTCCTCTTTCGACAGCAGCGCATCGACGGGCGCGAGGTCGACGCGGTGATTGTCATTCGAGAAGCGAAGGTCGCGGGTTCGCCGCTTCAAATAGACGAACGGCGCCTTGCCGCCGACGACCGGCGTCCTGATGTCGACGAAGTCGCGACCGTCAAACGTATTGTCGATGAGGCGTTGGTAAACGCGATCGGATCGCGGCGCGTCGACCGGACAGGAGACGATCCGCCCGTCATGCTTGCCGTTCAGTTCCGACTTTTCGACGGCGAGGCCCCTATGCGTCGCCGGATCAATCGTCAGCGAATATCCGAATACTTCGCCGAACACCCGGCTGACGACGCTCTTGCGGATGTCATGGCAGCCGATGTTGAAGGCCGATTTGTTCGACGGCGCGCGCAAGGGGGCGGTGCGGAATTCCCGGTCCTCAAAATAGAAGTGGAGGTCGGCTTCCGCCGGGTCATCGACGATCTTGACGTCAGCAAGCTGGCAGACCGGCCAGATCGCGTAATAGGAATGCGGCTTTCGCGGGAAGAACGAGATGCGCGCCCGCGGCTCGCGGCCCTTGACGACGCGGGCGGCCCTGACGCCCTGCACGAGGCCGATGAAAGAGGCGATCCGGAGCGCGTCGCGCGCCAATTCCGGGCTCCATCGGATATGGGCGCCCGTCTCTTTGGCCAGAATGCCGCCGTCGCTGAATTCAAAGTCCGAGAAAAATGCCATGCAAGGACTGCAACCCTGTCATACCGAACGCCCGCCGTCCGCGCTGTTCAACATGGCTTTTCCCTCGCTGACAAGGAAATAAAGACTGCGCGATGGCGGCTAGCGATGAAGTGAGCGGGCGGGGCCCCGGCCCGGGCTTTGCGACAGGCCGGCCATGTGTGCCAGTCGTAAACAAGAAGTTAACGCCGCCCTTCTGGCGATTTGCCTTTCGGCGGCCCTCTCGGGTCCTGCCCGCGCGGGCGGGGAGAGATCGGCCGGCGGCCTTGCGCTTGGGGAAAGCCATGGCGGCATCGCCGATCAGGCCTATGTTGTCGCGCCCCCGGACTGGCTTTATGTCGTCGAAAGGGAGCGCGGCAGCTTCCTCGATTGCGGCGAGGGGCAGGAGGTCCGCAAGACCGATGAATCCGGCCGCGACGCGGCGGAACTCACCTGCGGCGTCACCCTGACCGAGACCATCGTCATTCCGGCCGCCTCCGCGAGCGCGCGGATCATCGTCCATTTTTAGAATTCAGGACCGGCGCGCCTCTTCAAGCGCCCGCCGCTGGCCCGCGATATTATAGCCGGCCTCAGCCGCCTCGCCGACAATCTTCTCGACCGGCTCGCCCGCCCTCGCGCGGGCGAAGGCCCTGAGGACCGTCGAGCGCGTTCCGGATCTGCAAAAGGCGAGGACGCCGCCTTCGCGCCTGGCGACCGCTGCATCGAAAGCGTCGAGATGGGCGGGGCCTATCCCCATGCCGCTCACCGGGATTGCGACGTAATCAAGGCCCGCCGCGCGCGCCGCGGCTTCGATTTCGGCGCTCTTCGGCTGGCCGAATTCCTCCCCGTCCGGGCGGTTGTTGATGATCAGTGTGACGCCGAGGCCCTTCGCCGCAGCGACATCCTCGGGGCCGATTTGCGGCGAGACAAAGAAGCCGTCGGCGAGCCTGATGAAATTCGGCGTCATTCCCGTGTTCCTGTTGCCGTTCGCCTCCATATGGCGGAGCCGCCGCGGCAAGGCTAGTTTCGCTCGCATGAAAAACGCAAGCATGCCGCCCTTCCACCTCGCCATTCCCGTCGATGATCTCGCGAAGGCGGACGAGTTCTACCATGGCCTTCTTGGCTGTCCGCACGGACGGCGGTCGGATCTCTGGATCGACTATGATTTCTTCGGGCATCAGCTTGTCGCGCATTTGTCGCCCGACGACTGCGCGGCGGCGAAAACGAACGTCGTCGACGGCCATGACGTGCCGGCGCGCCATTTCGGCGTCGTGATGGCGCCGGATGACTGGCGCGCACTCGCCGACCGGCTTCAAAGGGCGGGCGCCGATTTCATCATCGAACCCGATATCCGCTTCAAGGGCGAGCCGGGCGAACAGGGGACGTTCTTCATCCGCGATCCGGCGGGGAACGCGCTTGAATTCAAGTGCTTTGAGGATATGAGGCGGCTGTTTGCGGGGTAGGGCGGGCGAAGGGGAACGATTGAAAAACCTGAATTGGAAACTCGCCTTTGAGTCGGCCGCGTTGGTGGCCGTCATTCAATTTGTGATTGCTGTTGGCTCATATTTGACGGGTTGCGCCGTTTTCGGCCGTTACCAATGCAGCCTCGAATATGGCGTCAAGTGGATCTCGCATCACCCTGTTTTTCCAATCCTAGCGCCCAAATTGACACTGGCCGGATTTTTCGTAGGGCTATTTATCCATCTTCTTGGCTCGGTTATGTCAGTGGTCGGACATGCGATTCCGCAACCCATCAAGTCGTTTTGCGACAGGCACAAGAACTTGTTCGCGATTGTGATCGTTGTGATCCTGACGGCGGCGTTCGCTCTCTGGGGATTACCCGAAATTATATTATTGAGAAGGTTGGAAGCAACCGCACCGAAATAGGCGTAGGGCGGATGAAATCCGCCGGCGATTTCGCCGCGAGCACAATGGCGGATTTCATCCGCCCTACGTCGCGTCACTCGGCGCGCCAGACGATCTCGCCATCCACCACCGTCATCACCGGTTCTGCTGTCAAAATCTCCGCCTCCGGAACCGTCATGATGTTTTTCGAGAACACGGTGAAGTCCGCCTTCTTGCCGACTTCGATGGAGCCGAGATCGGCTTCCTGGAACGAGGCGAAGGCGGGCGCTGAGGTGAACATCGCGAGCGCTTCCTCGCGCGAGACTTTCTGATCCAGGCGCCAATCTGCGCCCGACTTTCCTTCAAGGTCCTTCCTCGCGACGGCGGCGTAGAATTCGATCAGCGGGTCGCCGCGCTCGACCGGCGCGTCTGAGCCTCCGGCGATGATCGAGCCCGCGTCGAGAAGGCTCCGCCAGGCGTAGGCGCCGTCAAGGCGCGCGTCGCCGAGGCGCGCTGGCGCGAAATAAAGATCGCCGATCGCATGAGAGGGCTGCATCGAAGCGATGACGCCGTCTTTCGCGAAGCGTGGAATATCCTCCTTGTGCAGAATTTGCGCGTGCTCGATCCGCCAGCGCGGATTGGCGAGTCTGCGTTCTTCGGCCGGGATCTTCGCGAACGCTTCCTCATACCAGTCAAGGACGAGCCCGTTGCCGCGATCGCCGATCGCGTGCGTTGCGATCTGCACGCCGTCGCGCAACGCCTTCTCAAGCA
>JBMOOR010000242.1:0-7745 GCA_049324555.1 Pseudomonadota bacterium | reverse complement strand
CGATCGCTATTCCGATTTCTCTCATCGGCACGCTCGCTGCGATCTATCTCGCCGGATTCTCAGTCAATATCCTGACTTTGCTCGCGCTTGTGATGGCGACGGGCCTTGTCGTCGACGATGCGATCGTCGTCACTGAGAACATCGAGCGCTGGAAGCAGGGCGGCGCGGGCAAGCGCGCAGCGGCGGTTCTCGGCACGCGCGAAATCGTCTTCGCCGTCATCGCGACGACATTGACGCTCGCCACCGTGTTCGTGCCGATATCGTTCCTGCCGGGCCAGGCGGGCAAGCTCTTCACCGAATTCGGTTTCGTGCTCGCCTTTTCGGTGCTGATTTCCTCCTTCGTCGCGTTGACGCTTTGCCCGATGCTGTCGATCCGCTTTGGCCGCGACGCGGCGCACGCCGACGGAGCAGGGAAGGGGCCGTTCCGGTTTTTCGCAGGCGTCTATCGGCGATTTCTGGCGTTCATCCTCGCCGTGCCGCTCATTCCCGCCGGCGCCTCGCTTGCGTTTCTCGCCGCCGCGATCGCCGCCTATGCGACGCTGCCGCGCGAACTGACGCCGATGGAGGATCGCGGGCGCGTCTTCTTCTCGATTTCGGGCCAGGAAGGCGCAACCTTCGGCTTTGTCGACGACAAGGTGCGGATCGTTGAGGAAATCCTCAAAGGTTATGTCGACAAGGGCGTCGCGCTCAACGTCATCTCCATTAACGGCGTCGGCGGCGGCAATTTCGCTTTCGCCGGAATAATCCTGAAAGACTGGAGCGAGCGCGAGGAGACGCAGCAACAGATCGAAGCGCAATTGCGCCCTGAGGTCGCCGCAATCCCGGGCGTCACCGCAGTGACGCGCAGCGGCAACAGTCTCGGCATCAGGGGCGGCGGCCAGGGCCTACAGTTCGCAGTGCTCGGCGACGACTATCAGAAAGCCGCGGACGCCGCCGAAGCGCTGTCGGCGGAAATGTCGAAATTGCCGATGTTCACGGACGTTCGCCCGAATTTCCGTTTTTCACGGCCGCAGATCACCGTTTCTGTCGATCGCGAAGCGGCGGCGCTCTTGGGCGTGCCGACATCGTCGATCACGACGACGCTCGCGGCGATGTCTGATGAATTTCGCGCGGCGGAGATCTTCGTCGGCGACAACGTCATCAACGTCTATCTCTCGGCGGGCGGCGAGCCGATCGACGATCCGACCGATCTCGCCAATCTCTTCGTCAAGACGCGCACGGGCGTCTATGTGCCGCTGACGTCCGTCGCGACCGTGACGGAATCGCCGATCGCCTCGACCCTCTCGCGCGAACAGCGGCGCCGCGCTGTGCCGGTGACGGCGAACCTCGTCGAAGGGGCAAGGCTCGGCGATGCGATCGAGGCGATGCGCGCCGCCGCGGCGACCTCGCTCGACGGATCGATGTCGACGGTCCTCCTCGGCGAGGCGCGCATCCTCGAACAGTCGAGCGAATCAACGCTCATCGTATTCGCCTTCGCCGGCCTCATCGTCCTCCTCGTCCTTGCCGCCCAGTTTGAGAGTTTCATCTCCGCACTGATCATCATGCTGACCGTTCCGTTCGGCCTCGCGGCGGCCGTATTCGCCATCCAATTCACCGGCGGCTCGCTCAACTATTACAGCCAGATCGGGCTCGTGCTCCTCATCGGGATCATGGCCAAGAACGGCATTCTCATCGTCGAATTCGCCAACAAGCGGCGCGACGAAGGCGCGCCCGTCAAGGAAGCGATCCTCGACGCCTCGATGACGCGGCTTCGCCCGGTCCTGATGACGGCGCTTTCGACCCTCCTTGGCGGCCTGCCGCTTATCCTTGGCTCAGGCGCCGGCGCTGAATCGCGCGCCGCGCTCGGCTGGGTCATCTTCGGCGGGCTCGGCTTTGCAACGATCTTCACGCTTTTCCTGACGCCGGTGACGTTCCTCTGGCTTGCGGGCCTTTCGAAGCCGCGCGCGACGGAGGCTGCGCGTCTCGCGGAGGAGCTTGCGGCGGCGCCCTCGCGCTTCGAGCATTAGGCGGGTTGCGCATTGCAGGTCGACTTTTTGCGTCCAGGAGGCGATACACTCCGATCGATCGCTTCCGACAAAGACCCGTAATGACAAAAGCGCCTATCCGCCTCTATCTCGTCGACGGCTCCGGCTATATTTTCCGCGCCTATCACGCGCTCCCTCCGCTGACGAGGAAGTCCGACGGTCTTCCTGTTGGAGCAGTCGCCGGCTACTCGAACATGCTCTACAAGCTCCTCGCCGACATGACCGACGAGCACGAGCCGACGCACCTTGCCGTGATTTTCGACTATTCGGGGAAGAGCTTCCGCAACGATCTTTACCCTGAATACAAGGCGCACCGCCCGCCGGCGCCGGAAGACCTTGTCCCGCAATTTCCGCTCGTTCGCGATGCGACGCGCGCTTTCAACGTTCCCTCGATCGAACTTGAGGGCTTTGAAGCGGACGATCTCATCGCGTCCTACGCGCGCGCCGCGGAAAGGGAAGGCGGCGAATGCGTCATCATTTCCTCCGACAAGGACCTGATGCAGCTTGTCAATGACAAGATCACGCTCTTCGATACGATGAAGAATAAAAGAATTGCGCGCGATGAGGTGATCGAGAAATTCGGCGTCCCGCCTGAAAAAGTCATCGAAGTGCAGGCGCTTGCGGGCGACAGCGTCGATAATGTGCCGGGCGTTCCCGGCATCGGGATCAAGACGGCGGCGCAGCTCATCGAGGAATTCGGTGACGTTGAAACGCTGCTTGCGCGGGCCTCCGAGATCAAGCAGCAAAAGCGTCGTGAGAATCTCATCGAGCACGCCGAAGCCGCGCGCCTGTCGAAGAAGCTCGTCACGCTGAAGGACGACGCGCCGCTCCCCGAACCCCTTGATGATTTGAAGATCCGTCCGCTCGACGTCAATTTGCTGACGCCGTTCCTGCGTGAGATGGAATTCTCAACGCTGCTGCGCCGCGTCGACGGCGATCATGGCGCCGCATCGCCGGCGACGAAGGCGGAACCTGCCGCGTCCGCGCAAAGGCCCGCCGTCCCGACCTCCGCTGCGTATGAAACCGTATTCGACGAAGACGCGCTAAAGCGATGGATCGCATCCGCCCGTGAGCGCGGGCTGGTTGCCGTCGACACCGAAACAGACAGTCTCGACGCGATGGGCGCGACGCTTGTCGGCGTTTCCTTAAGCGTTGAAGCGGGCCGCGCCTGTTACATACCCTTGGGGCATGGCGCGAAAGGGCTCGCCTTTGACGACGCGGAAACGTCAAGACAGATGCCGCGTGAGACGGCGCTAAAACTCTTAAAGCCGCTCCTTGAAGACCCTTCCGTTCTCAAAGTCGGCCAGAATCTCAAATACGACATGCACATCTTCGCGCGGTCGGGGATCGAGATCGCGCCCTTCGACGACACGATGCTGATTTCCTACGCGCTCGATTGCGGCGTCGGCGGGCACGGCATGGATGAACTCGCCAAGCGCTGGCTCGATCATGACACGATCAAGTTCTCCGACGTCGCCGGCAGCGGCAAAAATCAAAAGACGTTTGGCGAAGTCGCAATCGGCAAGGCGACCGAGTACGCCGCCGAAGACGCCGACGTCACATTGCGTCTGCACGCGCATTTGAAACCCCGTCTTGCCGCCGAAGGCAAGGCGACCGTCTACGAAACGCTCGAACGCCCGCTCGTTCCCGTCATTCTCGCGATGGAGCGCGAGGGCGTCAAAATCGATCCGGCCGTGCTTGCGCGGCTTTCAGCCGACTTTGCTCAACGCATGGCGATGCATGAAGCCGAGGCCTATGAGCTCGCGGGCGGCGCGTTCAACATGGGCTCGCCGAAGCAGATCGCAGATATTCTCTTCGGTCGGCTCGGTCTTCCCGGCGGCAAAAAAACCGGCACGGGCGCATGGTCGACATCGGCGGATATTCTCGAGGAACTCGCCGCCGCAGGGCATGAGCTGCCGCGCGCAATCTTGAATTGGCGAGGCCTTGCGAAGCTGAAATCGACCTACACGGATTTGCTTCCGGCCGCGATCAACAAGGAGACGGGCCGGGTTCACACGTCTTATTCGCTCGCCGCGACGACGACGGGAAGGCTCGCGTCGACAGAGCCCAATCTCCAGAACATCCCGATACGGACGGAAGACGGGCGCAAGATCCGCACCGCCTTCGTGCCGGAGAAGGGAAACGTTCTCATCTCCGCCGACTACAGCCAGATCGAATTGCGGCTGCTCGCCCATATCGCCGATCTTGCTTCGATGAAGGGCGCCTTTGCATCGGGCGTCGACATTCACGCGATGACGGCGTCGGAAATGTTCGGCGTTCCGGTCAAAGGCATGGACCCGATGGTGCGCCGAAGAGCCAAGGCGATCAATTTCGGCATCATCTACGGCATCTCCGCCTTCGGTCTCGCCAATCAGCTCGGCATCGAAAGAGGCGAGGCGAAAGCCTATATCGACAGCTATTTCGAGAAATTCCCCGGCATTCGCAAATACATGAGTGACACGATCGCCGGCGCGAAGAAGTCAGGCTTTGTTGAAACGATTTTCGGCCGCCGCACCTATGTCGTCGGCGTCAACGACAAGAATCCGGCGATGCGCGGCTATGCGGAGCGCCAGGCGATCAACGCGCCGATTCAGGGCGCGGCCGCCGACGTCATCCGCCGCGCGATGATCCGCATGCCGGCGGCGCTCAAAAAAGCGCGCCTGTCGGCGAGGATGCTGCTGCAGGTGCATGACGAACTCGTCTTCGAATGCCCGCAGGACGAGGCGTCGAGGACGATCGAGGTCGCGCGCAAGGTGATGGAGGATGCGCCCCATCCCGCTGTTGAAATCTCCGTCCCCCTCGTCGTCGACGCGCGCGCCGGCAAGAACTGGGACGAGGCGCACTGATCAGAATAGGCCTACGGCGTCGAGCACGACGAGCGTCGCCAGCGCGACGATGACAAGGTCGCCGTCAACCATGCGATATCCGTAACCCGAGGGGAGTCCTGGAAGGCGCACGATGACCTCGTTCGGGAGGATTTCGATGTTGACGCCGTCCGGAACGCGTCGTCCGATCGCATAGCGCTTCTTCGCCTGGCCGGGCGGCAGGCAGCCGTTATTTTTCTTGGCGAGGCCCGGCGGGCAATTCGAGCCGTAATAATCGCGGACAATGCGGCGCTCGGCGTCGCCAAGCGCGATCGAAACATCGACATCAAGGCCCGCCTTGTGCTCGTGCTCCGAAGAAGCAGGCGCGGCGGCCCCGCCTTTGCCGTGTCCGGGCTTTGCGGCTGCGCCGCCGCCGGCAGTCAGCGCGGCGGCGGTGAGAATCGCGATCGATGCCGACTTCATCATGGTCAAAATCCTTTCCTGTTCGGCTCTCATTTTGCCGAACTCGATAAGCCGGAATGGTTCCAGCGATTAGTTACGGAATATTGAGATTGGATAGGAGAATTATCGCTGATGCGCGATCCGAAGCGCGCCTCGTGAGGATGGTTCAATCTTTCTTTTCGGCGGCGAGGATCAGGTTGCGGATCGCCCAGTTCTTGACGGCGCGAGCTTCCTCATCGCTGATTTCGAGGACGTCCTTGAAGACGATCCTCGCCTCGGTTCCCAGAATGAGCGCGAGCGCGCGCTTCAGCATCTTGAGGTCCGCGGCGCGAAAGTCGCGGCGCGCGGATTCAAGCGCCTTGTCGATCAATTGAGAACGCCGGTTTTGCCGTCGCGGCGCATCGCTGTCGGGTCCCCTTGCGGTCAGGGATTGAGCAAGCATCGCCCGCAAGGCGGGTTCATTGGCGTCGATCATTGCGTCGAGCGCCTTATCGGCTTTTATGAGCCGCGCGGCCGGGTCGCCGCTTTCGTCTTTGAACAGAGTTTCTGGGTCGGGCGCCGCAACATCGAGCGCGGCTTCGGCCATCAGCGTTTCGACCGAGGGAAAATAGCGATAAGCGGTCGCGCGTGAGACGAGTGCAGCCTCGGCGATCTTGTCGAGACCAGGCATGGCGCCCGTCCGCGCAAGCGCCGCCGCCGCTTCAAGGAGCGCCTTGCGCGTCCGCAGTCTCTGATTGGCGCGTCCGATGCTCGCCATCTTAATCCTGTGGCAATTGGCCGATGATCGCGGCGAGATCGACCCACACCTGCTCGCGGGCGATCGCGCCGCCCCTTTTAAATTCAATGACGTGAAGGAGACGGAATTCGAGCGGACGATTGCGTCCCTCGATCCCGAACGGACGCCCGGGCGCGCGCCCGCGCCAGTGCGATTCGTCAATCAGGAAATTCTCGCCGTAAAGGCGCTTGCGGCATTCGACCTTGCCGTCGGCGAGATCGGCGAAGAGCGTTTCGTAAAACGGACGGGCCGCGTCCCGCCCATGGGTAGGCCCCGTCGGCCAGCCGACAATGTCATGCTCGACATCGGCCGCCAATGTCGACAGGACGCCGGCGACGTCGTCCTGCGCCTCAAAGCCGAAATGGCGGTCGATTTCAAGGTCCATTTCCGTGCGCGTGATGGCCATCTCAATTCTCCCTTCGCTGCGTGGGAGGAAATATATTGAGACATACGTCTCATTACAAGACCAAATCTCAATTTTTTGAAAACGGCGCGCCGGATTGTCGTAACCGCTCGTCGCATCGCGGTTGCCGGGCGCTCGCACACGATTGAGGTTTGGGCTGTGTTAGGGAGACTGAGCTATGGCTCAATCCGGCGTTCTCGTCGCGCTCGCAATGGCTTTGCTCGAAACGGGACCGCAACCGATGCTCCGAATCGACGGCGACGCCGCGACGTTCGCTTGGACGAACTGCCATTCGAGCCCGAATGAAGACTGGATCAACGACATTGTTCCGCTGAAGGATGGCGCATTCCTCGCGGTCGGCTTTCTCAATCGCGTCGACGGCGAGGCGCCAAGCGATTGGCGCGCGCTCGCATCAAAATTTTCCGCAGACGGCAGGACAGAGTGGACGAAGGAATACGGAACCGGCGGCGGGATCGACGCATTCTGGACGGCAAGGGTAATCGAAGACGGAAGGCTTGTCTTCGGCGGGCTGACGACGCGTATCGGTCCCGGCGGGATCAACGCCTACCTCGTCGCGACGGACGCGAAGGGCGAGATCCTCAAGGAAAACGGCTATGGGACGTCGGGCTATGACCGCATCACCGGCCTTGCGCCGCTACCTGGCGGATTCATCGGCGCCGGCCATGCGGAGGGCGTTGACGGCCGAGACCTTTTCTTCATTGGCGTCGATGAGTCAGGCGTTGAAAAATGGCGGCGGGTTTACGCCGAAGCAGGCTCCAACGGCGCGCTTTACATAGAACCCGCGGGCGATGGAGGATTCATCGTCTCCGGCGGAACTTCGCCGCGCGGCGACGCCGACATTCTCGTGATGAAAATCGACGCCGAAGGGCGCGAAATCTGGCGCCGCCTCATCGGCGAAGCGCAAACGGACGACATCAATCACGGCCTCGCGGTTCTTGACAATGGGCGGATCGTCGTCGCCGGTTATACGACTTCGTGGGGGGCGGGCGACAGGGATATTGTCGCTGCTGTCCTCGAGGAGAACGGCGAGGTCCTCAGTATCGAGACGATCGGCGGGGCTGGCGATGATCGCGCGATGCTGGCGAAAAAGGATGCGGCGGGCGGCGTCTTCATCATCGGACGGACGACAAGCGCGGGCGCCGGAGGCGTCGCCGACAACTGCCTTCCTGATCGAATATGTCCCGGGGATCCTCTTGGAAACCTCCGCATTTCCGACGGACAGGTCCGCGATGCCTGACGTCGTCCTCCACGTTTCC
>JBMOOR010000241.1:0-7765 GCA_049324555.1 Pseudomonadota bacterium | reverse complement strand
GGAGGACGATTCAGTATGGTTGTTCGGCGACAGTTTTGTTGCGACCGGGAATGAGAAAAATCGACAGTCAGCGAGTTTCGTGCGCAACACTGTCGCCATCCAATCCGGCGCTGATCCAAGAACGGCGTCCATACAGTATTTCTGGAAAGAATCCGGATCGGGCGAGCCGGCATCATTTTTCGATGAAGGGGACGATTTCTGGTACTGGCCGGCGGGCGGCGCCCGCGCCGCCGACGGCGCGCTGCTGATCTTCCTTCACAAGGTTGAGGCGCGTGAGGGCGGTCTCGGATTTGCAATCGTTGGATATTCCGTCGCCAAGGTCGCCAATCCGGATGCGCTTCCCGATGAATGGCGGGTTGAGCTTCATGACGCGTCCTCTCCCGCATTTGACGCTGTTCCCGCCTGCGCTATGCCCGGCGAGGACGGCGGAGTGTTCGCAATCGCAGTGAGCCAGCGCGGAATCCACGCCGGCATGTTGATGCGCTATGGGGCGGACGAAATCGCATCCGGATCATTCGGCTCTCCAGAATGGTGGACCGGCGATGAGGTCGGCTGGGTCAGCGCTCGCTCGCTCGGGGCGAACCGGCCGCCTGTCGTCATCGATGATGCCGGCGCGGAGTGTTCGCTTCATTTCGACCGCCGCTTGGGCGCCTATGTTCATGTGGCGAGCTATGGGTTCGGCGCATCAGACATTGGCGTGCGCACGTCGATCTCGGCGACCGGTCCATGGAGCGATCCGGTCCTCGTTTATCATCCTCCTGAATCGGATGCGGCCCGGCCGTTTGTCTACGCCGGCAAGGCGCATCCCGAATTCGCGGCGCCGAATGATGACGAACTGCTGATTACGTACGCTGCAAACAGCTTTGAACCGGATGACCTTTTGTCGCCGGATGGCGAAAAAAGCCTCTACTGGCCGCGCATTGTTCGCGTCCGACTGACGCGATAGCATCGATCACGATTGTTGTGCGGATCGGCTTGAGACAATGACCGAAGTTCTTTTCTATCACCTCGAACGGGCGAGCCTTGAAGCGGTTCTTCCCGGCCTTCTCGAACGAACGCTTGAACGCGGCTGGAAGGCGGTCGTCCGGTGCGGCTCACGCGAGACGGTGGCGCGGCTTGATGAAGTTCTTTGGACCTACAATGACGAATCATTCTTGCCGCATTCGGCGAGCGCCGATCGCGCGGCGGATCAACCTATCTTCCTGACCGATGGCGTGGAAATTCCGAACGGCGCCGATCTCCTGTTTCTGGTCGATAATGCGGCGATTGACCCGGGCGCCGTCAATTCATTCGTGCGCTGCGTGACGATCTTCGACGGCGGCGATGAAAAAGCCGTCGCGGCGGCGCGGAGCTTCTGGAAGGACGTCAAGGCCTCGGGCTGCGAGGCGACCTACTGGAAACAATCGGTTCAGGGTCGCTGGGAAAAGCAAGCGTGAGCAAAAAGAGGCCGCCGGTTTCCCGGCGGCCCCCGGCGTCATTGTCGAGTTGACGTCTACTTGCCTTGCTTCGACGCAAGGTAAACATGGAAAACGAAGTAGCCGCCCTTGCCGTCGGCTTTGATCCAGTCTTCGTGGCGCTTGCTTTGCTGGACGCGGATCGCGCCCGCCGGCACGCCCGCCGGAAGCGCCGAGGCGTCGGCGGCGATCTTGGCGTTCAGCGAAGCGCTGCTGAGCGCGTAAGTGTTGTAGCTGTCGACATGGCCGTAGATCGCGTCGAGCTGGTCGTAGTCGTGCTGGTTCGGCGAAATGCTGGTCGGGCTCTGCGAATAGTCCATGCAGGTGTTCTGCGTCGAGCCGTCTTCGCTTGTGTGGCCGAGGCCGAACACGTGACCAACTTCCTGGCACATCACATGGCGCTTTTCATTGGGATCGGCCCAATAGCTCGAATAGCTGTCGTTCATCTTCGCAGTGCCTTGCGTGATGTGGTGATTGCTGTCGATGTTGATCGACGCAAGGCCGAGCCAGCCGTTGAATCCGTAAGACGCGTTGCAAACGCGCATCTTGCCGGAGACCATCCTGCACTGCTTGCGCGCGCGCGAACTGTCGTCGGCGGACGTGGTCGTCAGGTCGAGTTTCGACGACTGGCTCCATTCTGAAAGCGCCGTGTTGTATTCAAGCTGCCAGAATGAAGTGACGCTATCGACGACCTGCAAATTGAACGACGTCGTCGTGCGCCCCCAATGATAATCGCTCCAGGCGTGAGACGCGTTTGCGCCGGTTGCAACAAGAGCGATAGCCGCTACCCCCGCGCCTGCCAGCGCGGCCTTCTTCAGATTGATCATAGCGAGGACTTTTCCCTGTTGAGCCCGCCGGTTCTTCGCCGGTCAGGGTTGTTGTCATGCTCACGGCGTCGTGAGCGGTCGTGATGGGATTGTAATCCGCCGGGAAGCGCAACTGATTTCTTGGGCCGGCGTCGAGTTTGGCAGAAAATCTCGTCAAGTCGCAATTTGCACAACCGTAACGCGGCGATCCTTGCACGGAAATTCGCTTCGGTTTTAACGATCCGAAATTCCGCACCGCAGCGCGTCGCTGCGGATAGAGTGCGCCGATTGCGCCTTATGCGCTCGCCTTGGCGGACGGCTTCAGCCGGTGTTTGCGCACGAGGCCGCGGAGTTGGTCGTAGGTGAGTCTGAGTCGCGCGGCGGCGGCCTTTTGATTCCAGGCTGAGGCGGCGAGCGCGTCCTCGACCCAGCGTCTTTCGACGGCGTCGAGTTCCTGGCGAAGATCGAAGGCGGCCGACGGCGCCTCGGCGGCGCGCACGGGCGCGGGAATGACCTTTCGACTTGCAGCCGCTTCGCCGCTGAAGGGATCGATGACGACCGCGCCGACGGGTCCTGCGCCGCCTTCGGCGATCCATCTGTATAAAGAGCGCTCAGCCGCATTCTTCAGCTCACGGACATTGCCGGGCCAGTCATGGGCGAGGAACCGCGCCATCGCGCCTGCAGAAAAGCCGTCAAAACGGGCGCCCATCTCGCGCGCGAGTCCGGACGCAAAATGCGCAGCGAGCAGCGGAATATCTTCGCGCCGGGCGCGCAGCGGCGGCGCGACGACGACATCGAAAGCGAGGCGATCGAGGAGGTCGGCGCGGAATTTTCCTTGCTCGGCGTAGGCGGGAAGATCGACATTCGCCGCCGCGACGATGCGCACATTGGCGACGCGCGTTTCGCCGCCGCCGACGCGCTCATATTCGCCGTATTCGATGACGCGGAGGAGCTTTTCCTGAATTCTAAGACTCGCTGAGGCGATTTCATCGAGAAAGAGCGTGCCGCCTTCGGCGCGCTCAAAGCGGCCTGCGTGCCGCTTCGTCGCCCCGGTGAAGGCGCCCGCCTCATGGCCGAATAGCTCGCTGTCGAGAAGTTCCTCGGCGAGCGCGGCGCAGTTGAGCTTGACGAATGGGCCTTTCCAGCGCGGCGACAGAAAATGGATGCGCGCGGCGATCAGTTCCTTGCCGGCGCCTCGTTCGCCGCAAATGAGGAGCGGCCGGTCGAGCATCGCCGCCGCTGAGGCATGTGCGAGCACGTCGAGAAACCTGGGCGCTTGGCCGATGAGTTCGGGCGGCTGACGGGAATCTTCCATGGGTGAAATATACCATCATAACATGGTGAAAAAAGCTCATAGGTGGTGAAATGCACCTCTCACGGGCTGATTGATGAAGGTGGGAAGCAAAAAAAGTGAGGAAAAACAATGAGTAAGAAGTTACAGCCGAGACTGGCACGGTTCTCGCTATTAAACGGTTAATCAGAGGCTAACCAGCCCGGAACGACGGGCCGACACTGGAGACCACGGAATGAGCTACTACCGTTACGAGGACCGCGATCTCGACTGGGAGACCCGGTTCCGCCGCGCCTGCCGCGGCCGCGAGGGATTCGCCTGGGGCGCATTCCTCATTGGTTTGGTCCTCGGCGCCATTATCTTTTAGGGGAGAACGGACATGGGCGTATTTTCAAGACTGACCGACATCGTCAACTCGAACATCAATGCGATGCTCGACAAGGCCGAGGATCCCGAAAAGATCGTCCGCCTCATCATCCAGGAAATGGAAGACACTCTCGTCGAGGTTCGCGCCCGCGCCGCGCGCGCGATCGCCGACAAGAAAGAGGTCGAACGGCGCAAGGCCGAATTCGAACTCCGGGCGAAGGAATGGGAATCGAAGGCGGAACTTGCAATCGCCAAAGGCCGCGACGATCTCGCCAAGGGCGCCATTGCGGCCAAGCGCAAGGCGCTCGAAATGGTCGACCTCTTCGCCAAGGAATTCGACGCGATCGACAAGAGCCTCGATAAGGCAAATGACGATCTTGAAAAGCTGCAGTCAAAGCTGAAGGAAGCGAAAGCCAAGCAGCGCAGCCTCGAAATTCGGCACTCGGCGGCGGAGGGGAGCGTGCGCATCAACCGCGCCGTCTACGACGGACGGATCGACGAGGCGATGGCGCGCTATGAACGCTATGAGCGGCGCATCGACGAGCTGGAAGCGGAAGCGGAGAGCTATGTTCTCGGACGCCCGAAATCGCTCGAACAGGAATTCCGCGAGCTTGAATCCGAGGACGACGTCAACGTCGAGTTCGCCGCGCTCAAGAAACGGGTCGCCGAACGCGCCGGCGGCGCGTCATAAGAACGGCTGAGGGAGAGAAGACATGGACCAATGGGCGGCCATCATCGCAATCGTCGCGATCGTCGTCATCGGCCTGCCGTCGATGATCATGCATTACGTCACCGAATGGCGGAAAACGAAGGCGCCGACACCGGATGATGAGCGCCTCGTCGAGGATCTCTGGCGCACGGCGCAGCGTCTTGAACGCCGCGTCGATGCGCTGGAGACCATTCTCGACAAGGAAGCGCCGAAATGGCGCGAGGAATACAAGGATCGCCCCCATGCGTAGGCGCCGCAGATACGATCGCGATGATGATCCAGCGCGTGGCGGCGTGCATCCGGAAGTCGAACGCTTCATCTCGCACATGAACGACTATTTCGACGGATGGCGCGGCCACAGCCGCTATGCGCGCCATGTCGGCGAACCAGGCCCGGGCCCCAATCGTCACCGCCTCTATCGCAATATGCGCGATGGAAAGGTCGCGGGCGTATGCGCTGGGCTCGCCGACTATTTCGGATGGCGCGTGAAAATGGTGAGGCTCGCGGCGATCCTCCTCACGATTTTCTTCTTCCCGATGCCGATCTTCGTCTACATCGCCGCAGCTTTCTTGATGCCGCGCGGAGAGCCGATCGCCATGCGCTATGAAGATCCGGAGGAAGAACGCTTCTGGCGCAATTACTCCGCGCGGCCGAAAATGACGTTTTCCGAACTGCGCCATCGGTTTCGCGCGCTTGATGCGCGCATCGCCGACATGGAGAGGGCGGTCACGTCGAGCGACTACGCCTTGAGAAAGGAATTCCGCGACCTCGAACGCGGAGTCTGAGGATTTTGAAATTGGATGGCGCGCTGACGGTCCCGCGCGGACCGACAGGAGAGGCGCGCCCTGAGAGGGAGAGAGTTCGATGTCGCGCATAGTGAGCTTCGGGTCGACCGTGATCGCGCTCGCAGCTGCGGGTCTGGCGAGCGCCATTCTCGCCGTTGGCGAAGG
This sequence comes from Pseudomonadota bacterium, assembly GCA_049324555.1. GTDB lineage: Bacteria > Pseudomonadota > Alphaproteobacteria > Caulobacterales > Parvularculaceae > Amphiplicatus. The sequence goes on along the minus strand of JBMOOR010000241.1, from coordinate 2,189 downwards.
CCCGGGGGCCCGCACGGCCGCGGCGCCGCAGGTCTGCTGCATCTACCTGATTTACTAAGCTCTTCGCTCCTGGTTGCGGACGCTGCGACAGCTAGTCTAAGCTTGTGGTTCTGGGGCCCCTCCGGGCGGTCCCTCAGCGAGGACGCGAGAACCATGGCGAAGAAGCGCCCCCGGCGCGGGTCGCCCGATGCGCCGACCGGCGCCGCTGAGGCAATTGGCGAAGGCCGGGTGAAGACGCAAGCAGGACCTGAGGCCGGCGCGCCAGCCGCCCATGGTTCGCGCGTTCACCGGCCGAACAACGCCGCCGCGGCTGAATCCTCACCCCAGCAGCAGGAGCGGTTCGCCGCGCTTGATCTCGGCACGAACAATTGCCGCCTCCTGATCGCGAGCCCGCGCGGCCGCGGCTTTCGCGTGTTTGACGCCTTCTCTCGCATTGTGCGCCTTGGCGAAGGAATGTCGGTGTCGGGCGCGCTCTCGCCCGCAGCGATGTCGCGGACGATCGAGGCGCTGAAGATTTGCGCCGAGAAAATCGAGCGGCGCGGCGTCACCCGCCAGCGCTGCATCGCGACGCAAGCCTGCCGCGCGGCCTCGAACGGCGAAGAATTCCTGACGCGCGTTGAAAGCGAAACGGGACTTCAATTCGAGATCATCACGCCGGCGGAAGAGGCGCGTCTTGCGGTGACAGGGTGCGCTGAACTCATCGACGATGATGCTCAAGCGGGATTGATCTTCGATATCGGCGGGGGGTCCACCGAAATCTCCTGGGTGCGTCCGCGGCGCACGAACGGCGCCGGCGGCGCCCCGGAGGTTCTCGCATGGACATCGATGCCGATAGGCGTCGTCAGCCTTTCAGAACGGTTTGGCGGGCGCCAATTGTCGCACGCCGGCTATCTCGATCTTGTCGGGACGCTGCGCGCCGAGATCGCCTCCTTCGGCGATCCGGCGGGAATCAGAAGCGCGTTTGAAGAGGGCGGCGGCCATTTTCTTGGAACGTCGGGAACCGTGACTTCGATCGCCGGAGTGCATCTCAATCTTCCGAGATACCGGCGCGATGCGGTCGACGGTCTCTGGTTGACGGCGGATGACGTGCGCAAGGTCACCGAACGGCTTCGCGCCATGAGTTATGCGGAACGCGCCGACGAGCCCTGCATCGGCGTCGAGCGCGCCGATCTCGTCGTCTGCGGGTGCGCGATCCTCGACGCGCTTCTCCTTGAATGGCCCACGGAGCGCATCCGCGTCGCCGACCGCGGTCTTCGCGAGGGCATTCTTGTCGGCCTTGCGCGCGAGCGCAATCGCGAGCGCGGCCGAAAGCGAAAACGCCGCCGCCGCAAGACGCGATCGCCCGGCGCGGCCTGATCGCGCGACGCGGGGCCTTTCCTTGCCGATTTCTTAATCGCGCAGGATGTATTGTCGTCATCGCAATGAGCGGCGCGTTACCTTTTGTTGTTAACCCTCCTCGCTGAAGAGACGCGAGCGCCCTTCGTGCCGGCTGAATTCTATTTCCAGCTACTCAATCCGCTGACTTTCCTGCTGTTTTCGGCGGGACTTTACGGGATGCATTCCGTTAAGCCGTCGCCCTCGGCGCTCATCCTCGCCCAGTCATACCTGCTCGGCGCGGCAGCCTTTGTTATCGACATAACGAATGCCGTGTTCCCGCCCTTCTTCGGCGTCATTCCGACGACATCGCTCTATGCGGTGTGCGCCGTCCTTGCGTCGGCGGGGCTCTGCCTTCGCTATCGCGATCGCGCTCCGTGGCGCCTGCTGATCGCGGCGGCCGTCATTCACATGATCATCTATTCCTATTGCCATATCTTCGTCCCGAACTTCTGGTTCCGATCGATAGAGGCCAATGTCGGCTGCGGCGTCATTTTCTCGATCGGCGCACTCTTCATTCGCGGCCGTCAGCAGCGGCTCATCGACCGGGTTATCTTTGCGCTCTTCGCGTTCAACGTCGTCCTGTGTTTCGTGCGGCCGGCGATGATTGCGTGGCTGAGCGGCGGCGAGATGACCGAAGCGACCTATTCGGAACCTTTGTTTCTCGTCGCCCTGCACCTTAGCGTCGGAGTATCCGCGATCTTGCTTGGCATGGCGCTTCTGGTCGCGTATGGAACGGAAATCGTCGACGATTTGCGCTATCGTTCGATGCGCGACCCTCTGTCGGGTCTATTGAACCGTCGCGGGTTTGAGGA
>JBMOOR010000240.1:1817-7783 GCA_049324555.1 Pseudomonadota bacterium | reverse complement strand
CAGGATGTCAGTCCGAATGTCAGCGTCTCGGAGCGGTTCGCCGCCAATTTTGAGCCATTCGGAATAAGAGCGGGCGGCTTCACGCTTTTCCCGTCGCTGACCTATTCCCAGATTTACGATGACAATATTTTCGGCGCCAATACCGGCGAGACCGACGATTTCATCGCCGACGCCGGCGGGGCGCTCACTTTGAGATCAAACTGGTCGAGGCACAGTCTTGAACTTTTCTCGACCGCGCGCCGTCAGCAGTATTTCGACAACAGCGATGAATCGACGACCGACTACACGTTTGGAACGCGCGGGTTCCTCGAAGTCGCCTCGCGCGCGCGCATCGGCTTTAACGCCGCGCGCTGGCGCGCGACCGAAGCGCGTCGCGTCACGCAGACCGCCATAGGCGGGGCCAATCCGGTGCGATTTGAAACGACCGGCGCCGGCGTTGACGTCGACATCAGCCAGACGCGGCTGCGCGAGCAATTCGGCGTCGCTTATCTCAAGGACGACTTTGACGATGTCGCCCTTCTGGTTGGGCCTGGCGTCATCGATCAGGATTTCCGCGACCGCGAGGTCTATACGGCCTATTTCCGTCAGTCCGTCCGCATCAGGCCGACCGTTGCAGCGTTCGCGGAATTGCGCGGCGAGAAACAGGAATACGGCGCCGCCCAGCTTCTCTTTGATCCCGCTGTCGGCGCAGTGCGCGACACGTTCAGGGATTCAAAGGGCTACAGCGTTTTCGGAGGCGTCGCTTTCGACATCAACAAGGTTGCGCGCGGAGAAATCGGCGCCGGCTATCAGGAGCGCAATTACGATGACGCGCTGTTCGAGGACGTCTCCGGCTTCAGCGTCAATACGAAGTTCGAATATTTCATGACCGATCTGACGACGGTCACCATCGCCGCCGACAGGACGATCCTCGATTCAGCGGTGCCGGGCTTTGCCGGATACTACTCAAACGGCGCATCGGTGACGGTCGAACATGAACTTCTGCGCCCGATTTTGCTGACCGCGAGCGTCAGCTTCAGGCGCGATGATTTCCGCAGCGTCGATCGCGAAGACGACGCTTTGCGCCTCACAGTCGGAGCTGATTACGCGTTCCGCAGAAACGTCGTGTTCAGCCTGCGTTACGACCGCTTTGACGTCAATTCGCGCGGCTCGGCGGCGCGTCTTGGCTTTGATGAGAATGTTGTGCGGTTCGGGATCGAACTGAGATTGTAATCGATCCGAGTGCGACGCGTATCGTCGGCCCCGAAGGGAGTTATTGCATCGTGGCTCAGGATAAACCCCTGCAGTATTACGACGAGGTCGAGGAACTCGTCGATCTGCGCTCGGTCTGGGTCGGTCTTCGTCGCCGCGCGGGCCTCTTCGCCGCTATCGTAGCGACCGTGTTCATGGGCGTCGTCGCATTCACATTCCTCTCGACCGAACTCTATATGGCCGAGACGACGTTGATGATTCAGCCGAAAACTGAAGTGTTCGCCTATGGCGAGGACATTTTTCCGCAAGCGGCGGCCGATCCGAGCATGGTCGACACCGAGGTGGAACTCCTGCGAAGCCGGGCGATGGCGATCCGCGTCGCGGACCGGTTGCGGTTTGAGGGAAGCAAGACGTCGGCGGCCAGCGAAGACGGTGCGGAGGAGGAAAAAGACTTCTTCGCTCGCCGGCTCGCCGCAGTTGCGGCCGACCTCGCCGATCTCCAGTCGTCGCAGAAATTGACGACGCCGAACATCGCCGCGGGCGACGAAGAAGCGGGCGCCGTCGCGGGAGATCACGCAATCGCCAAGCCCGACGAGGCGGGGATCGTCGCGGCTGTCGCCGCCGAGGCGATCAAGCCGACGATGTCCGCAGATACGCCCGAGAAGATCGAAAGCGGACCTTCGCTCGATCCCGCTTCCAAGGAACTGGTCCGGCCGACCAATCGACGGATTGAGCAGATCCTCAAGAATCTTGAAATCCTTCGTGTCGGAGACACGTTTCTGATCAAGATACGTTACTCGAGCCCTTCGGCGGCGGAGGCCGCGAAAATCGCCAACACCTACGCCGAGGAATACATCCTCCAGCAGCTTGAGGCGCAGTACAGCTCGCTGCGCCAGGCGAACAAGTGGATCGACGCGCGCCTTGCGACGCTGCGCGTCGAGGTCCGCTCGGCGGAAGAAGCCGCCGCGCAATACCGGGCAGAGCAGGGGCTTGTCGACGTCACGGGCTCCTCGTTCTCGGAAAAAGCGCTCTCGGGGATAGCAACCGAACTCGCCGCGGCGAGGACCAATCTTGCGAGCCTCCGCGCCCGGTTCCACACGGTCAGCAATCTCGCAAGTTCGGACGCGCCGGTCGAATCGATCAGCGAGGTCTTGAGTTCCCCTGTCATCGCCGATCTCCGCCGCCAGCAGGCGGAAATCTCGCGCCGGCGCGCTGAACTCAATGTGCGCTATGGCGAAAAGCATCCAGATCTTAAGAAAATCTCCGAAGAGTCGGCCGGACTTGACGCGCAGCTTGATAGTGAAATCCGACGCATCGTCGAGGGGCTGCGCTCGGAAGTCGGCTTCGCCGCAGCCCAGGTGCGATCTCTAGAGGAGAGCATGCAGGAAGGGCAAAGCGAACTCGCGTCGAACAATGCGGCGGGCGTCAAACTGCTTGAACTCGAACGGGACATCGAAGCGACGCGCGGCGTTTACGAGGCGCTTCTCAACCGCCAGAAAGAACTGAACGAGCGCGACCGGCTTTCGGACGCAAACGCGCGGATCATTGCGGCGGCGGAGCCCCCCGAAAAGCCCTCCAAGCCGCAGAAGAAGCTGCTTCTTGCAGGCGGGCTGTTCCTCGCCCTGCTCCTTGGCGGCGCGTCATCCTTCGCCGCCGAGGCGCTCGACACAAGGATCAAGAACACGCACGACGTAAGGCGCGAATTCGGCCCGTCGGCGCCGGTTGTGCTGATCCCGCGGATTCAGTCGCGGCTGCTTTTCAGGCATCGCAAGAGCGACGATGTCGTGCGGCGATACATCATGGATGAGCCGGATTCAGCCTTTGCGGAATCGTTGCGCGACCTGCGGCTGCGCCTGAAAGCCGCCGAGCGCGAAACGACAGGGCCCGTCGCCATCGCTTTCGCTTCCGCCTTCAAGGGCGAGGGAAAGACGACAACGGCCTTTGCGTTCGCGAGCCTCTTGTCGAGCGGCGGCAAGCGCGTCGCCTTCATCAATTTCATGAACGCAGGCCGCCAGTATTTCGAATCCGCTTCAGACGAGCGCGAGATGAAGGCGGGGGACGCGCCTCTTCTCTCGAACCGCGTCAGCGCCGGCGAGCCGCTGCGGATCGAAGCGCAGGAGCCTCAGCCAAAGCCTGCTGTCGACGCCAACGCGGGCGATCTCGTGCGCGAATTGAGAGGAAAGGCGCTGACCGCCCAGAGCCCGGGCGCAATCGCTGAATATGAAGCGAGACCTGCGAAAAAAGTCTGCGGCGTCTCGCTCATCGAGTTCAAGAGCGGCGTCAAGCTGTTTGATGAATTCGATCTTGGCGCCTTTGAAGGGACGCTCGCAAAACTGCGCGCGGATTTCGATTACATCATCATCGATACGCCGGCGGTCTTTGCAAAGCCCGAGGCGAGCGTGATCGCCGCAGCGGCCGATTTCACGGTGCTGGTGATTGAATGGTGCGTCACGACGCGAGGCGCCGTGCGCGCTGTCGCGCAGAGGCTGATGGATGCGCGCGCCAACATTTTGAGCTTCGCTATCGTCAAGGTCGACGAAAAGCAGCGTTATTATTTCCGCCCCGAGGATCGGCAGTACTATTTTCACAAGCCGCATTGAAACGGGCGACGCGGCTCGGCTCGAAAGGTGCAAGACCAGATGAACAAGATACGCGCTTTCTGGAAAGCGGCGACGGCCTCAGCGCTTCTCGCCGCCGCATCCTGCGCGGGACCCGAATTTCCCGCGGCGATCGACGCACTGCCTGCGGCGGCGCCTGACATCGATCTTGGCCAATACCGGATGACCTATGAAGACGGCTTTCGCAAACTCGACGCGTCCGGGCGGCGATGCGACAGCGCGTGGATCGCGCACACGCCGTGGAACGGCGATTTCGGCTCAGCCGTTTTTGTCGATCCCTCGCGCGATTTTCCGTTCATGACGCGCAGGGGCCTTTTGCGGATCGAGGCGCGCAAGGACCCGGCGAGCGGGTGGATGTCCGGCCTCCTCTCGATGCGCAACACCTGCGATCAGGGGTTCGCCCAGAAATACGGATATTTCGAAATCCGGGCGATGCTGCCGACGGGCGACGGCTTTTGGCCGGCATTCTGGCTGATCGGCGTCGACCGGACGCGGTTCACGGCCGAAGTCGACATCTTCGAACAGCATGGGCTGAGGCCAAATCAATTTGAGGCGACCATTCACGTCTATCCGCGGACGCCCGACATCGCGGTCATCAACCAGTCCTACACCCACAAGGTTCCGGACAACGCGCTCTCCAACGGCTTCAACACCTATGGCGTCAGCATCGAGGAAGACGTCATGATCTTCTATTTCAACCGCCAGGAAATCTGGCGGACGCCGACGACGGAAGAGTTTCGCCAGCCATTTTACGTGCTGGTCAATCTCGCGATGGACGCTGGCGAGGTGTCGGCGAATACGCCCGAAAACGCCTATATGTATGTCGACTATGTAAGGGTCTACGCCCGCAAGCCCTGACCCGCGGGCAGGGGAAGGCGGGCCGGTCACAAAAACCGGGCGCCGACGACAGATTTGCGCGACGGGTTTGCGCGGGGGGCCTAACCGCCCTATGGAAGCGGCGCTTCAATTCAAGCGGACCCTTTCATGACCATGATCACCCCTGAACTCATCGCCCGGCACGGCCTCACGTCCGACGAATACGAAAGCGTCAAAGGACATCTCGGGCGCGAGCCGAACCTTCTCGAACTCGGCGTCTTTTCGGTCATGTGGTCGGAGCACTGCTCCTACAAATCCTCGCGCCGGCGCCTGAAGAAGCTGCCGACTTCAGCGCCGTGGGTCATCCAGGGGCCGGGCGAGAATGCGGGCGTCATCGACATCGGCGGCGGTCTTGCGGCCGTCTTCAAGATGGAGAGCCACAACCATCCCTCCTTCATCGAGCCTTATCAGGGCGCAGCGACCGGCGTCGGCGGCATCATGCGCGACGTCTTCACGATGGGCGCGCGGCCCGTCGCCAACATGAATGCGCTGCGGTTCGGCTCATGGGACAATCCCAAAACGCGCCACCTCGTCGCCGGCGTCGTCGCCGGCATCGGCGGCTACGGCAATTGCATGGGCGTGCCGACGGTCGGCGGCGAGACGAATTTCCACGAAGGCTACAACAGCAACATCCTCGTCAACGCGATGACGGTCGGCGTTGCGGAAAAGCATCGCATTTTCTATTCCGCCGCGCGCGGGAGCGGCAATCCCGTCGTCTATGTCGGCTCGAAGACCGGGCGCGACGGCATTCACGGCGCGACGATGGCGTCAGCCGAATTTGACGACGAAAGCCACGAAAAGCGGCCGACGGTGCAGGTCGGCGATCCGTTCACGGAGAAATTGCTTCTCGAAGCCTGTCTCGAACTGATGGCGTCGGACGCGATCGTCGCCATTCAGGACATGGGCGCGGCGGGTCTCACTTCGTCTTCCGTTGAGATGGCCGCGAAGGGCGGCGGCGGTTTCGATCTCGACCTCGACAAGGTTCCCCAGCGCGAAGAGGGGATGACGGCCTACGAGATGATGCTCTCCGAAAGCCAGGAGCGCATGCTCATGGTTTTAAAGCCCGGGCGCGAGGAAGCGGCGAAAAAGATTTTCGACAAATGGGGCGTCGATTTCGCCGTCATCGGCGAGACGACGGACACAGGCCGGCTCGTCATCAGACACAAAGGACAGATTGAAGCCGATCTTCCTGTCGCGCCGCTCGCCGACGCCGCGCCGAGTTACGACCGCCCGGTAGCGATCCTCCAAAAACCGGCGCCGCTCGAAGACAGGACCGTTCTC
>JBMOOR010000240.1:0-1807 GCA_049324555.1 Pseudomonadota bacterium | reverse complement strand
TTCTCATTCGCGAGGCTCTCGTCACGCTGAAAGCGCGCGGGAAATCCGAAGCGGAATTGAAGACGATCATTGAGGCGCTGATCGACGACCGCGTCACGGCGCTTTCGGGCGTCGATGCGATCGGCGCCACGACGGCGGCCGGTGAGGCGCGGCTTTATGTCCGGCTGAAGCCTGACGAGACCGCTTCTTTCGAGCCGCTTGAAGAAGCGGCCAGAAATCTCAAGCAAATCAACATCGTCGACTTCGCCTCTTTTGAATCGCACGAGGAAACGGTCGATCTCGCGGATCGGCCGGGCGCCGTCTCGACGCTGACAGCGCTCGCAACGCTCATGCAGTCGCCCGATCTCTGTTCGCGGCGCTGGATCTGGGAACAGTACGACACGACCGTCATGGGCGACACGGTGATCGCGCCAGGCGGCGACGCCGCGCTCGTGCGCATCCATGGAACGAACCGCGGCCTTGCGCTGACGACCGATGTTTGCCCTCGTTATGTGAAAGCCGATCCGCATGAAGGCGGCAAACAGGCGGTCGCGGAAAGTTACCGCAATATCTGTGCGATTGGCGCGGCGCCGCTCGCGATTACCGACTGCCTCAATTTCGGAAACCCCGAACGTCCCGAGGTGATGGCGCAATTCGTCGCCGCCGTCGAAGGCATGGCGGAGGCTTGCGAAACGCTCGGCTATCCGGTCGTTTCAGGCAACGTGTCGCTTTATAATGAGACGAACGGCGTCGCCATTCCGCCGACGCCCGCGGTCGGCGGGGTCGGCGTCATTGAGGACGCGACGAAAGCCGTGCGCATCGGCGGCGCGCTCGCCGGCGATGAGCTGATCGCTGTCGGCATCACGCGGGGGCACCTGGGCCAGTCGCTTTACATGCGCGAACTCTTCGGCGTTGAAGCGGGCGCCCCGCCTCACGTCGATCTTGACGCCGAGCGGCGCAATGGCGAGACGATCCGCAAACTGATCGCCGAAGGGCTCATCACCGCCTGCCACGACGTGTCGGACGGCGGCATTCTCGTCGCCGCCGCGGAAATGGCGCTCGCCGCGGGCGAGGGGCTCGATTTGAAGACGCCGGTCAAGGCGCGTCGCGCCGCCTACTGGTTCGGCGAAGATCAGGGGCGCTATCTTGTCGCCTGCGCGCCGGGCGCCGGCGATACGCTGCTTTTGAAAGCGGCGATGGCGGGCGTGCAGGCGTCAAAAATCGGCCGTTTCGGCGGGAATTTCCTCCGCCTCGACGTTTCTTCCAATGAGGGGGGCGACGCAATCGCGCTTCTCGACCTTGCCGACATGCATGACCGCGCGCTTCCCGATTACATGAATGCGCTCAAAGCTCCGGAGACCCCAGCGATGCCGATGAAAGCCGACGACATCAAAAAGATGATTTTGGATGCGATGCCCGACGCGACAGTCGAAATCGAAGATCTCGCTGGCGACGGCGACCACTACCGCGCGCGCATCGTCTCCAGGATATTCAACGGCAAGAACCGCGTGCAGCAGCACCAGCTCGTCTATCGCGCTCTGAAAGGCAAGATGGGCGGAGAGCTGCACGCGCTGGCGCTGGAGACGGAAGCGGCGGAGTAGGCGCCGTCTTCCTTCCCCCCTCCCCCTGTGGGGAAGGGCTATCGCATATGGCTCCAAACCCTCTCCCGCTTGCGGGAGAGGGCAGGGTGAGGGGGCGTCACCAAGGGCGGATTTCTCCGCATACGGACCCTCACCCCCGCCCCGTCAGACGCATGGTCTGACCCTGCGAGCGGGAGAGGGGAGAAGAGTGCGCCGCGCCTATGCGATTGTCCTGCCCTGTGGGGGAG
>JBMOOR010000239.1:0-7826 GCA_049324555.1 Pseudomonadota bacterium | reverse complement strand
GGCGTCAGGCCCCGTATGCCCTTCGCCGAGGATCAGCCCTGTCGAGGCGATGTTGAGCGCGAGGCGCAGCATCAACGCGGCGAGAAGAATCGTCGGAAAAGCGGAAAAATCGAGCGGCCGCTCGATGAAAATCGTGACGGTGAAAACGAGAATCGCGACGGCGAAAGAGAGCGTAAGGCCGATGTCGAGCACAATCGGCGCCGCCGGCAGGACCATCAGCGCAATAACGCCCATGAGGCCGAGCGCGAGGATCGCGGTCGATCGGCTGCGCGCTGCAAGCGCCGACAAGCCGTCAAATACGCCAGCGGTTTTCATCCTTCCGTTTTGCAGGGTTGTCGTCATTTTTGATCATCCGCCGGCGATTAGCGGAATGACTTTGTCATCGAAGAGCGAGACGAGGATGCGCCCCATGCGCCCCGCCGTCAGCCAGAAGACAATCAGCATGACGATGAGTTTCGGCGCGAAAGTCAGAGTCATTTCCTGAATGGAGGTCAGCGCCTGAAAGAGCCCGACGAGAACGCCGACGACAAGCGCGGCGATCATCAGCGGCGCCCCGATGAGGACGCCCGCCCACAGAAATGTGCGCATGAGATCGACAATGTCGCTTTCAGCCATGGCGCGCCCTCAGACCGGCATCCTCAGGATTTCCTGATAGGCCTCGACGACCTTGTCGCGGATCGTTGTCGCGGTCTCGATTGCAAGCTCCGCCGCCGCCATCGCCTCGACGACCGAATGAGGGTCGGCGCCGCCGGTCATGTAGGCGACCGACGCCTCCTCGCCTTTCGCAACCGCGCCCGCGAGCTGGTGAAGCGCCTCGAAAGCCGCACCTTCGCTCCCTGCATTCTTCTGAGATGCAGGCGGCGCGGGCCCAAAAGCCGATCTGGCGGCGGCGTAGGATTGCGCAGCCTGGAGTCCATGAAATTTCATCCTATTCTCCCTCAGCGCTTCAGAATATCGAGGAGCCCCGCATACATGTCGCGGGCCTGGCGGACGATCTGCAACCCGGCCTCGTATGAACGATTGGCCTCGCGCGCATCGGCGAGTTCCGTCATCAGTTTGACGTTCGACATCGCGACGTAACCCTCTTCGTCAGCGAGCGGATGGGTAGGGTCGTAGATTCTCGCAGACTCCGCCTGATCGAGCATGACGCGGCCGACGCGGACGATGTCGCCGCCCGATGCGCGGTCATAGACGCTGTCGAAAGCGACCAGCTTACGGCGATAGCCATGCGTATCGGCGTTGGCGAGATTTTCCGATGCAAGCTGCATCCGGTAGGCCTGAGCGCGCAGGCCCGAGGAAACGACAGCCGATATCTTTGCGAAAGGATTCATGACCCGCTCCTAGCGCCGCCCGCCGAGCGCGGCTTTCAGCATCGAAAGCGATTTCGCATAGATCGTCGTGGCGAGGTCATGATCGCGCTTCGCTTCGGCGGCGCGCATCATCTGATCTTCGATCGACACGGTGTTGCCATTCGGCGATGCGCTCCCAAGACTTTCGACGACCTCCCTACGGAATGTCGCGCCCTCGCCCGCCGCAGCGGCCGCATCGAAGACTTTTGCGAAGGGCTCGAGGTCCTTTGCGCGAAAACCCGGCGTATCTGCATTCGCGACGTTCTCGGCGATGACGGCCTGCCGCGCCGCGGCGTGGCGGGCCAAGGCGCCCGCAATTGAAAAGATGCTGTGACCGGTCGGCATTTCACCCGTCCTTAACCATATCCCGGCAGAAATACTCGTATAAGTTGAATTAAATCCTAACAACAACCATCATGGATCGCTCAGCGCTTTCTCAAAACCTTGAAGGGCTTCTGGCCGGTCTCGCCCCCTCCTGGTTCGGCAGCGTCGTTTCCGTCGACGGATCGCGGATCGTCGTCGCGGGCCTTTCCAGCGTCGGCCGCCTCGGCGACAGGCTTGTTATCGAGCCCGCAGATGGCGAACGGCTCTCGGCTGAAACCATCGGCGTCAACGGGCGCCACCTCGTCGCCTACGCTTTCGGTCCCGCCAAAGGCGTTGCTTGCGGAGACAGGGTTCTCATCGATCGCGGAGCGACAACAATCTCCCCGAGCGACGACTGGCTCGGCTCTGTGCTCGACTGGCGCGGCAAACGGATTGACGGAACCTCGCCCCGATCGGGCGCCGATGAATTTCCGCTCGATGCGGCGCCGCCAGCAGCGCCGTTGCGAAAGCGCATCGGCGAGCGGATCGCGACGGGGCATGCCGTTTTTGATACATTCCTTCCGCTATGCCGCGGTCAGCGCGTCGGTCTTTTTGCGGGATCTGGCATCGGCAAATCGATGCTGCTCGGAAGTCTTGCAAGGCATGTCGAGGCTGATGTCTGCGTTCTTGCACTTATCGGGGAACGCGGCCGGGAAGTACGCGCCTTCGTTGAAGACACGCTTGGGCCGCAGGGACTTGAACGCGCGGTCGTCATCGCGTCGACCTCGGACGAATCCGCGCTCGCCAAACGCCAGAGCGCGCGCCTTGCGATGGCGACCGCGGAATATTTCAGGGCGCGCGGCAAGCATGTGCTGCTCATCTTCGATTCCCTGACGCGCTATGCCGATGCGCACCGCGAATTCGCGCTCGCTGCTGGCGAGCCGCCTTCGCTTCACGCCTACCCGCCGTCGACGTTTCACGCGATCGCTTCGCTCGTCGAACGCGCGGGCCCGGGTGCTCCCGGCGAAGGCGACATCACAGCGATCTTTTCCGTGCTGGTCGCAGGCTCCGACATGGACGAACCGGTCGCCGACATCGTGCGCGGCGTTCTTGACGGACATATCGTCCTTGATCGCGCGATCGCCGAGCGCGGCCGCTTCCCCGCCGTCAATGTCCGCCGCAGTGTCTCTCGCTCGCTGCCCTTTGCAGCGAGCGATGAGGAGAATACGCTGCTGCGGCAGGGGCGCTCCCTCCTTGCGGCCTATGAAGAGGCGGAGATGATTGTGAGGGCGGGCCTTTACGCCGCCGGCAGCGACCCGCAGCTTGACCAAGCTATCAGGACATGGCCGGCGCTCGACCGGTTCTTCACCGTGATCGGCGATGGCGGACCGCAGGAGGGATTTGCCGCGCTAAAAAATATATTTAATGAAAAACCATGAGCGCGATCAGCGCGCCGCGATCGCTTCCTGCGGCCTGGAAGTCGTTTGCTCGCCGGCGAAGAGCGTCCGCAGAGTTCGCATCGCCGCAAAAAGCTTTCCCGCTGCGACGGCTTCCCTCGCCTCCATGATCGAGGCTTGCGCCTCGTCTGTCGCCGCTTCCGCATGCGCCGACGCGAGGCGATCAAGGATTTCCGCGCACGCCTTCGATTCATCAGCCGCGCCGGCGACGGCCAATTGGGCGATATAATAGATCCTCTTGAGCGGCGTCACGGCCTCCTCCGGGTGCATCGCATCGCGAAGACGCAGGACGGATGCGCCAGCGGTCCTGATGCGAAGGCGCGCCATGCGATCGCCATTCTGCAGCACGACGCCGTTGATCAGAAATTTTTCATGCGGCTTCAGCTTGAGAACGAGACCGGTCACGCCGGGTCTCCCTGCTGTTCCGGCCTTAATCCGGCGATCATGTTCATGTTGATTTCGATGAGCGCGGCGACGTCGGCGGATGCTCCCGCCTGCATTAGTTCCTGCGTGCGGCGGCGAACGAAAGCCGCAATCTTCCAGATCATCGCCTTGGTGTTCTCCGGGAGAGGATTGTCGCTCCGTGCGACATCGGCGGCGAGAATGGTCCACAGACTGAGATTTCGGGAAAGCGCCCTCACGTAAGCGGGGTGATCGGCGCCTTGATTGCGCGAGGCGCGCAACATCTCGGCATTGATTTTTTCAAATGCTTCAGCCTCAATCGCGCGCGGCCCGGCGGTTGCAATCATCGCTCGCGTATAGGCGCTTTGCGCAAATGCGGATTGCGACATCGGTCCGGCCTTTCAATTTTCGCGGCGAATGATGGAGAGCGCCCGGGGCGGCGGCGCGCCGCCCCGGGCCTTTATTGTCTAGCGGAAGAGAGCGAGGATCGATTGCGGCGCCTGATTGGCGATCGACAGCGCCTGAATGCCCAATTGCTGCTGCACCTGAAGCGACTGCAGCCGGGCCGAAGCCTCTTCAAGGTCGGCGTCCGTCAAGGCGCCGATGCCGCTGTTCAGCGCATCGACGAGGTTCGACACGAACTCGTTCTGAATCTCGATGCGTTTCTGGGCGGAACCGAATTCGGCGGCGGCGCTGACCGCTGTCTGGATAAGGCCTTCAATCGCGTTGAGCGCCGAAACGGCGCCTGCGGACGTGCTGACGTCGATCGAGGCGAGCGCGGCGAGCCCGCCGCCCGTCCCGTCATTCGCGCTCGCCTGCACTTCAACGGTCCCGCCGCTCGCATTCGCGATGGCGATCGAGGCGTCTACGCCCGCGCCGCCCGCAGTGAACGTCGCCGTAACCCCTGAAAGGCCCGCGGCGTTGATGAGATTGGTGACGCCCTGACCGACATCGTCGTGATCGTCGCCTGTTTGGACGACATACTCGAACTTGCGGCCGTCGATCTGAACCTCATAGACGTCGCCCGCCGTGAAGGTCGCGCCGCTTTCGATGTCGAGCGTGAAGCTGTTGCCCGCCGCGACGAGTTGGGCGGCGCTTGTGCCCGCGCCGTTGACGCCGGTCGTCGTCGAGGCAAGACCCGCAACAGCGGCGCCCGCCGCGGTTTCGAGGCTCTGTTTTGCGACCGTGATGTGGTTGGCGGTCACGGCGCCGGATGAATCGCGGTCGAGCGAAGCAAGAAAGTCGACCGTGCCGGAACCACTGACGAGATTAAGACCGTTGAACTGCGCGGCGCCGACGATCGAGTTGATCTGGTTGCGCAGCTGCGTGATGTCGGTCTGGATTTTCGTCCTGTCGACGTTCGATTCCTGCGCCTGGACGATGAGGCCTTTGACGGTGTTGAGAAGGCTCGTCACCTGTTCGGCCGCGCCGCGCGCAACAGCGACAGTCGAGGTGCCGAGATTCAATGAATCTGAGATTTTCTTGAAGCCTTCGACGTCGGATTTGATGATCGTCGAAATGGCGAAGATCGACGCGTTGTCCTTGGCGTTGGAGATCTTCTTGCCGGTTGAAATCTGTTCCTGCACGGTCGCGAGATTCTTGTTGACGATGCGCAGGTTCTGCAGAGCGACAACGGCGCCATTGTTGGTCTGGATGCTTGCCATGGGATTCTTCCTTCTGGGGGTTTCAACTTTTGCTGAACTCGAACAAATCCGACCTCGATAGCGATATGTCGGCCGCCTGCGTTTCGCCGGCGTCTTCCGGCCGTGAGAGCCCGCGGCGAGCCGTTCTGCCTCGACCGCGAGACCACCGTCGGTGGTCTGAATAATTTGATACAACCATCGCGATAATAACAAGTTAACGCGAACGCGGTCAGGCATGCCTTCCAACGCCGTGGGGCGCGCGAGCGCGAATTTCGCCGCCGCCTTGCGCATATAAACCGGACTTCGAGTCTGACTGATGCAATGCTTCAAGCCGCGCGCGCGCGTCAGCAAAACCCTGTCGCATCGCCGCGAGGAGCGTTGCATTCTCCTCCGCTTTCTTCCGCATCTGTTCGAATTCCGTCAGAAGCTCGCCCGCCTCGCTTCCGAGCATCGCATCGGCGAGAAATTCTTCGCACTCGGCGACGAGCGCTTCTTTCCTGCGCAGGATCGCCGCGAGGCGCTCGTAATTGCGCAGGCGGATTTCGCGCATCTCCCGCTCAAGGAGCGCGGCGAGATCGCGGATTGTCCCTCGCATCCGTTCAATCGGCATTTTGCGGCCCTTCTTGCGCAATTCGCCGGGCGATTGCGTCGGCGAGCCCGAAACCTCCCCGCTCGACGATATTTTTAGCGTAAGCTTCAAGGAGCAGTCCCGACATCGCTTCGCCGCCGAAGCCGGCCTCTGACGCGAGCGCCTTTTCAAATCCTGCGTGCGACAGCATTTCCGCGACAAACACCGCCTCAAACTCGGCGGCGGCCTCGCGTGTTTCCTCCGTACCAGGATTATCTGGCGCGCGCGAGAACCTCGCGCCGCCTGCCGCCGCAGCAGCCTCGATCAATGCCCGCATCAAAACGTTCGCCTCCGATTGCCTTACCGTCTCCCTCTATAGTTGCGGTAACTGAATAATAAGTTATCTACGGTTGTATCGACGCATGTCCCTCTCCGCCGATGCATTCGTCAAAGTCATTAACGGCTCTGGTCAAATTGGTCCGATCGGGCGGGCCGGCGACTTCGGATTAACCGGCGCTGGCGCAACGAATGAGTCAGGGGCTGCGTTTGAAAATGTCTTCCTGGCGGCGGCGTCCGCGATCGCGGATGCCGATGAGCCCGACAGCGAAAAAGATGAGTTGGGCGCAGGAGTGATTCCGCCTGGCGACAGTCTGCAGAACGCCGCCATCGCGTCGCCGCCGATTCCTATTGTCGTCGGCGCCGAACTTCCTCCCGCCCCCATCGCACGGCCGCCTGCGGGCGCAGTCGACAGCGGGCAATCCGCGGCGATCGACGCGGAATTCCGTGGAGGGTCGGGAGTTCGCGCCGTCGCCACAGCGCTGCAAACGGAAACTGCGGCCGAGCCGGCCCACGCATCGACAGCCGAAAATACAGTCGAGGGCCGTGCAGGGCCGGCGCAATCCCGCCCTCTCTTTTCTCAGCAGGCGGAAGATGCGTCTGCGGCTCGGCCAGGCTCGCCGTTAGTCGATCAGGATATTTCCAGTCGCGCCATCAACGGCTTTGACGATCGCGGATTCGATGCGGCGCGTTCCGCTCTCCAGCCGACGCCGTTTGGCGCCGACGACGCCTATCTTTCGACTGATGCGAGGAGCGCAAACGCCCCCGTCGCTGCGGCCGTCGCAGCGAATGCCCCGCCTGGTATCGAGACAAGCGTCGATCGCCGGATCGGCATTGCGCTTCAGAGCGCCGCCGGAACGAAGGAAGCCTCGCCCCCGGCGATCACTGTTGTCGCCTCGCGGCGAGCCGCCGACGGCTCGATCGAACTCCGTCTCGATCCGCCGGAGCTTGGAAGCGTCAGCATCGATCTCGTCAGCGATGAAACCGGCGCTGTCAGGGCGGTCGTCAACGCCGATCGCGCCGAAACGCTCGATCTCCTTCGCCGACACATCGACATTTTCAAGAGCGAACTTGCACGCAACGGATTCGGCGAAGTCGACATGACCTTCGGCGGCGGCCGGCAAGGCGGCGACGAGCCGCCGCCGCGCGCGCGGACGCAACAGCATTGGGCGAACCATGCGAGCGCCGCTTTCGACGATTACGCCGCCTTCGCCGTGCGAGAGGGTTTTGATGTCATTGCGTAGAGCCCCGGAGGAGCGATGATTGCGACAGACAACACGATTACGAGCGCCGCGGCGAGGACCGCTTCCGCTGCGGGACCCGCGTCCGCCGCGACGAGCGCCGACTTCCAAAGTTTTTTGACGCTCCTCACCGCGCAATTGCGCCATCAGGACCCCCTGAGCCCGCTCGATTCAACGCAATTCGTCGCGCAGCTTGCGAGCTTCTCGACGGTGGAGGAGCTCGTCAACGCCAATGCGCGCCTCGATCAAATTGCGTCGGGCCTGTCCGGCGCAGGGATCGATCGATACGCGAGCTGGATCGGGCGTGAGGCGGAAGCGCGAGGGGCGCCGCTCCTCTTCGACGGCGCGCCGACGCCATTGCGCGCGGAAGCGGACGCAAGCGCCGACCACGTCGAACTCGTCATCCGCGACGCAGCGGGAAATGTCGTTCACCGCGCGCCGATTGCGAACACCGGCGAGATTTTGATCTGGGACGGCTCGACGACGAACGGCGTCGCATCGCCAGGCGCCTATAGGGCGAGCGCTGA